>JANYEE010000156.1 GCA_025363275.1 Burkholderiales bacterium | reverse complement strand
GCCACGGGGCCAAAGGGGGGGGGGGGGGGGGGGGGGGCTCGTCCTCGCCCAGCTCTTCCAAGCCATCGGTCGTCCCCGGCGGCTTATTCAAAATCAGCGTGACGGAGCTCAGTAGCAGCAGGCTCGCCTGCGGGTCCAGCGCCACGGTTTGTTGGTCCACGCGGTGGGCGGGTTCTTCCACCACCACGCCGTTCACGGTCACAAAGCCGCCTTCAATGTACTGCTCGGCTTCTTTGCGCGAGCAGCCCTTGATCTGCATCACGCGCTTGGACAAGCGTTCGCCAGTTTCGACCACCGGCACCTCGACCACCGGCGCCTTACGCGGTTTACGAAAACGCGGCTTTTTGGTGGACGGTGCTGGCAGTGGCGCAGCGGCTTCCGGAGCTGGGTGGTAGGGCGTGGCCTGGCCACGACGCACGGGGGGCGTGTTGCGCACCGAGCTGGGCTGAGATGGGGGGCGAAGCACGAGCGGCGCAGGCGCAATCACGGTACGCGGCGCCTTCACGGGCTTGCCCAGTGTGGTGCGTGGGGGTTTGGAATCAGGGGTGCTCATGCTTGGCCTTCGTGGTCTTTTAGGTTTTGTACGGAATTCAGGGCGTCAATGCGTTCAACGTGTGCCATCAGGGATCGTTTGGCCACCGGCCAGATGCGCGGGTCCACATCGTCATAGGCCAGTGGCAGCCAATCGTCCAGGCTGCCCAGCGGTTTGGCTTGCATCACCGCCGCTATTTTCGCCTCCCGTTTCAGGCGGTGCGCTTTCAGGTGGGCGATGGCACCTAGCGCGTCGTCCATCACATGGCCGTGGGCGGGCAGAATGTACTGCACTTGGTGCGCCAAGCAGGCCTCCGTCAGACGGTCTAGCGAGTCCATGTAGTCGGCCATATTGCCATCGGGCGGGTCGATCACGGTGGTGCTGCCGTTGAGCACGTGGTCGCCGGTGAACAGCAGGCCGTCTTCCTGCAGCAGCAGGCAGATGTGGTTGGCGGCGTGGCCGGGGGTGTAAATCACTTGCAGGGTGTGCAGACTACCTGCGGGCGGCTGCAGGGGCTCCAAAACGCCTTCTACAGCGATTTTTTGAACCAAATCGGCCTGGGGCCCTGGTGAAACATGGCTAAGTAGCTCCTGATTTAATAGCACCCTGTCGGGTGTAAACGCACTGGCGATACGCGCTGTAGGGGCCGAGGGTAGGCCCAAAATCGGCGGCTGCCCGGCACATAGGGCCTGTAAAGGCGCCGCACCAGGCGAGTGGTCGGGATGGGAATGCGTACACACAATGCGCAAGATGTTGCCGCCCGCGCCGTCAACGTCTACCGCGGCCTGCCACAGGCGCTGCAGGTGGTCGGCATCGGCCGGGCCGGGGTCAATCACCGTGAAGCCGGTGCTGGCGTCGCCCACAAGATAGCTGTTGGTGCCGGGGCCAGTCATCACGCCGGGATTGGGCGCGGTCAGGCGCAGCACATTGCGCAGCAGGGGCACCAGGCGGCTACTATGCCAGTCGCCGCGGGTGGGCAGGCTAGGCGCGTCGGGGGGCAAAAGTTGTTGGGCGCGGGGCATGGCGGCATTTTGCAGCCAAACGCCCCGGCCCCGGGAAGACTCGGAACGTCAGAACAGCATAAGGTTAGAGCGCGCTGCCCATGCGTCCGAATCGGGGCATCCAGTTGCCGGTAATGTCGGCCGACACCAGCACACGGCCGGCCCGACCAATCAGCCGCTCGCGGGGCACAAATCCGATGTAGCGGGAGTCAGCGCTGTTGTCGCGGTTGTCACCCAGCATGAAGTAGTGACCAGCAGGGACCACCACCGGGCCGAAGTTGCGTCGCGCATCTACGCCAGTCAAAAACTGCACTGTGTGGGCTTTGCCACCCATGCTCTCGGTGGCGCGGGTGGCTTGGGTCGCCATGCCCGGGGCGATGGACTCGACCACGGTGCTCAGGTCGGAGTACGCCGCGGCTTGGTGGTTTAAAAATAGAACTTCGTCCCTCAATTCCACTACATCCCCAGGTACTGCTACCAGGCGCTTGATGAGCCGCACGCCATCCGTGGGGGAGGTAAAGGTGACGATATCGCCGCGCTGGGGCTCACCTATCCTGGCCAAGGACAGATCCGTCAAAGGCACCTTGAGGTCATAGGCCAGGCGGTTCACCAGAACCACATCGCCCTCCAGAATGGTGGGCCGCATCGAGCCAGTGGGGATGGGATTCCAGTCCGCCACAGCGGTACGGAAGACGCCCAGGCACAGCAAGAAAACCAGAAAACCACGGTTGTCGCGAAGCCAGTGCTTCATGATTGCGCCAGCTTAAACGCGCTTGCCGATAATCGTTACCGTCTCCAAGGACACCACGGCAGTGGTAGTCTGGGAGCCTTGTGCCATGCGGTCAAACATGTACAGCATGCCGCCGTTCAGGGTTACGGTGATGACCAGGGCGCTGATCGCGCCAAGCAAACGGGTGGTGGAAAGTGGGGTCATTGCATCGCTCCAATTAAGGGCCACTGCGGCCCGTTGAAGAGAATGTAGGTGGCCTCCACTGCGATTGCACGCGGCTTGCGACGAAACATCCGATTCGCGCGATGCACTGACGTTTTGCTCGTGCGAATCAACGGCCCAAGGTCGAGATTGGCACCTGCGGCAACTCAGGTTTGCGCCTCGATCCAGGCTGCGGCGCCTTGCGCGTCCTTGAAATCCTCCAGGGAGCGCGCGGGGCTACCGGCTTGGCGGCGGTTCCACAGCTTAGCCAATGCGTGGCCCGCACCGATCTCGATCACGCAACGCACGCCGCGCTCTTCCACGGCATCCATACAGGCCGCCCATTGCACAGTCGTGGCTATTTGCTGCGCCAGCGCGGTGCGCAGTCTTTCCAGATGGCGGCTGCTGGTGCCACTGGCATTGGTCACCACCGTACAGTGAGGTGCGAGCCAGGTTTGTGTTGCCAGCACGTCTGCCAATGCGATGGCTGCGGGCTGCATGCGCGCGGTGTGTGATGCCACGCTGATTTCCAGTCGCTTGCACAGCGCGCCTCGCGCAGCGAGTAGACGTTCGGCCTGCTCCAGTGCTAAGTTGTCTGCACCGTAGATTGCCTGATCGTGGTCGATGGAGATCGCGCATTGCAGTGCAGCGCACCCCGCCAGTACCTGCGCTTGTGCCAGGCCCGAGACCGAGAGCAAGCCGCCGGCCGGTCCCTGGGCAGCTGCTAAGTCCATCCACTGCGCACGCTGCGCTGCCAACACCAAAGCAGTCTGCGCATCAAAGATACCGGCCGCACTGAAAGCCGCCAGTTCACCCACGCTGTAGCCCGCGACAATGTCCGGGCCCCGGGCCAGGCACGCCCGCAATGCTTGCCAAGCTGCAAGCGATGTACCGGTGATCAGACACTGGGCGAACGCGTTGTTGCTGCGCTCAGTCGGGTCCTGCAAACGATGGCGCCAGTGGGCGCCGGTGTGACGCGCCATGGCCTGAAGCACCGGAGCAGACTGCGGGTCGTTTTCCAGCCAGGGCAGCATGCCAGTGTGTTGGCTGGCCTGACCAGTAAACAGCACCGCGTAGCTCATACCGGTGCGTAGTGCAGCGCTCGCACCGATACGACAGCCTGCACCCAGCACGCACTGGCCAGCACATCGGCCGATCCGCCCGGAGAGAGACGATGGCGCACCAGTTCCGCGTGGACGGCTCGTGCCTGACCTAACCAATCCGGCTGCCACACGCCGCCGTCTGCAAGGAACTGCTGTGCCCGGCGACGCACCAGGTCTAACCCCGCCTTTGCGCCCCGGTGAGCGAGGTTGGTGTCGTCTAGCACGGCCATCGTGGCAAACAGGGCTTGCACCTTGGCCGCCCGCAGTGGCGCGCCCGCGGAGCTCGCGCGCTGCAAGGCGGGCAGTGTGGTGTCAAACAGTGTTGGAAAACCCAGTGCAGCTTCATCGCCTGCTGTGCGCAATCCGAAGCACCGTGCCGCACGCTGTCCGTGCGATGCGGGGGGACGGCTGCGTGCCTCTTCCGCACGGCGGCCTAATGCGTGGCCCCATTGCTCGAGAAGAACCTCACGCAGTTGGCGAGCCGTGATGGATCGATCCTGCGCAATCAGATACCCGGCACTGGCGCAGAGAAGGCCCAAGCCAAACACGGCGCCCCGGTGGGTGTTGACGCCACCGGTTGCTTGCAGCATGCGCGCTTCGGCACAGCGGCCCAAATTTTCCAATGTCGAAAACGGCGCATCCATAAATCCTGCACGGGCTACGGCTGGAAAGTAATGGCGCAATGCAAACAGGCTGCGCACAAACGTGGCGGCAGTCATGTCGGTGTGGCTGCCACAGTCACGAAACGACACCAAGCCGGGCTTGGGCTCTAGTGCAACTTCAGCGTACAGCGCGCGCACAGCGTGACGCCCTAGCGCCTGCAAGGCCTGATGCTCTGCAATGCTCGGCCGTACAGTCATGGGCGGCCTGTCACAGGCTTCGTAATCCATGGATATCAACCAGCCGCACATTTTGGTGGTTACGCGCTAACACCTGGCGCGCTTGGCCGATGGCTAGCTGGTGCAGTTCGCGCCACGCCACACTACCGCCCTGTGGGAACACCATTTCACCGTCCAGCGGCATGCCATCGTCCAACTCTGCCAACACTTTGCACAGCGCCATCGCCGTATTCAGGTCGGGTGCTTCAAAGCACAGGTCCAGATCTGAGGCTGCGCGTACGCACAGCATGCCGGTGATGTGCTGCCAGCCGTGCGAGCCGTACACGCGCGCAGATAGCCCCAGTGCTTTGAGCGTGCGCGCGCGCGCGCGCACGCCCTCACTCCAAGTACCCTGTTGCACCAGTTCGTGCAGCCACGGAAAATTTCCGGTTCGCAAAACGTCGTTCTCGGTAGCTTCCAAAGCCAGCTTGCGGCGCCCCCACTGTAGTGGGGCGGGTAAACCCAAGCTGATATGGGCAGGGTCAGTACCCTCGCGCTGGCGGGCCACTACCAGCGGTAACTGCTGCTCTGCCCAGTGCTTCAAAATGCCGGCGGCCTCGTCGTCCCACGCGCGGGCCACGATGCCTTGCCACGCATCGGGCTGGAGCCAAACCAGATGGTTACGCTGCAGGCCAAACATCGGGTAAGCGGTTGGCGAGCCAGAACCCGCCCTCAGGCGGCTACACCGTCGGCCAGCACCTGCTCGATCACTTGCGCCGCCAGCATGCGTCCGCCGCGCGCGGCGCCGTCGGTAGCCCGCACGTCGACGCGTGGGGCGGTATTTAATGCATCTTGCAGCGCCGCAGCCAGGTCACCGGTCCACAGGCTGCGGATGCCACCCATGGCTACATAGTTCTCTACGCCGGGAGCAAATACAGGGTTAGAAGCAGAGAGCGCTTCGAGCACTTCTTCCGGTATCTTCGTGACGCGCGCCATAGCGGGCAATCGCATCACGCGGATTTCAGCCTCGGGTAGTGCGTAGCAGGCGTCCGCAATCAGCCCTGATGTGATGAATCCCCCGGAGAGCGCCTGGTCATACACCAACCCGATGACCTGGTGCCCCTGGCGGCGCGCAAGCTCAATGCAACAGCCCAGATGTGCCATGTAGCGGTTGATGCACAGGAGCTCATCACGGTGGCGTAGGCGCTGCCCCTGGGTGTCAACCAGCAACAAGATCGCGCGCCCCGGGTGGTTTTGTACCGTCTCGAGCACCAGTTGGGCCTGGGCCAGTGCAATCTCTATACCGATGGCGGTGTGGTCGGTAGTGCCTACCACTGCCAAGGTTTGGCCGCGCAGTTCGCCCGTGCCGCTGATGACATCGCCCAACCGTGTCACCTGGTGGTGGGAACCAAAAATCGCAGTGACCAGCTTTTCCCAGTTCACAGCGCCTCCGCGGTTGCCAAAGGCTTGAGTACCTGCACTTGCGCGGCTTCCAGGTCTGTCACCTGGCTCGTGTTGGGTACGCCCAGGCGCTGCCAGATGTCAGTGGCATCCTTGCAATCGCCGAAATCGGTGATGCGGTTGGTAAGCAATGCATGCTCTTGCAGCAGGGCTTGCAGGGTCAGGGGGCGAGTGTGGCGCAGCCCCTCAATGGCAGCTTGCCGGAACGCTTCTATGTCGTCTTCCACCAACGCGTCGCAGTCGTCCATCAGATAGCGGTGTTTGCCGCCGGTGGTGCGCCACACCAGCGCACGGTCGCGTGAATCGAATTCTTCCACACCGTGACTTGACTCAATCACTTCGGGTCCCGACATTGACATACGGCCGATATCGCTCATGACAACGTAGTCTGCGCAGCGGGCTATCAGCCCCATTCCACCAAAGCAGCCGTTAGCCCCGCCGATCAGCATCAACACTGCAATACCAGCAGCACGGACATCGAGCAAGGCGCGCATCACTTCCGACACGGCAATCAGGCCGGCGTTGGCCTCGTGCAGTCGCACGCCACCGGACTCGGCCAGCACCACAACCGCAGACGGCCGGTCGCGCAGCGCGCGCCTGAAAAGGCCCACCAGCTTGGCGCCATGTACCTCGCCTACGCCACCGCCCATGAATTCACCTTCTTGCGCGGCAATCAATACGGGCTGGCCGTTCAAGATTCCACTGCCGATCACCACACCATCGTCAAAAGAAAACGGCACGCCTAGTAGCGCCAAGTGCGGGCTCACCACGCGCCGGGCCGGGCCTAAAATTTCGTGGAACGAGCCGTTGTCCAGCAGGTGGTTCACGCGCATGCGCGCCGTGGATTCAGCAAAGCTGTGTTTCATGGTGCTTTCTTGGTAGGCATGGGCAAAGCGGCCACGGCCTGGTCTAGGCGCAAACTCACCACAGCAGGGGTGGCGCCCATGTCGTTGATCGAAATGGCAACACCGCGCAGGGCGTGGCGGCTTTGAAAGTCGTTGACCACTGCCTCCCAGATGGGCGCGAAACCGCGGGCAGATGTAGAAATATCGACGGTGCAGGTGGTGCCATCGAAGCCAGGCTCCACCATGACCTCCAGGTTGCCAGACCCCACCACGCCGACCAGGATCGCATCAAATGCGCCGGGTGCGGTGGTGCCTGGCAGTGCGTAGTTGAGTTTTTCCATGACGACCTACTGCAAGTGATGGCTTACCAGTTGCGAAAGCGCTTGGGTGGGTTGTAGAGCCCCCCCGATGCACGCACCAGATCGCGCATTGTGCGTGCAGCCAGCAGGCTGCGGGTGGCGTCGCGTTTGTCAATGCCGAGGTCTTCAGCGCGCTGCACAATGCCGCGGTCGCGCAGATTTTCCACCATACGGCGGTCACGCGCCAGGCCAATGGGCGTGAAGCCTGCTACACCGCGAATCGCCTGCTCGCGCTCTTCGTCGCTGCGGCACAGCAGCAAATTGGCGATGCCTTCTTCAGTCAGGATGTGCGTGACATCGTCGCCGTAAATCATCACCGGTGGAATTTCCATTTTGGCTTGCTCGGCCAGCTGCCAGGCGTCCAGCTTCTCTACAAAGGCTGGCTGCATATGCTCGCGAAAAGTTTCTACCATTTGCACTACCAGTTTTTGGCCGCGTGGCATGGCCGATACACCCGTGCGCCCCTGGCGGGCCTGTGCACCGGCCTTGAGCCACGCGGGGGAGGCGTGCCGCCGGCCCCGGGCGTCAGCACCCATATTGGGTGCACCGCCAAAGCCGGCAATGCGCCCGGCAGTGGCCGTGGAGCTGTGGCCATTCAGATCGATTTGCAGGGTTGAGCCAATGAACATGTCGCAGGCGTAGTGGCCCGCGGCTTGGCTCATTGCGCGGTTGCTGCGCAGACTGCCGTCCACCCCGGTAAAGAACACGTCGGAGCGGGCCCGCACGTAGTTTTCCATACCCAGTTCTGACCCGAAGGAATGGATGGACTCGACCCAACCCGCTTCAATGGCTGGAATCATGGCCGGGTGCGGGTTGAGCGCCCAGTGCTTGCAGATTTTGCCCTTGAGCCCCAGCGATTCGGCGTAGGTGGGCAGCAGTAATTCGATAGCGGCGGTGTCAAAACCAATGCCGTGGTTGAGCCTCTGCACGCCGTATTCGGCATAGATACCTTTGATGGCCATCATGGCCATGAGCACTTGAATCTCGGAAATTTGTGCCGGGTCGCGCGTGAACAATGGCTCAATGAAATGGGGCTGGGGTGCCGGGATGACAAAGTTCACCCATTCGCCGGGAATATCAACGCGCGGCAGCGTATCCACCATTTCGTTGACCTGCGCGATCACGATGCCGCTCTTGAAAGCGGTGGCCTCCACAATGGCCGGTGTGTCCTCCGTGTTGGCACCGGTGTACAAGTTACCCTGCGCATCAGCAGCCTGCGCGCACACCAGGGAGATGCGGGGCGTCAGGTCCACAAAATAGCGGCTGAACAACTCCAGGTAAGTGTGGATCGCCCCGATCTGAATTTGCCCGGCGGTGACCATCTTGGCCAGGCGCGCGCTTTGAGGACCTGAGAACGAAAAATCCAGTCGGCTTGCGATACCGTTTTCAAACAAGTCCAAGTGCTCGGGCAGCGCCAGCACCGACTGCACCATGTGCAGATCATGAATATCAGCTGGGTTTAGCTGATTGAGCGCGCGCGCAAGAAAGTCAGCCTGCTTCTGGTTGTTGCCCTCCAGGCACACGCGGTCGCCACTCTCCAACACGGCGGACAGTAGCTTGACGGTATCGTCTGCCGCTACCCGCTTGCCCTGCAAACCGGCACCCAGCGCCTGTGCTGCGCGCGCCAGTCGGCGCGCTTTGCTTTGTGCCTGCCGGTTCCATTGGACATCAGGAGCATTCATGCTACTTGGTGCCCATCACCAGGTTGGGTAATCCGGTCGCAATTTCGGGAAAAAGGCACAGCAAAAACACCGCGACAAACATCAGCCCGACGAAGGGCATCACACCCCAAATCACATCTTTGAGGGGGATGTCAGGGGCCACATTCTTAATCACAAAAATGTTCAGTCCTACCGGTGGGTGAATCAGGCCCATTTCCATCACGATGGTCATCACCACACCAAACCAGATCAGATCAAAGCCTGCGGCTTTGAGCGGGGGCAGGATGATGGGTGCGGTCATTAAGATGATGGACACTGGCGGCAAAAAGAAGCCCAGAACAATCACCATTAACAAAATTACGGCCAGCAATACCCATTTGGAGAGTTGCATGCCGACGATGTACTGCGCAGCACCCTGGCTGATGTGCAGGTGGCTCATCACATAGCTGTAGAGCAGCGACATGCCGATGATGAGCATCAGCATGGTGGATTCTTTAAGGGTCGATGACAGGATCGGTGCTATGTCTTTGGGGCGCCACAATCCGTACACCACCGCCACCAGGCCGAGTGCCATCAAGCCGCCAAGGCCTGCGGTTTCTGATGGCGTAGCGTAGCCGCCGTACAGGGCCACCATGACGCCCAGCAGCAGCACCAGAAAGGGCAGAACGCGCGGTAGCATTTCTACTTTCTGCGCCAGCGTGAAGTGCTCTTCGTCTAGGTAGGCAGATTTGGTACCGCCGGCCTCGTAAATCGCCTTGGCCATCTGGTATTCCTTGCGGGCGCGCACCACGGCATAACCTGCAAACATCAATACCAGCAAGATGCCGGGGCCAATACCGGCCAGGAACAAACGCCCTAAGGATTGCTCGGCCGCTACGGCATACAGAATCATCACAATCGAAGGCGGCAACAAAATGCCCAGCGTGCCGCCCGCAGCGATGATGCCAGCGGCAAAGCCGGGCGAGTAGCCACGCCGGCGCATCTCTGGAATTCCAGCCGAACCGATGGCTGAACAGGTAGCGGGGCTGGAGCCCGCCATGGCTGCAAACAGCGCGCAGGCAAATACGTTGGCTATTCCCAAGCCACCTGGCACCTTGTGCAGCCAGGCGTGGATAGCTGAGTACAAGTCTTTACCCGCACGGGATTTACCAATGGCCGCGCCCTTCATGATGAACAGCGGGATGGACAAGAGCGTGATGGAGGCCATCTCCTCGTAGACGTTTTGCGCGACCGTGTCCAGCGACGACGCGGGCATGAAAAAGTACATAAAAGTGACCGCCACGGTGCCCAGCGCAAACGCAATGGGCATACCCGAAAACATCACCAACAGCGTGGCTGCGCCATAAGAGAGGCCAATTGCCAGTTCGCTCATTGCGCTTCTCCGCGGACTTCACCACCGGTCAACCGGATGGCAGACTGTAAAAAAAGTTGCACTGTCAGCACGGTCATGCCAACGGCCATCAGCGAATAGGGAATCCACAGGGGGGGTGCAAAACTGCTCGATGTGGTTTGGCCTTCGGTCCAGGCTTCATGGAACAAAGACCATGATTTCCAGGAGAAAAACGCGCAGAACAGCGTAGAAATAACATCCACCAGAATCAGTCGCGCCGCGTTCACACCGGGAGGGAGCAAAGTGGCCAGCGCCTCAATGCCCACATGCCCGCGCAGCGACTGCACATACGCCGTGCACATGAACGTGGCACCCACCAACAAAAACACGGCGGCTTCGTCCTGCCAGTCGGTGGAGCTTTTGAGCAGGTATCGGGTGACGACCGAATAAGTGAGCACGCAGGACGCCAGCAGCAAGGCGAGCATGGACAGGCGTAACACCTGGCGGTTCAGCCAGTCCAGCGCGCCGGTCAGAAGCGCTACGGTGGCGTTTTTGGGCACCATGCGCACGGGGGCCGCCCCCGTATCCATTTCAAAGCCGTGGCTCACAATGTTTGCTCAGCCAGTGCCAGCAGTTTGGCGCTACCAGCGTTCTTGGCGGCGTAGTCCTTCCATGCGGTCGCGCGAGCCAGATCCTGCCACTTCTTGATGGAGGCTGCGGGCAAATCGACGACCTTGGCGCCGGCCTTTTGGTACACGTTGGCGACTTCAATGTCGTCTTTCTTGGCGTTTTCCATCGCAAACTTTTCCATCTCGGCGCCCACGGCCATGATGGTGTCGCGCTGGTCCTTGGGCAGGGCATCAAAAATGCTTTTGGACATCATCAGTGGCTCAAACATGAACCAGTACGCACCAGTTCGGCCGGTGGTTAGCGCCTTCGCTACTTCTTCCAAGCGGAACGAAATGAACGATGTGCTTGACGTCATTGCAGCGTCCATCGCACCAGTTTGCATGGCCGCATAAATCTCGTTGGATGGCAGGTTGACTACCGATGCGCCCGCTTCTTTTAGGATCATGTCCACTTCGCGCGACCCGCCGCGGATCTTCATGCCCTTGGCGTCTTCTGGATCGACGATGGCCTTGGAGCGCGATGCAACGCCGCCCGCTTGCCAAATCCAGCTGACCAACACAATGCCTTTGTCCAGCAAAATGCGGTTCAGCTCTGCACCGACCGGTTTACTTTTCCAGCTGTAAGCCTGCTCATAAGACACTACCAGGCCGGGCATCAGGCCGATATTCACTTCAGGAATTTCTCCGCCAGCATAAGACAGCGGAATCAGCGCCATGTCGAGCGCGCCTTTGCGCATTGATGAGAATTGGGCCAGCGTTTTCATCAGTGATGAGCCAGGATAAATCTCAAACTTCAGCGCGCCTTTGGTGCGCTTTTCTACTTCGGCAGCGAAGGTGCGTACCAGCCGGTCGCGGAAGTCGCCCTCTTTGATCGTCCCGCCGGGGAATTGGTGTGAAATTTTTAGCGTTGCGCTCTGCGCAAACGCCGAAGCAAAGGGCAGTGCGCTGCCAATAAGCCCACCTACTGATTGAATAAGGCTACGACGTCGCATGGTTGTGTCTCCTGGTTTATGTATACATAAATGTATTGATTTGTATTTTTGTTGTGTATCGGTAAATACCCTGATGCATTTTTAGCATCCATTAAGCAAAGAGATGGGACAATCCGCGGATGAAAATTTCTGATCAGTTGCGCGAAAAAATTGAGGAGCAGATCGCAACCGGTGAGCTGTCTCCGGGCAGTGCGCTGGACGAGGCAACGCTGGTAGAGCAATACGGTGTATCCCGAACGCCGGTGCGCGAGGCCCTGATTCAGTTGGCTGCCGAGGGGCTGATCGAAATACGACCGCGCCGCGGTGCCGTGGTCACCAGCATTGGGCCGACGCGGCTGATTGAGATGTTTGAGGTCATGAGCGAACTCGAAGCCATGTGTGGCCGTCTGGCAGCCCGACGCATGACAGAGCTTGAGCGCGCGGAGTTGGTGCAAGCATTGAAGGCCTGCGATCAGGCGATGGCCCGGCAGGACTCGGATGCCTACTTCTATTGCAATGAGACCTTCCATGCCGCCATTTACGCAGGTAGCCACAACACGTTTTTGATCGAGCAGGCCTCGCAACTGCAACGCCGCTTGCGTCCGTATCGCCGCTTGCAGTTGCGCGTGCGCAATCGTCTGGCCATGTCTTTTCGCGAGCACCAAGCCATCGTGGCTGCCATTGCGGCGGGCGACGCCGAGGCCACTGCTCTGGCACTGCGTGACCATGTCGTGGTGCAGGGCGAGCGTTTTGGCGATTTGCTGGCCAATTTGCAGGCCATGGCGTCCACGTCGGCTACCAAGCACGTTTGACGGCCTGCGCTACGCCAGCGGCACACGCGGATAATCAGGGGGATGCGTATTCCCTTTACCAAAATGCAAGGTGCCGGTAATGACTTTGTCGTGCTGGACGAAACCCGTGGCCGGCTGGGCCTCACCAGCGCGCACTACCGCTTTTTGGGCGACCGCCACTTTGGGGTGGGGGCCGACCAAATCCTCACGGTGCGGCCTGCGCCCGCGCCCGAGCTGGATTTTGAATACGTGATCCACAACGCCGATGGCAACGAGGTGGAGCAGTGCGGCAACGGCGCGCGCTGCTTTGCCCGCTTTGTTCGGGATAAAGGCCTGAGCACCAAAGATAGCTTGCGCGTAAAAACCATGAAAGGCGTCATCGAGCCTCGCATCGCGCTTGATGGCCGCGTCACCGTGGACATGGGAGCCCCGGTGTTTGCGCTGGAAGACATTCCCTTTGATCCGCGAGGTATCAGCCCTCAGACCCAGAATTTATGGCTGAATTGGCCGGTGGCCCAGGTAAATACTGCCTCGGGTGCTCCTATTGTTGTAGCAGTTCTGTCAATGGGTAACCCCCATGCCGTGTTGCTGGTGCCCGATGTGGATACTGCAGACGTCGGCACTTTGGGCCCCGCTATTCAGGCTAGCCCGCAATTTCCCCAAGGCGTGAATGTGGGTTTTTTGCAGGTGCAAAGCCGCAGCCGCATACGCCTGCGGGTGGTTGAGCGCGGTGTGGGTGAGACCCTGGCCTGCGGTACCGGTGCCTGCGCGGCGGTAGTGGCAGGCATTCGCTTGGGCCTGCTGGACGACACGGTTGATGTGCAGGCCACTGGTGGCACACTCACCATTCAATGGGCGGGCGGCGGCGCGCCCGTTACCATGACCGGCCCGGCCACCACGGTGTTCAGCGCCGAAATCGAGATTCCTGACAACCTATGACACACCCTGTGAACCCTCCAGACCATCACATGACCCAGCCCATGAACCAGGTTTTAAGCAACCCCATTACCGAAGACGATATTGCCCACTACCTGGGCAATACACCCGACTTCTTTCAGCGCCACTCTGAGTTGTTGGCGGCGGTGCAATTCACTAGCCCGCACAGCAAGCGCGCCGTGAGCCTGCAAGAGCGCCAGGCCGAAATGCTGCGCGAAAAGATCAAGGTGCTGGAGCAGCGCATCATGGAGATGATCCGCAATGGCAACGAAAACGTGATGCTCTCGGATAGGATCCTGCGCTGGGCGCGCACCCTGTTTTTGGCCAATGACCTAGCGGGTATGCCCGATCAGATCGTCGAGGAAATCCGCGGCCAGTTCTCGGTACCCCAAGTAGGCATCCGTGTCTGGGGTGTGGCTACCGAATACGCCCACTTGCCCTTTGCCAGTGGCGTGAGCGAAGACGCGGTGGTGTTTGCCAGTTCGCTGGCCGAGCCGTTTTGTGGCCTGAACACCGGCTTTGAAGCCGCCAGCTGGTTGCCTGAAGCACACACCGTGACCTCCCTGGCGCTGATCCCCCTGCGCTCCGAGCAAAGCGGCGGCGGCCTGGCCCCGGCCTTTGGTTTGCTGGTGCTGGGCTCGCCCGATGCGCACCGCTTCCACAGCGGCATGGGCACTGACTTTTTATCCCGCATTGGCGATCTGGCCAGCGCCGCGCTATCGCGCCTGCGTTAAGGCCGCGGTTGCACCAGCGCTCAAATTTGCACTAAAGCGCATGGACTCTGATGCAGCCAACCCCGCCCCGGTAGCTGCCTCACCCCTGGTACAGCGCTATCTGGAGCATGTGCGTTTTGAGAAGCGCTTGGCCACCCGCACCGTAGAGCTCTACACACTCGACCTGGCCAAGCTGCAAATGCTAGCCACCCAGACCGGGGTGGAGTTGGTGCAGGTACAAAACCACCATATCCGCCGCTGGGTGGCGCAGATGCATTCGGGTGGCCGCAGTGGCCGCGGCATCGCGCTCATCATGTCGGGCTGGCGCGGCTTCTACACCTGGCTGGGCCGCGAAAGCCTGGTGACCAGCAACCCGGTGCAAGACGTGCGCGCGCCCAAAGCCCCCAAGCCCTTGCCCAAAGCCATGGGCGTGGACGATGCGGTACAGTTTGCCGACTTTGAAAGCGAAGACGACCCATGGCTGGAAGCGCGCGATGCGGCGATGGTGGAGCTGCTGTACGGCAGCGGCTTGCGCGTGGGGGAGTTGATTGGTTTGGACGCGGTGGCCAGCAGCACCGCCAAAGGTTGGATTGACTTTCAAGCCGCTGAAGCCCATGTGCTGGGCAAAGGCTCCAAGCGCCGCACCGTGCCGGTGGGTGCCACTGCCCTAATGGCGCTCCAGCGTTGGCTGTCTTTGCGTGGCACCTCCAGCGCGCAGGGCGCTGCGCCCGTACACGCAACCCAGGCCGATGCGGCCAACGCCTTGTTCACGGGCCGCTACGGCACCCGCTTGACGGCCCAGTCGGTATGGCAACGTTTAAAACGCCGCAGCCAGCTAGCAGGGCTCTTAGCACCCGTGCACCCCCACATGCTGCGCCACTCATTTGCCAGCCATGTGCTGCAATCCAGTGGTGACTTGCGCGCGGTACAAGAGCTGCTGGGTCACGCCAATATCACCACCACGCAGGTCTACACGCGATTGGATTTTCAGCACCTGGCCAAAGCCTACGATGCGGCCCATCCGAGGGCAAAACTGGGTGGACGAAAGAAGGCGTCCTAATTCAGTAATCTGGCAGGTCGATGGTGCGACAAGCTGTGCGACCCGAATGGGCTCCCATCACCGCCATCGCCCGGCAACTTGAACACCGATACCGCATCCACTTGATCACCCGCCAGGCTCTTCAAACTGGACGCCGCAGCCGCCATTTCCTCCACCAGCGCCGCGTTTTGCTGTGTCGTACGGTCCATTTGCGAGATGGCATCGCCCACGTGGGCTACGCCCGACGCCTGCGCACTGCTGGCCGCGCTGATCTCACCCATGATGTCTGTGACCCGGCGGATCGAGTTAACGACCTCGGTCATCGTGGTACCGGCACGGTCTACCAACACCGTGCCTTGCTCCACGCGCTCTACGCTGGCGTTGATCAGTGTCTTAATTTCTTTGGCCGCATCCGCACTGCGCCCGGCCAGTGACCGCACTTCACTTGCTACTACCGCAAAGCCGCGGCCCTGTTCGCCCGCACGGGCCGCTTCCACGGCGGCATTCAGCGCCAGGATATTGGTCTGGAAGGCGATGCCATCGATGACCGAAATGATGTCTGCAATCTTGCGCGAGGAGTCGTTGATGCCCTTCATGGTTTCCACCACTTGGCTGACCACCTGGCCGCCTTGAATCGCCACCGTCGAGGCGTTCAAGGCCAACTGATTAGCCTGGCGGGCAGAGTCTGCGTTTTGGGTCACGGTGGAGTTCAGGTCTGCCATCGATGCGGCGGTCTCTTGCAGTGCGCTGGCCTGCTGCTCGGTGCGCGCCGACAGATCGTGGTTGCCCTGGGCAATCTCGGCACTGGCCGTGGCCACGCCCTCACTGCCCGAGCGTACCGTGGAGACTACCTCCACCAGGCTGGTTTGCATGTCTTTCAGTGCGCAGAGCATTAAGGCAGTCTCGCTCTTGCCTTCGCTGTCAATATGCTGCGTAAGATTGCCGCCCGCCACATTGCGCGCAATCGTCACGGCCTGGTTCAACGGTGCGGTTATGGCGCGAATCAGTGTCCAGCCAATGGCGCTTCCTGCTGCCAGTGAAATCAGCACAATCACCGCAAACACTGACAAGCCATTGGTGTAACGCTGCGCAGCCGCCCCATGTTCGATCTTGACTTCTTCAAGCTGGTAATCAATCAGCTTGTTTACGGCCTTGCCAATCGGGTTGATGGTTTCGTCCAAGTCCCGTATCAGCAGTGATATTTTGTACATATCATTCTTCTCCAAGGCTGCGGTGAAGTCTCTGATGGAGGGTTCGGCCTTGGCCATCATCGCGTTGATGTCCGCTATCACTTTTTTTTCTTCGTCCGAGCTGGCGTTGTCGGCGTAGGACTTCCATTGCGCAGAGGCTTTCGCAATCCCGCTCTTGACTTGCTCAATCGCTTTGGGCGTTTCCAGCAACCCCAAAGACACCTTGTTTCCAGCGTCCAGCACCACAGACATGTAGCTGTCAACGACTTGCTTGAGCTGGGTAATAGGTACCAATCGGTTGTTGTAAATCGTGTTGATGGAATTGCTGGTACTGCGTGCGATGGCCATCCCCAGTATGGAGACCAGGGCCACCATGACCACCAAGGCGCCGAAACCCAGGGTTAATCGGGTGGAAATTTTGAGGTTGTGGAATTGCATGCGGTCTCCAAGTTTCTTCTCATTGGGTCTGGGTGCTGGCAGCTTAAGACGGGTAAAAAGTGTGCAGTGTTTTGCAACAAATTGCTAGAGCAGCGACCCCGAGAGCCCTTACATCACAATCGCGGCATGAAAACTATTCGTTTGCGTGATGGCAAAGAGCGCTCCTTGCTGCGCCGCCACCCCTGGATTTTTGAATCGGCTATTGCTAAAGGCAGCGGCGACGCGGGTGAAACGGTGCGCGTGGAGTCCCACGCGGGGCAATTTTTAGGCTGGGCATCGTTCAGCCCCCAGTCGAAAATCCGCGCCCGGGTCTGGAGCTTTGACGAGGCGCAGCGCATAGACGCTCCTTTTTTTATAGCTGCTTGCACACGTTCTATAAGGGCCAGAGGCCGATTTGATATACAAAGCGACGGTATACGCCTGATTCACGGTGAGTCTGACGGCTTGCCCGGACTGATAGTGGATCGCTACGGCGACACGCTGGTCGCGCAGTTCCTGTCCGCGGGTGCCGAGCGCTGGAAGGCGGTCATTGCGGATGCGCTGCTGGTAGAAACCGGGCTGACCAAGTTGTACGAGCGATCCGACGCTAGCAGCCGCGCACTGGAGGGGCTACCCGAAGTGACGGGTTGGCTGCGCGGGGAAGGCGCGGTGGAGCTGGTGCTGCGCGAGCACGACTGGAAGCTTGTACTCAATATTGCCGAAGGTCACAAAACCGGCTTCTACCTGGACCAGCGCGACAGCCGCAAGCTGTTTGCCGATCACGCCAAGCGTCTGAATTTTCAACGTGTGCTCAATTGCTATTGCTACACCGGTGGTTTTACCGTGGCGGCCTTGTCGGGCGGTGCAGCCCACGTGACCTCCATTGACAGCTCAGGCCCTGCGATTGAGAAAGTAGCTGCCAATGTGGCTTTGAATGGCTTTGACGCCGCCCGCACCACGCTAATGGACGCCGATGTGAACGCCTCTTTGCGCCAGTTTTTGGATCAGGGGCGCACGTTTGACGCCATCGTGCTCGACCCGCCCAAGTTTGCGCCTACCATTGCGCACGCTGAGCGCGCTGCACGGGCCTATAAGGACATCAACCGCCTGGCGCTAAAGCTGTTGGAGCCGGGGGGGGTGTTGTTCACTTATTCGTGCTCGGGCGGCATTAGTGCGGACCTGTTCCACAAAATTGTGGCCGGGGCTGGATCCGATGCGGGAGTGGATGGCTTCATCACCCAGCGCATGGGCGGTGCGCCCGACCACCCCATGACTATCGCTTTTCCAGAGGGCGAGTATCTGAAGGGACTTGTAGTGATGCGCCGCTAGAGATGTTGCCCCCACGCTCCCCCGCTTCGTGTGGGTCGCTGCCCCCCGAGGGGGCCGCATTTCACCTTGGGGCGGCCCGGCGATGAAATCACCTGACGCATCCGTAAGGCTGGCACTTGATTTGGCCGCTACACTCCCCACCTGCTGATTTTTGGATTTCTCATGAGTTTGATACCCGCCACCATCCTGACCGGCTTTCTGGGTTCAGGCAAAACCACGCTGCTTAAACGCGTGTTGGGTGAGGCACATGGCCAAAAGATCGCAGTCATCGAAAACGAATTCGGTGAAGAGAACATCGACAGCGATATTCTGGTGAGCGACACCAACGAGCAGATCATTCAGATGAGCAATGGCTGCATTTGCTGCACGATACGCGAAGATCTGCGCGCAACCCTGCGGGATCTGGCGGAGAAGAAGCGCAAAGGCGAGTTGGATTTTGAGCGCGTCGTGATCGAAACCACCGGTTTGGCCGATCCCGGCCCCGTGGCCCAGACCTTTTTCATGGACGACGAGATCGCGGAAACTTACCTGCTGGACTCAATCCTGACGCTGGTCGATGCCAAACACGCTGCCCAGCAGCTCAATGACCGCCAGGAAGCGCGTCGCCAAATCGGCTTTGCCGACCAAATTTTTATCAGCAAGTCGGATTTGGTGTCTAAAGACGAGTTGGATGCGCTGATGCACCGCATCAAGCATATGAACCCGCGCGCACCCCAAAAGGCGGTGCACTTTGGCGCGGTGGGTTTGAATGAAGTGTTCGATCTGCGTGGGTTCAACCTCAATGCCAAGCTGGACATTGACCCCGATTTCCTGAAAGACAACAGCCACGATCACGCGGGGCATGACCATGATCACGCGCATGACCATGAACATGGCGAGCACTGCGACCACCCGTCGCACGATAACGCCAATGAACACGACCATGGCCACGCCAGCCACGGGCACCACCATCACTATGACGACGATGTCAAAAGCTTCGTCTTCAAGTCCGACCGAGCCTTTGATGCCGCCAAGCTGGAAGATTTCCTCGGCGCCATCGTCAATATTTACGGCCCGCGCATGCTGCGCTACAAAGGGGTGCTGTTGATGAAGGGAACAGACCGGAAAGTGATTTTCCAGGGCGTGCACCAGTTAATGGGCAGCGATCTGGGCCCTGTATGGGGCGCTGATGAACACCGCTGCAGCAAGATGGTGTTCATCGGAATTGATTTGCCAAAAGATATTTTGTTGCAGGGGCTGGAGCAGTCGCTGGTCTGATAGCAGTGGACTCATCGAACACCACAACGCACTGCAGCACAATGCCACTTTTTCACGTTGAATAAAACAAGGTTTGGAAGTCCAATGATTGTCTCGCTTTTGCAACTGATGGGTTTTCCTAGGCGAGAGCCTGTAAACTCGCGCGCCGAAGAAAGCCCGGCTGACAAACCCTCGCGGGGACGTAGCCGAAGTTCGGAATCGGCGGAGCATGCGCAGGCCAGTCCTGCCAGGAGACAAGAAGTGAAAACGAAATCCGGTAAAGCCACACCCACCAAAGCCGCCCCAAGCGCGGTAAAAAGCCCAGCCAAGCCTGCGGTCAAACCGACTGTCAAAGTTGCAGCCAAAAAAGTTGTCGCCAAGCCAGCCGTCAAGCCGCTTGCCAAAGCGGTCGTGAAGCCTGCAGCGAAAGCTGCCAAGGCCGCGCCCGCCAAAAGCGTGGCCAAGCCAATTAGCAAGACAGCCCCTAAGCCAGTCGCCAAAGCGGTAGCCAAACCTGCCGCCAAGGTAATTTCGAAGGGAGCGGCCAAGACAGCTAAAAAGCCGGTGCCCGCGCCCAAACCCAAAGCGGTTGCCAAACCGGCGCCAAAAGCTGCCGTGAAGGCTCCGCCTATTTCTGTTCCCAAGCCGGTGCCCAAACCGGCTGCCAAATCTGTGACTATGCCGACTGTTGTTTCCTCATCTCCTGTCAAACCCAAATCTGTGGTCGCCCCGGTGGCGCCTGTGCCTACCCCCGTGCCAGCCAAAGCGGGTCGTCCGTCGTCGCGCCTAGCCCAAGTGACCGTGCCTTCGATGGCGCAAAGCGTGGCCTCCACCGCCGCCAAATCCAGTTATTCCCAGTCGTCCCCTGTGACCGTAATCGCTCCCATGTTGCCTTCGGCCGTCAAAAAAGACGCCAAGTTGGTTAACAACTGGAAGACTACGCCACCCGAAAAGCTGACCGACGCCGAAATGATCGCCATGCCTGATTCGGAATATATGAACGACGTGCAGATGGCTGCTTTTAAAGTGCGTCTGGGCCGCTTGAAGACCGATATTTTGGCTAGTGCTGGCGAAACCACCGAGCATTTGCGTGAAGACAGCTCAGTCACCCCCGATCCGGCTGACCGCGCCACGATTGAGGAAGAACATGCGCTGGAACTGCGCACCCGCGACCGCGAGCGCAAGCTGCTGAAGAAAATCGAACAATCGATTGTTCGCATCGATGCTGGCGACTACGGCTACTGCGACGAAACCGGCGAACCCATCGGCGTAGGCCGTTTGTTAGCCCGCCCCACAGCGACCCTGTCGCTGGAAGCGCAACAACGCCGTGAGTTGAAGCAAAAGATGTTTGGTGATTGATGGAGCGCTGCCGATAGCCCACGTATAGTCAAAGCTGCTTATGGCCACCAAAGACGACCGCCCCAATCTTTTGTCCAAGATGGCGATGTTCGTGCGCAATCCGACCAAGGATTGGTCGGAGTTGGATCGCCCAGAGCCGGAGCAGGAGGTGGGTTACGACAAGCAAGCCTTGAAGGCGATGATCGAGCGCAAGCGGCAAAACGACTTTGTTCGCAAGCGCGAGTTCGACAATCTGCGTAAATTGCGGCGCAAAGATCCCACCGCCATGGCAGGTGCAGCACGACCGTCGTTTTTTCAGTCCAGCCTGCCGGCGGATGCCGAAGGGCGCGCTGATACGCTGAAAAAGATCGACGAAATAGAAGCCCAGATGTCCAAGCAGTGGTGGAAAGGTAAGCAAGAGGCCGCTGCTGCACAGTCATCGCCAGGTTTTCCTGTTGCTACCCCTCCCGCGGTAGCCCCGTCAGAGTCCGCACGGACCGAGGCCTCTACCATGGCGTCAGGGCTGTCCGAAGATTTGTTTGCGCCCACTGCCGTTGCGGGTCTGCAACCCCAAATGCCAACACCCGTCGTGGAGTTTGCTCCCACTGAAATGGGGGCGGGCATGCCCCCCTTGCCTCGCGCGCCAGGTGCCCCTCGTAATTCTGTCTCAGCGTCTGGTCCCAGCCTCGATGAGGCTGGATTTTCTAGCTCTGACCTGTTCGCCATGGAGCCTGACGACTTGATTACCGACCCCGAGTTGGAGGAGGCCGCCATTCGATTCGCCAACGGCGACGATGCCGGAGCAGAGAGCGCGTTGGTCGGCGCATTGCGTGGGGATGCCTTGGTCCCCGAGGTTGCCCAAGCGTGGGTGGTCGCTTTGCTGGACTTTTACCGTGCAACCGGTCAAGCAGATGCCTTCGACCGCACGGTTATGGACCATTCAGCGCGGCTGGATCCACTGCGGCCACGGTGGATTGATATTGCCGCCGTTCGGGCCGGGCCCATGGTTTCGTACGCTGCCGAGACCCTAGGCTCTGCCAGTGGTTTGCCGTCGGCTAAAGCCATGTGGACCTGCCCCGCCGAACTGACCGCTGCAAGCATGGAGGACCTGCGCGTTGCGCTGTCTCGCACACCACCGCCCTGGAGTCTGGACTGGACGCAGCTACACGATATTGCCGACAACGCATTACCTTTTTTGGCAGGTCTGTTCGGCAGTCTGTGCACCGAAGCGGTTGAATTGCGGTTCAATGGCGGCGACCGGCTTGCCAAAGCCTTGCGTGACTTGACGCCCTCTGGCAGCCGCGGCTCCGATGATGCCGCATGGACTGTGCGCCTAGATGCCTTGCGCACAATGCGTTTGCAGGACGAGTTTGAACTGGCAGCACTCGATTTTTGTATTACCTTCGAAGTTCCCCCGCCAGAGTGGCAGCCCGCTTTATGCAGCTATGTCGATGGTGATACGGACTCGGTTGTTGCGGTCCAAGGCAACAGTGGCGGTGGTAGCACGGCGACCATGCCCCTGGGCCTTCATGGTGCGGCCAGTGCGGCTTTGGAGCTGTCTGGTCAGGTTGTGGGCGAATCTGGCGCTACGCTCAAGCTGCTCGGCGCGGAGCACGCACCCGGTGCCCACCTCGTAGTGTCTTGCAAGGCGCTGCTTCGGGTCGATTTTTCTGCAGCTGGCAGTATTTTGAATTGGGCTGCTACCTGCCACTCGCAGGGTTGTCAGGTGCAGTTCCGCGACGTGCATCGCTTGGTGGCAGCATTCTTCAACGTGATTGGCATCACGGAGTACGCCCGGGTCACGCCCATGGCGATCGAGTAGGACGCAAACCACCCTGCCGCGGACGTGGACCTTGCCCTTGCCGCATCTAAAGCGCGCGGGCTGTCCCGTTACTTAGTGTAAAAGGCACGGCCAACCTTATTACAGGTTGGCTTCAAGCGTTACTTTCATTGCCTGCGCTAAGTGCTTAATTTAGAACGATTTTTACCCATTGAGTGGTTGCAAAAACGCTTCTAAGTCCTTGATTTCATTGAAATTTTTTCTCGCAAGCCATCTTGCAACTTGTACTTTTACTGCTACAGTGCAAAAAAGTGCAATTTAGTGGTGAAAAGTGCCAATTTCTTGGCTAATTCACTGTGGTAAAGAGAAAAAGGGTAAATCTGGTGTTTCAAGGGGCTTCTTCAATCAGTCTGGATGCAAAGGGACGGCTCAGCGTGCCGACCCGGCATCGCGATGTCTTGAGTGCGACTGCCGCCAGCCAGCTCACCATTACCAAGCATCCGCACGGTTGCCTGATGGTATTTCCCCGTCCAGAGTGGGAAAAATTCCGTGACCGTATTGCTGCGTTGCCGATGTCGGCCCAATGGTGGAAGCGCATCTTTTTGGGTAATGCGATGGACGTGGACATGGATGCCACCGGGCGTGTGTTGATTTCGCCTGAGCTGCGCGCTGCTGCTGCTATTGGCAAAGACACCATGCTGCTGGGAATGGGCAACCACTTCGAGCTGTGGGACAAGGCCACCTACGACGCCCAAGAGGCGCAGGCCATGCAGGGCGACATGCCCGATGTTTTTAAAGACTTCTCCTTTTAGGTCGGCATCGTGGAAATTGCCCGGACCCATGCCACCGTTTTGTTGAACGAGGCAGTGGACGCTTTGTTGGAAGACGGCCAAGGCGCTGAATCGACTGCTGCGGATGGCACCTATGTCGATGGCACCTTTGGTCGCGGTGGTCACTCCCGTCTCTTACTCTCCCGTCTCTCCCCGTTGGGGCGCTTGATCGCGTTTGACCGCGACCCAGAGGCGGTCGCAGAAGCCAACGCAATACAAGACAGCCGGTTTTCCATCCGGCATTCGGCGTTTTCGCACATGAACGAAATTCAGGGCGGCAGCGTGGCTGGCGTGCTGATGGATTTGGGGGTGAGCTCCCCGCAAATCGACAGCCCCGCGCGGGGTTTTAGCTTCCGTTTCGATGGCCCGCTGGACATGCGCATGGACACCACCCGGGGTGAGAGCGTGGCGCAGTGGCTGGAGACGGCCGAGGTCAATCAAATCGCGGAGGTGATACGTGAATATGGTGAAGAACGGTTTGCTGGCAACATTGCAAAGGCGATTGTTGCTCGCCGACAAGAGCGGGGCCCAATTTCAACCACCACCGAGCTGGCCCAGCTCGTGGCTGACACGGTCAAAACCCGCGAGTCGGGCCAGAACCCTGCAACGCGCACATTTCAGGCTCTTCGGATTTTCATCAACGCCGAGCTTGAGGAGTTGCAACAGGCGTTAGAAGCCTGCCTGCATCTGCTACAACCCGGTGGCCGCTTGGCGGTAATCAGCTTCCATTCATTGGAGGACCGCATCGTCAAGCAGTTCATTGCGAAGCACTCCAAAGATGAATACGACCGCCGTGCGCCGTTTGCGGCACCCAAGGTCATGAAATTCAAGGCCCTGGACCGGGTTAAGCCCAGTGCTGAAGAGGTAGCCACCAATCCGCGTTCACGTAGCGCCATCATGCGCGTGGCGCAGAGGACGGCGTCGTGATCCGTTTAAATTTAGTTTTGTTGGTGGCGGTGATGGCCAGTGCCTTGTACTTGGTCAGTGTTCAGTACGACTCACGCCGATTGACCACGGAGCTAGACCGCGCGCACACCGAGGCACGCCGCCTAGAGACTGAGAAAGACGTGCTGCAGGTGACCAAGCGTTCGCAGGCAACGCCTGCGCGCGTGGAGCGCCTGGCACGCGACAAGCTACAAATGCGCCAGGCCCAAGCGGGCATTACCACCTACGTGACCTACGCCGCGGATGCCAGTCGGGCAACCGTTCCCAAGGTGGGTACGCCGTGAGCCGCAGCATTCAGTACACCGCAAGCCCGTTGCTCGCCAGTCGCACACCCGTGTGGCGCAGCAAGTTCGTCGTGGGTGCTATTGCATTGGCATTTTGTGGACTGGCTGCACGTGCGGCCTATATCCAAGTGGTGGCGAATGATTTCTTTCAGCGCCAGGGCGAAGTGCGCTTTGCCCGAACATTGGAATTACCTGCCAACCGTGGCCGCATTCTGGATCGCAACGGTTTGATCCTGGCGTCCAGCGTGGCAGCGCCCAGTATCTGGGCTATTCCGGAAGATGTAGAAATTAGCAAACAGCAGCAAAAGCAATTGGCCAAACTGCTGGAATTACCTGAAAACGAGCTTGCTAAAAAGTTAGAGAACGACGACAAGTCGTTCGTCTGGTTGCGTCGGCAGGTAGAAGAACCTGTGGCCAAAGAAATTGCGGCGCTCAACATCAAGGGTATTTACCAGCGCAAGGAATACAAACGCGAATACCCTGAGGGCGAGTCGGCCGTGCATGTGGTCGGGTTCACGAATGTGGAAGACCAGGGGCAGGAAGGCGTGGAACTCACCTTCAACAAGCAACTGGCGGGAAAGAGCGGATCGCGGCGTGTGATCAAAGATCGGCTGGGTCGCGTGGTGGAAGACGTGGGCGACCAAATCCCACCCGCTTCTGGCAAAGACCTGCAGCTCAGCATCGACAGCAAAGTCCAGTTTTTTGCCTACCAAAAGCTGCGCGATGCAGTGCTGGAGAACAAAGCCAAGGCGGGTAGCGTTGTAGTGCTGGATGTACGCACTGGCGAAGTTCTGGCGCTCGCCAATTATCCCAGCTACAACCCCGATAAGCGCCGCAGCCTCAGTGGTGAGCAATTGCGCAACCGTGCACTGACAGACACTTTTGAGCCTGGCTCTGTGATGAAGCCTTTTACTATTGGTTTGGCACTAGAAACTGGGCGCGTCACCCCCCAAACCATTATTGATACCACCCCTGGCCGCATCACGATCACCGGCTCTACGATCTCAGACTCGCATCCCAATGGCGTATTGACGGTAGAAGGCGTGATTCAGAAGTCGAGCAATGTGGGAACCACCAAGATAGCGATGCAGATGCAACCCCATGAAATGTGGGAGCTATTCACGCAGGCGGGCTTCGGTCAAAAGCCGCAAATTAGTTTTCCTGGCGCCGTCTCCGGGCGCTTGCGTCCTTTCAAAACTTGGCGTCCGATTGAGCAGGCCACCATGTCCTATGGCTATGGTCTATCGGCTTCACTGTTTCAGATGGCGCGGTCTTACACCGTGTTTGCACGCGACGGTCAAATCATTCCTGTCACTTTGAGTAAGAGTAGCGAAATGGCCCCTGGTGTGCAGGTGCTGTCGGCCAAAACGGCGGGGCAGGTGCGCAAGATGTTACAGATGGCCGCAGGCCCGGGTGGAACCGGTCAAAAGGCCCAGACCATGGGCTTCTCTGTCGGTGGCAAGTCCGGTACGGCCTACAAGCAAATCGGCAAAGGCTACGGTACCGATAAAAACCGCAAGTACCGCGGTTGGTTTGTAGGCATGGCGCCAATCGACAACCCGCGCATTGTGGTGGCAGTGATGATTGACGAGCCCAGCAATGGCAAGTACTTTGGTGGAGATGTAGCTGCACCGGTGTTTAGCGATACAGTGCAGCAGACGCTGCGTACATTGGGTGTGCAGCCCGACATGGCTGTGCGTCCCCAGATCGTGGCGCAGTCGGTGGAGGAGAGCTTCTGATGCAGTTGCTCACCACTCCCCGAGCGGCAGCCCAGTGGTTGCGCCAGGCTACCGGCGGTAGCCTGCAATCGGACAGCCGCGAGGTTGTAGCGGGCGATGGTTTCCTGGCCTGGCCTGGTGGTGTATCAGATGCCCGGCAGTACGTAGCGTCGGCACTGGCACAGGGTGCTGCTGCTTGTCTGGTCGAGCACGATGGCGCAGGTGCTTTTGCGTGGGCTGACGCACGGGTCGCGACCTATGCGGGGTTGAAGGCCGATAGCGGTCTGATTGCCGCAGAATTTTTCGAGCAACCTTCGCATGAACTCGCAGTAGCCGCAGTGACCGGGACCAATGGCAAGACCTCTACGGCGTGGTGGCTGGCGCAAGCCTTGTCGGCGTTGCCAGGCGCCAAAGCCATGCCGTGCGGCGTGATCGGTACGCTGGGTGTTGGGCGTGCCCCCGCAGCGGGTGCGGTGCCTTCGCCTGCAGATCTGGCGTTGGTACCTACCGGATTCACCACACCCGATCCTGTTCTACTGCAAAAGACTTTGCGCAAGTTTGTGAATAGCGGCCTGCGCGCTTGTGCCGTGGAGGCTTCTTCCATTGGCTTGGAAGAGCAGCGTCTGAGTGGTACCAGTATTCAAGTTGCGATTTTCACCAACTTCACGCAAGACCACTTGGACTACCACGGTAGCATGCAAGCCTACTGGGCTTCCAAGGTCAGGCTATTTACCTGGCCCGGTCTGCAGCACGCAGTGGTCAATATCGACGATCCGCAGGGTATGGATTTAGCTGCAGCGCTGACTTCCCGCGCACTGGATGTCTGGACCACTTCGACCCGGCAGGATGCCCGCCTGAAAGCACAAAATATCCGCTATGCAGAGCAAGGTCTGCAATTTGAAGTGCACGAAGGTGCGCAGCATTGCTCCGTCGCCACACAAACGGTTGGCACCTACAACGTAGCCAATTTGCTTGGCGTAATAGCCGCCATGCGCAGCCTCGGTGTGGCTCTGGAAGATGCGGTGGCTGTATGTTCTAACTTGCATCCGGTGCCTGGGCGCATGGAGTGTTTGATAGAGCCGAACGCACCCCTGGTGGCAGTGGACTATGCGCATACCCCGGATGCATTGGGTCAGGCACTGGACGCATTGCGTCCGCTGGCAGTTCAGCGCGGTGGCAAGCTTTGGTGTGTTTTTGGTTGCGGTGGCGACCGCGACAACACCAAGCGTCCGATGATGGGCGCGCTGGCAGCCCAAAAGGCGGACCAGGTCATCGTGACCAGTGACAACCCCCGCAGTGAAAAGCCCGAAGCCATCATTGCCCAAATACTGCTGGGCATGCCACCGTGTATTGCGGTGCAAGTACAGTCCGATCGTGCACAAGCTGTCGCTCAGGCTGTTGCCAATGCTGACGTTAACGATGTGATCTTGTTGGCTGGTAAGGGTCATGAATCTACCCAAGAAATAGCCGGTATCAAGATTGAATTCTCTGACCGTGCCCATGCAGGCGCCGCCTTGGCATTGCGCATTGGTGCCGCCGTATGAGCGCCATGCTGCAACTCGGCCAAGCTGCGCAATGGCTGTCGGACTCGCATCTGATCGGCTCTCCAGATATAGCGGTTACGCGCGTACACACCGATTCGCGCACCGTGGAGCCGGGCGATCTTTTCATTGCGCTGAAGGGCGAACGCTTTGATGCCAATGACCTGCTGCAAGACGCGCAAGCGCGCGGTGCCGTAGCTGCCATTTGCCACTTTGGCGCTGGTGCAAGCTTGCCTGGCTTTGCTCGCATTGAAGTGCCTGACACCAAGCTGGCCCTGTCCGAGTTGGCAACGGTTTGGCGCGCCCAATTCGCGCTGCCGCTGATTGCCGTGACCGGCAGCAACGGCAAAACCACTGTGACACAAATGCTGGCGTCGATTCTGAAAGCCTTCAGTCCCGACGGTGGCGCCTTAGCCACCCGCGGTAATTTGAACAACGAGATTGGCGTGCCATTAACCCTGCTGCGTTTGCGCGCAGAGCACAGGATCGCCGTAGTCGAGTTGGGTATGAACCACCCGGGCGAAATCGCCGTGCTGGCTGCTATGGCCCAACCTACGGTGGCACTGGTGAACAATGCGCAGCGCGAGCATCTGGAATTTATGCACACCGTACAAGCTGTGGCGCAGGAAAACGGCACTGTGATTTCGGCCTTGCCGGCAACAGGCACCGCGGTATTCCCGGCCGATGATGACTACACCGATATTTGGCAATCATTGGTCGGCCAGCGCGCAGTGTCCGCATTTGCACTGGAAGATACATCCGCCGGTGTGCATTGCGTAAGCGCCCACTGGGACGCAGGGGCGTGGCAAGTACATGCCTGTGCTCCAGGCGTTGATCTGCATTACCACCTGGCCATTGCCGGCCGTCACAACGTCAAAAACTCGCTCGCGGCGATAGCCTGCGCACTGGCGGCAGGCGTAAGCACCACAGCCATCGTGCAAGGGCTGGAGGCCTTCGTGCCGGTCAAAGGCCGTTCGCGTGCCCAGGTGGTGGTGCTGGGCACGCACACGTGCACGCTGGTGGATGACACCTACAACGCCAACCCCGATTCCATGCGTGCTGCCATTGATGTTTTGGCTGAATTACCTGGCCCACGCTTGCTGGTGCTGGGCGATATGGGCGAGGTGGGCCATGAAGGCCCGCAGTTCCACGCCGAAGCGGGCCGATACGCCAAGGCCAAGGGTATCGAGCAATTGCTGGCCATTGGTAGTTTGGCCACTTGCGCTACCGAAGTATTTGAAGGTTCGCAGCACTTTGACGGCATGGATGCGTTGCTAGCGGCGGTCCAGATCCAGGTGCCCCACGTGGCCAGCATCCTGGTCAAGGGTTCCCGCTTTATGCGAATGGAACGGGTTGTGGAGGCTTTGCATGCGCACTAAAGTTTTTCTCGGAGATCGTCTATGTTGTTGAGTCTGGCCCAGTGGCTGCAGACCTTATCGCCTGAATTCGGATTTTTCCGGGTGTTTCAGTACCTCACGTTTCGCGCGGTGATGGCGGCGCTGACCGCACTGTTGATTGGCTTGGCGGCGGGGCCCGTGGTCATTCGCCGACTGCGCGAACTAAAGATCGGCCAGCCGATTCGCGGCTACGGCATGGAATCCCACCTCAGCAAGAGCGGTACCCCCACCATGGGTGGCGTGTTGATTTTGTTGTCGATTGCTATCTCCACGCTGCTGTGGTTTGACTTGAGCAACCGCTTTGTGTGGATCGTGCTACTGGTCACGCTAGGCTTTGGCGCCATTGGCTGGGTGGACGACTGGCGCAAGGTGGTGCACAAAGACCCTGAGGGCATGCGCTCTCGGGAAAAGTATTTCTGGCAGTCGGTGATTGGCCTGATCGCGGCTATATACCTGGTGTTCAGCATTTCCGAGAGCTCTAACCTGAAAGTCATCGAGCTGTTCTTTAACTGGGTGCGCTCTGGCTTCGATGTAAACCTGCCGCCCAAAGCTGGTTTGCAGTTGCCGTTCTTTAAGGAAGTGAGCTACCCGCTGGGCGTGTTTGGTTTTGTAGTGTTGACTTACTTGGTCATCGTCGGCTCCAGCAATGCCGTCAACCTGACCGATGGACTGGACGGCCTAGCCATCATGCCGGTGGTGATGGTGGGTTCGGCACTGGGCGTGTTTGCTTACGTCACCGGCAGTGCGGTGTATTCCAAATACCTGTTCTTCCCGCACATTCCTGGTTCGGGCGAGCTTCTGATTTTCTGCTCGGCCATGGCGGGCGCCGGCTTGGCCTTCCTGTGGTTCAACACGCATCCAGCGCAAGTATTCATGGGAGACGTGGGAGCGCTGGCACTGGGTGCTGCACTAGGCACCATTGCCGTCATCGTGCGCCAGGAAATCGTACTGTCCATCATGGGTGGCATCTTCGTGGTGGAAGCGCTATCGGTCATGTTGCAGGTGAGCTACTTCAAATACACCCGCCGCAAATACGGCGAAGGCCGCCGCCTGTTGAAGATGGCGCCGCTGCACCACCATTTTGAAAAAGAAGGCTGGAAAGAAACCCAAGTAGTGGTTCGCTTCTGGATCATCACCATGCTGCTGTGCCTGGTGGGCCTGTCGACCTTGAAACTTCGATGAACACTGGCGATCAGCACATCCCTGGCGAAAGCCCTGCAGTGCCCCTTGAGGAGGCAGCAGTGGAGCTGCGCGCGCCGGAGGCTGCAGCGGTAACTCCCACCAAGGAGGTACGCAGCCTGCCCACCACACTGACCGCCGCGCGTGACGCAGCGGCCTTTGTGGCCCACATCTTTGCTGAAGATGCTTCTGCGGCAGTAGCGCCAGGAAGTTCTGAGGCAGAGGGCTCTGCGCAGGTCAATGAGGCGCCCGCACAGCGGGTGGGGCCTACTGATGTGATGGAGCAGAGTCCTCTGCCGCAGAGCTTCCCGCATGAAGCAATGCAAGGCCAGAGCATTCTGATCCTGGGCCTGGGAGCTTCAGGCTTGGCCATGGCACGCTGGTGCGTGCGCACCGGCGCTGCCCAAGTGACCGTAGCCGACACCCGCGAAGCACCACCCCAGCTCGCCACCCTACAGCAGGAACTGCCCCAGGTCCGCTTTGTGGCCGGTGCATTCACCGCCACGCTGGTCGAAGGTCAAAACCTGCATGCGGTGTACCGCTCGCCGGGCCTCAGTCCCGAAAAAATTGCTCCTGTTTTAATAGCTGCTAAGACAATGAATATGCGGGCTACAGGCGAATTAGACCTGTTTTCGATGGCCCTGCAGGCGCTTCGCACCCAGCGGGCCTACGTCCCAGCGGTGCTCGCTATCACGGGCACGAATGGCAAGACCACGGTCACTTCTTTGACGGGCCAGCTGGTGGCTCACGCCGGTAAGTCGGTGGCAGTGGCTGGCAACATTGGCCCCACTTTGCTGGATACGCTAGCAGGCCATCTGGATGCCGACACGCTTCCCGACGTGTGGGTGCTTGAGTTGTCCAGCTTCCAGCTCGATGGCGTGGTGGGTTTTGAGCCCACAGCTGCCGTGGTGCTGAACGTGAGCCAAGACCACTTGGACTGGCACGGCAGCATGCCTGCATATGCTGCGGCCAAGGCGCGCATCTTTGGCCAGCACGGCTTGATGGTGCTGAACCGCGACGATTCTGGCGTGATGGCCATGCGGCCCCTGCCCATTCGCGTTAAATTGCAACGCCCCCAGGAGCGCGCCCACACCACCTTTGGCACCGATATGCCCCAGCGCCCTGGTGATTTCGGTATCGAAGAGGTCAACGGTATGGTCTGGCTGGTGCGCGCGCTGGAGGCGGACGAAACCCGCAAGAAGCGCCGCGACGAAGTGGAGGAGCTCCATATCCAGCGACTGATGCCAGCCGATGTGCTGCGCATCCGCGGGCGCCACAACGCCGCCAATGCCCTGGCAGCCTTGGCGCTATGCGCCGCAGCGGGTTGCGCTCTGGCGCCGATTTTGTTTGGGTTGCGCGAATACCGTGGGGAACCACACCGTGTGGAGCCTATTGGCATCCTCAACGGAGTAGAGTTTTTTGACGACAGCAAGGGCACGAATGTGGGCGCTACGGTGGCCGCCCTGCAAGGGCTGGGTGCGGATCGCAAGCTGGTGCTGATTTTGGGCGGTGAAGGCAAGGGGCAAGACTTTGCGCCTTTGGCCGGCCCAGTGTCCCGCTTTACCCGCGCCGTGGTGTTGATCGGGCGCGATGCACCGGCCATCGCTGCGGCCTTGCAAGACAGCAGCGTACCGCTGATTCATGCGGACACGATGGAAGAGGCGGTGGTCCAAGCTAACCAGCGCGCCCATGCGGGCGACGCGGTGCTGATGTCGCCAGCTTGCGCCAGCTTTGACATGTTTGACAACTACGCCCACCGCGCGCAAGTTTTCTGCACCGCGGTGCAGAACTTGGCGCTGGCGTCGGGCACCCAATTGGAGACCCTGGCATGAGCGCGGTACTTCAGGGTATTGCCGGCTGGTGGGCCGCCCGCACGGCGGGTGCCGATGGCGCAGGCGGCGTGCTGCCGGTGCGTTTGGGTGGTCGCGGTTCTTTTTCGACCACCACGGCGCCCGCCACGGTGCGTGGCTTCGATCAGCCTTTGGTCTGGGTCACAGTAGCCTTGCTGATGTGGGGCATGGTGATGGTGTATTCCGCATCGATCGCCATGCCGGACAACCCGCGCTTCTCAAACTACACGCACACCCACTTTTTGATGCGCCATCTGATTTCGGTCGGTGTCGCCTTTGTAGCCGCGCTGATCGCATTCCAGGTACCGATCCGCACCTGGGAAAAGCTCGCGCCATGGTTGTTCGTGGCATCGCTCGTGTTACTGATGCTGGTGTTGGTGCCTTTCATTGGCAAAGGTGTTAACGGTGCGCGGCGCTGGATCGTGCTGGGCATCATGAACTTCCAGCCCTCTGAGCTGGCCAAGTTTGCCGTGCTGCTGTACGCGTCGGATTACATGGTCCGCAAGATGGATGTGAAAGAGCACTTCTTCCGTGCCGTATCGCCCATGGCGCTGGCCGTAGCGGTGGTCGGGCTGCTGCTGCTGGCCGAACCCGATATGGGTGGCTTCATGGTGATTGCGGTGATCGCTATGAGTATTCTGTTTTTGGGTGGCGTGAACGCCCGCATGTTCTTTTTGATTGCGGCGATTCTGGTGGTCGCCTTTGCGCTGATGATCGCTCTAAGCGACTGGCGCCGCGAGCGCATCTTTGCCTACCTGGACCCCTGGACCGAGAAATACGCATTGGGCAAGGGCTACCAGTTGTCGCATTCTTTGATTGCGATTGGGAGGGGTGAAATTTTTGGTGTGGGCTTGGGCGGCAGCGTGGAAAAACTGCATTGGCTACCCGAAGCGCATACCGACTTTTTGCTGGCCGTGATTGGCGAAGAATTCGGCCTGGTGGGCGTTCTCATCATCATTGGTCTGTTCTTGTGGCTGACCCGCCGCATCATGCACATCGGCCGGCAGGCGATTGCGCTGGACCGCGTGTTTGCCGGGTTGGTGGCTCAGGGCGTGGGCATCTGGATGGGGTTTCAATCCTTCATTAACATGGGCGTGAACCTGGGCGCTCTGCCCACCAAGGGTTTGACGCTCCCGTTGATGAGCTACGGCGGCTCAGCCATCCTGGTCAATTTGGTGGCGATAGCGGTTGTGTTGCGTATTGATTTTGAGAACCGGCAACTGATGCATGGAGGCCGGGTATGACGCAAAAGTGCGCACTCATCATGGCGGGTGGAACCGGGGGCCACATCTTTCCGGGTCTGGCAGTCGCGCACGCATTACGCGACAAGGGTTGGCGCGTGCACTGGCTGGGCGCACCGGGCAGCATGGAAAGCCGCCTGATACCGCCGCAAGGTTTTCCGCTGGAGTTAGTCGATTTCTCGGGAGTGCGTGGCAAGGGCCTGCGCACCCTCGCAGTGCTGCCACTGCGCCTTTTGCGCGCCTTCTGGCAAAGCCTGCAGATCATCCGACGTGTGCAGCCGCAAGTCGTGGTGGGCCTGGGTGGCTACATCTCGTTTCCGGGCGGCATGATGGCCACCTTTTTGGGCAAGGCCCTGGTATTGCACGAACAAAACTCGGTGGCTGGTATGGCCAACAAAATGCTGGCGCGCGTGTCAGACCGCGTCTTTACCGCTTTCCCCCAAGTGTTTACGCAAGGTCAGTGGGTTGGCAACCCGTTGCGCGCGAGTTTCATGACTCAGGCCGATCCCCAGAGTCGCTTTGCCGGGCGCACTGGGCCACTGCGGGTGCTGGTGGTGGGCGGCAGTTTGGGTGCCACGGCGTTGAACTCCATTGTCCCGCAGGCGCTGGCCTTGATCGACCCCGCGCAACGCCCGGTGGTGACCCACCAGAGCGGTGAAAAGCAGATCGAAACCTTGCGCGCCAACTACGTCAAGGCGGGTGTTGCCGCCAGCCTGACCCCCTTTATTGAAGACACAGCGCAGGCCTTTGCCGATGCCGATCTGGTGATATGCCGCGCGGGCGCTAGCACCGTGACCGAGATCGCCGCCGTGGGTGCGGCGGCCGTGTTTGTACCTTTCCCGTCGGCGGTGGACGACCACCAAACCCGCAACGCGCAGTTTCTGGTGGCGCAGGGCGCAGCCTGGTTGCTGCCGCAGACGGAACTCACCCCACAAAGCCTGGCTGCCATGCTACAAAAAACAGAGCGTCCTGCGCTTATGAAACTTGCGCTGCAAGCTAAAACATTACAGAAAACAGGTGCCACCGCTGCAGTGGTGGCCGCCTGTGAGGAGTTGTGCGCATGAAGCACGCCATTCGACATATTCACTTTGTGGGTATCGGCGGCTCCGGCATGTCCGGCATCGCCGAGGTGCTCAGCAACCTCGGCTACACCATTTCCGGTTCGGACTTGGCCGATAGCGCGACCTTGCAGCGCCTGGCCTCGTTGGGCATACAAACCTATGTGGGTCACGCTGAATCCAATGTGGCTGCTGCAGATGCCGTCGTCACATCCACTGCGGTGCAAGGTGACAACCCTGAAGTGGTGGCGGCACGCGCCCGGCGTATCCCCGTGGTACCCCGCGCGCTGATGCTGGCTGAGCTGATGCGTCTCAAACAAGGCATTGCGATTGCTGGAACCCATGGCAAGACCACCACGACCAGCCTAGTGGCCAGCGTGCTGGCGCAGGCCGGATTGGACCCAACTTTTGTGATTGGCGGCCGCCTCAACAGCGCCGGTGCCAACGCCAAGCTGGGCAGTGGTGACTACATCGTGGTCGAAGCCGATGAGTCGGATGCATCCTTCTTGAACTTGCTGCCTGTCATGGCGGTGGTGACCAATATCGACGCCGACCACATGGAAACCTACGGTCACGACGTGGGCCGTTTGAAGAACGCGTTTGTGGAATTCCTGCACCGCATGCCGTTCTATGGCACTGCCATTTTGTGTACTGATGACCCCGGCATTCAGGACATCCTGGGCCAGGTCACACGTCCCATCACCAGCTACGGCTTCAATGAAGACGCCCAGGTGCGCGCGGTCAATGTGCGGGCAGTGGGGGCGCAAATGCACTTCACCGTACAGCGACGTAATGGTGTGGTGCTGCCTGATCTGGATGTGGTGCTGAACTTGCCCGGTCGCCACAACGTGCTCAATGCCCTGTCGGCGATTGCGGTGGCGGTGGAGTTGGACGTTGCAGATCCTGCCGTAGTGGCGGCATTGGCTGAGTTCAAGGGGGTGGGCAGGCGCTTTCAGCGCTATGGCGACCTGCCGTTGCCCAGTAGGGATGGCAAGCCGGGCGGCATCGTGACGGTTATTGACGACTATGGCCACCACCCGGTGGAGATGGCAGCCACGCTGGCCGCGGCCCGTGGCGCGTTTGAAGGCCGCCGCTTGGTGCTGGCCTTTCAACCGCATCGCTACAGCCGCACACGCGATTGCTTTGAAGACTTCGTCAAGGTCATGGCCCTGGCGGACTCCGTTTTGCTGGCCGAGGTCTATGCCGCCGGTGAGGCCCCCATCGTAGCGGCCGATGGGCGTGCCTTGGCCCGTGCCCTGCGCATTGGCGGCAAGGTCGAGCCTATTTTTGTGGACGACATCAGCACCATGGCACAGGCCGCGATTGACAACGCCCAACCGGGTGATGTGCTGCTGTGCATGGGGGCAGGATCGATTGGTGGCGTACCAGGAAAAGTTGTTAGCTTGCTACAAAAAACAGAGCAGGCTAGGCAGGAAAGGTCTGGGCCATGAGCCAAAACCTTACATATTTAGGCAAAGTAGCCGTGTTGATGGGCGGTCATTCGACGGAACGCGAGGTATCGCTGATGTCGGGTGCGGGTGTCTTGCAGGCATTACTTTCCAAGGGTGTTGATGCCCATGCCTTCGACCCTTCTGAGCGCGACCTCTCGGAGCTCAAGCGGGATGGTTTTGCGCGCTGCTTTATTGCCCTGCATGGCCGCCTGGGTGAGGGTGGCGCGGTGCAGGGCGCACTCGAGCTGTTGGGTATTCCCTATACCGGTTCGGGTGTCATGGCCTCCAGCATTGCCATGGACAAAGTCATGACCAAGCGCATCTGGATTGCAGAAGGCATTCCCACACCACGCTACGCGCTCTTGCGCCAAGGCGCGTTTGACCGGCAAAGAGTTATCGAGGTACCGGATACCCTGGGCCTGCCCGTCATCGTCAAACCTGCGCACGAGGGTTCGTCCTTTGGCGTGACCAAAGTAGCCGGCTACTCTGGCATGGCCGAAGCGGTGGCCGAAGCCGGCAAGCTGGACTCGCATATTTTGTGCGAAGAATGCATCGAAGGCGATGAAGTGACCTGCCCGGTGTTGGGTAACGGTGACGACGCTTACGCACTGCCGGTGATCCGCATCGTGGCGCCCGAGGGCAACTACGACTACCAAAACAAGTACTTCACCGACACCACCCAATACCTGGTGCCCTGCGGCTTGCCTGAAGGTGAAGAAGAGGCCATCCAGGCGCTGGTGCTCAAGGCCTATCGTGTGTTGGATTGCCGCGGCTGGGGCCGGGTGGACGTAATGATTGATGGCAAGACACGCAAGCCCTATTTGCTGGAGATCAATACCTCGCCCGGTATGACCAGCCATTCGTTGGTGCCCAAGTCGGCCCGGGCGGCGGGTATTAGTTACGAAGATTTGTGCGTACGCCTGCTGCAAAGCGCTGCGCTGGATACAGGGAAAGTTGTATGAACCCAGTAGCTACCCCGCTGGATGTCAAGCTGATGAACACGACCGCTGTGGTCTTGCTCGTCGGTTTTTGCATTCTGGGCGCGGTGGCGACAGCCCGGTGGGCCGCGCGCTTGCCTATTTTTGATATTGCCGGAATCACCGTTACCGGCGAAGTGACCCACAACAGCGCATTGAACTTGCGCGCCAATGTGGCACCGCGCATCGGCGGCACCTTCTTCACTGTCGATCTGACGCAGGTGCGTGGCGTGTTCGAGTCGGTGCCTTGGGTACGCCAGGCGGTGGTGCGGCGCGACTTTCCGAACCGCTTGCTGGTGAAGCTGCAAGAGCACCAGGCCGTCGCCTACTGGGGCAGCGAAGGCGATTCGCAATTGATTAACAACTACGGCGAAGTATTTGAAGCCAATGTGGGCGAGGTTGAGCAGGACATGTTGCCGCGCCTGAGTGGGCCTGAGGGCCAAAGCGTAGAAGTGTTGAACATGTATCGCACGCTAAAGCCTCTGTTTTTGGCCCTGGACTTGGAGCTGGAACAGGTGGAGCTGACGGGTCGCGGAAGCTGGCGCGTTCACCTGGACAACGGTGCGGACATTGAGATGGGGCGGGGGTCGATTGAGGAAGTGGCAGCCCGCGTACAGCGGTTTTTGAAAACCGTAACCCAGGTGGCTGCACGGTATGGACGGCATGCGAACGCGGTGGAGTCGGCCGATTTACGGCATGACAACGGCTACGCCCTGAAGCTGCGCGGTGTGAGCACTACCGTGGCCGACACCCCCAAGAAGTAACGCAAAACCGAGCAGGATTTACAGGACTGAATATGGCAAAAGAATATAAAGATCTGGTCGTCGGCCTCGACATCGGCACTGCCAAAGTCATGGCGGTGGTGGCAGAAGTCATGCCCGATGGCAAGCTCAAGCTGGCGGGCTTGGGCGTGGCGCCCAGCAATGGGCTCAAGCGCGGCGTGGTGGTCAATATTGATGCCACGGTGCAAAGCATCCAGCAGGCTCTGCGCGAAGCCGAATTGATGGCCGACTGCAAGATAACGCGGGTCTACACCGGCATCACGGGCAGCCATATCCGCGGTATGAATTCCAGCGGCATGGTGGCTATCAAGGACCGGGAAGTGACGGCAGCTGATGTCGCACGTGTCGTCGAAACCGCCAAGGCCATCAGCATCTCGGCCGACCAGCGCTTGCTGCTGGTGGAGCCCCAAGAATTCATCATCGACGGCCAACTGGTGAAAGAGCCGATTGGCATGAGCGGCATTCGCCTCGAGGTGAAGGTCCACATCGTGACTGGTTCGCAAGCCGCGGCAGAAAACATCGTCAAGTGCGTACGCCGCTGCGGCCTCGAAGTCGATCAGCTGATGCTGAATCCGCTAGCCAGTAGCCTGAGTGTGTTGACCGAAGACGAGCGAGAACTGGGCGTGGCGCTGGTAGATATTGGCGCGGGGACAACGGATGTGACGATCTTTACCAATGGCTCGATTCGCCACACCGCCGTGATTCCGATTGCCGGTGACCTGATCACCAGCGACATTGCGATGGCCCTGCGCACACCGACCAAAGACGCCGAAGATATCAAGGTAGAAAGCGGCCACGCCAAACAATTGCTGGTGGACCCCGAGACGCAAGTGGAAGTGCCCGGACTCGGTGATCGTGGCCCGCGCATGCTGAGCCGCCAGGCGTTGGCCGGTGTGATCGAACCGCGTATTGAAGAAATTTTTAGCTTGGTTAACCAGGTGATGCGCGAGTCGGGCTTTGAGGAAGTTCTATCTAGCGGCATCGTACTCACCGGTGGCAGCTGCATCATGCCCGGCATGGTGGAGCTGGGCGAAGACATCTTCTTAAAACCAGTGCGCCGCGGTATCCCCAAGTATTCCGGTGCGCTGTCCGACATGGTGGCACAGCCCCGAGCTGCCACCGTGATGGGCCTGCTGGAAGAAGCCCGCCTGGGCCGCATGCGCGGCTACAAGGTGGCGCAAAAGGCCGGTTCGATGAAGTCGGCCTTTGGATCGGTCAAAGACTGGTTTGTAGGGAACTTCTGACCATGGATAACAAAATTTGGTTAGCGCGGGGCAGCCCGCACCGACGACGGAGGTGCGTAGACCCGCCTTCATGACCCAACCCGCAAGTCCCCTATTTTTGATTCAGACCCATTTATTAAATTTTTCAGGAGTAACAACATGCCCATCGAAATGATTGAAGAAGAAGCGTTTAACCAAGGCACACAAATCAAGGTGATCGGAGTCGGCGGTGGCGGCGGAAATGCCGTGGAGCACATGATCAGCACTGCGGTGGGTGGCGTGGAATTCATTTGCGCGAATACCGATGCGCAGGCACTCTCCCGCAGTACTGCGCACAAGACTATTCAGCTGGGTGGCAGTGGTTTGGGCGCGGGCAGCAAACCTGACAAGGGACGTGATGCCGCTGAAATGGCCGAGGACGCTATCCGCGCAGCGATTGATGGCGCGCACATGTTGTTCATCACCGCTGGAATGGGCGGCGGCACTGGCACCGGCGCGGCGCCTGTGATTGCCCGCGTGGCCAAAGAGATGGGCATCTTGACGGTGGGCGTGGTGACCAAGCCTTTTGACTTTGAAGGCGGCCGACGCATGACCAATGCGGACGCTGGTTTGGCCGAACTCGAGGCCAATGTGGATTCGCTGATCGTGGTGCTGAACGAGAAGCTGCTGGAAGTGCTGGGCGACGACGTGAGCCAGGACGAAGCCTTTGCCCACGCCAATGACGTGTTGAAGAACGCCGTTGGCGGTATTGCCGAAATCATCAATGTGCCCGGCCATGTCAACGTTGACTTTGAAGATGTGCGTACCGTGATGGGAGAGCCAGGCAAGGCCATGATGGGCACCGCTGTGGCCAATGGTCCCGACCGCGCGCGCATTGCGGCAGAACAAGCGGTGGCTTGCCCGTTGTTGGAAGGTATTGACCTATCTGGCGCCAAAGGCGTGCTGGTGTTGATCACCGCGGCCAAGGGTTCGTTGAAGCTGTCCGAATCCAAGCTGGCGATGAACACCATCCGCGCCTACGCTTCGTCTGACGCACACGTGATCTACGGCACAGCGTACGACGATTCGCTCGGCGAAGACATCCGCGTGACTGTGGTCGCCACTGGCTTGAGCCGCCAAGGTATCCGCCGCACAGCGCCCCCATTGCAAGTGCTGCGCACCGGTACCGACAACGTGCATTTCCATGTGCCAACGCTGAACACCCCGGTGGCCAGCGGCGCAAACGCAAGTTTGGGTGGCACTGCGGGTCATGTGGGCAACGGTATGACAAATATGGGCGGAGCCCAACCCGACTACGCGGGTATGTCTACCCCCAGCGTGTGGCGCACCAACCGCACCCAGGCGGCGGCCAAAGTAGATGCTTTGTCTAGCGGCGGCATGGATGACTACGAAATCCCCGCTTTCCTCAGAAAGCAAGCTGACTAGTAAAATCGTAGCGTGTTAAAACAAAGAACCCTCAAGTCTCTGACCCGCGCCGTGGGCGTGGGTCTTCACAGTGGCCAGCGTGTCGAGTTGACCCTGCGACCGGCGGCGCCTGATACGGGCATCGTCTTTCGCCGGGTGGATTTGCCCGACCCGGTGGACATTGTGATGAGCGCCACTGCCGTGACAGACACGCGCATGGCCTCTACGGTGTCCAGCGGCAACGCCAAGGTCGCCACTGTAGAACACTTGATGTCGGCCTGCGCTGGCCTGGGCGTGGACAATCTGTATGTGGACATTACAGCCGAAGAGGTGCCGATCCTCGATGGTTCAGCCGCTTCGTTCGTGTTCTTGCTGCAAAGCGCCGGCATTGAGCTGCAAAACGTGCCGCGCCGCTTTATCCGCGTGCTCAAACCCGTAGAAGTGCGTGAGGGCAGCGGTGCCAATGAAAAGTGGGCCCGACTGGACCCTTTTCACGGCTACAAGCTGCGCTTCGAGATCGAATTCAACCATCCCGCCGTGGACTCATCCGGGCAAATGGTCGAGTTTGACATGAGCACTGGCTCGTACTCCCGCGACATTGCCCGCGCCCGCACCTTTGGCTTCACCAAAGATGTGGAAATGATGCGCGCCAATGGCCTTGCCTTAGGCGGTGGTCTGGACAATGCCATCGTGATGGACGACTACAAAGTTTTGAACTCCGATGGCTTGCGCTACGACGATGAATTCGTCAAACACAAGATTCTTGACGCGATGGGCGACCTGTACGTGATTGGCAAACCCCTGCTGGCAGCCTTTAGCGCTTTCCGCTCAGGCCACGCGCTGAACAACAAGCTCCTGCGCGAGCTGCTGTCGCACTCTGACGCCTGGGAAATCGTGACCTTTGAAGACGTGCGCGAAGCCCCGGTTGGCTTTGCGCAGCCGGCGCGCGCCTGGTAAGGCCAGCCGCACTGGCTTGGTGCCTGGCGATGTCGGGCGCATAATTTGTCCATCTCCTTTGCAGGACACACACCATGGCCTCTATTTCTTCCATCGCCCTGTCGGGCATGAGCGCGGCGCAAACCCAGCTTCAGGCTTCGGCCAATAACGTGGCCAATTTGGCTACGCCCGGCTACCGCCGCCAGGAAGTAGTGCAAACGCCCAAGGAGGGTGGTGGTGTGCAAGCCCAGACGGAGCAGGCTGAGGCTGTGGGCTCGTCATTGGAGGCTGATGTTGTGGCCCAATTGCAAGCCAAAAACAGCTTTTTGGCCAATCTGGCGGTGTTCAAAACCAGCGACAAACTAGCGGGCGTTTTGCTGGATCAAAAAGCGTAAGCAGCTAGCCGCGGCGCCCGTCTTTGTAAGTCGACTTGCCTTTTCCGCCGCCCTTCACGTTTGTAGTCCCCCCAATGCCATCGGCCAGCGCCATACGCGCCATTGCCTTGCCCGCGTGGGCGTGGGTGATGGCCAGGCCCAGCGCATCGGCGGCGTCCGGTCCTGGCAGGCCGGGCAGAGCGAGCAGCCGCTGCACCATCGATTGGATTTGCACTTTGTCTGCCCGTCCATAGCCCACCACCGCCTGCTTCATCTGTAAAGCGGTGTATTCAGCGACAGCCAAGTTGGCGTTCACTAGCGCGGTAATCAAGGCGCCGCGTGCCTGGCCCAGCAGCAAAGTGGACTGGGGGTTCACATTCACAAAGACAATTTCGACCGACGCACAGGTGGGCTGGTAGCGCTGTACCACCTCGCCAATGCCATCAAACAGTACCTTTAAGCGCTCGGGCAGTGCGCGTGTGTCCAGGTGTTGGGTGCTGATGACGCCACTGGCTACATAGTGCAAGTCGGCACCCACCACATCCACCAGGCCAAAGCCAGTGGTGCGCAGACCAGGATCGATACCCAAGATTCGCATGCTATGAATTTAGGAGCTGCTGAGGCAGGTTTTACCTGGGCCCCAGGCATAAAAGGCACTTAAAAGCATGATTTACAGATCAAAGTACCAGCGCGCTGAGTGGAAGAACACTGGCGCCGCAAAGCACAGCGCATCGACCCGGTCCAGCAGCCCGCCCGCGCCGGTTACGCCTTGGCCTTCCGGGCCCCAGTTAGGAATGCCACGGTCGCGCTTGAGTGCCTTCATCACAAAATGCCCCATCGAACCGGCCGCGCAGGCGATGAAAGAAAACGCAAACGCCGTGCCCGGTACCCAGGGGGTGATGAAAAACAGCAACCCGCCAAATACACTGGCTACGCTGATACCGATCAACCAACTGCGCCAATTGAAACTCTGGCTGATAGCGGGCGCCACCGGCGGGCTGGGCAGTTTGCGCGCAGCAAAGTGTTGGGTCACCATGCAAGTCTGCACTACGATTACCAAGAAGAACACCATGAATGCGTTCTTGTTGTCGTAGCCGGGGAACTTCAGCAGCAGCAGCGCCGGCACATGGCTCATACCGTAGATACAGACCATGATGCCCCACTGCAGCTTGGCATTGCGCTCCAGAAAGCGTAGCGGGTCATTGGCGAGTGCGCTGGTCAACGGTAGCGCCAGAAACACGTAGACCGGGATGAACACCGTGAACATGTCGAAGTGACCACTGCCAATCAGCCAATACTGCGCGGGTAGCACGGCAAAGAAGGCTAGCACCAGGCTGCGGTGGTCGCCCCGTCGGGTGGGCGACAAGGTCATGAACTCGCGCAGCGAGAAAAAAGACACTAAGCCAAACAGAGCCAGCGCCACCCAGTCTCCGGTTACCCAACTGATCCAAAAAATCAGCATCATGAACCAACTGGTGCGGATCATGCCGTCGAGCTTGCGTAACTCCATGCGGCGGCGCTCGGCCATGGTGTCATCGGCGTATTCGCGCAGCGACAACAAAAACGCAAACACACTGGCCAGCAGCAGCAGGCCAAACACGATGACAAACAGTGCACCGATCTGCTGCGTGGGGGTAAAGCTCTTGAGATACGCGTACATGCGGTGGTCCTACACATCCCGCAGGGCAATGACGGCGTCGCGCGCCCGATCTAAAAAGGCGCGACAGGCTTCACCGGTCCGCACCTGAATCGGCGCACCAAATGTCACGGAGCACAGCACCGGCACCGGCACTACTTCACCCTTAGGTAGTACGTGTTGCACATTATTGATCCAGGCGGGCACCAGCACAGCACCCGGGCATTTGAGTGCGAGGTTGTATAGCCCGGCCTTGAAGGGCTGCGGCAACTCGTTGTGGCCGCGCGTGCCTTCGGGAAACAGAATGATCGAATCGCCATTGCCCAGTGCTTCGACCAGGGGCTCCAGCGGGTCTTCGTCCGAAGTGCGGTCGCGCGAGACATAAATCACATTGAATACGGCCGTGGTCAGCCATTGCTTGAAGGGCGTCTTGGTCCAGTAGTCTTTGGCGGCAATCGCGCGGGTGACACTGCGCAACTCCAGCGGCAGCGCTGCCCAGATCATCACCAAGTCGGCATGACTTTGGTGGTTGGCAAAATAAATACGCTGCTCCGCCTTGGGCGGACACCCGTGCCAGCGCGCCTGGGACCCAGTCAGCACCCGGATCAGACCGAGCAAAAAGTAACTCATCAACTTGGCAAGCATGGGCGGATGATACAGAGGGCTCAGACCCCCAAAGAAGCGGCTTGACAACTTTTTCAGTTGGTTTCAAAGTTCATGGATCCGGGTCGTGTTTGCGGACACGCCCCCACTTCAAACTGCATCGTGCGCTTTTGATTTTTACTTGGATCGGTTTCTATGAGTCTGACTTTCCCCCTGAGCTTTCGATGGCTACTGTGGTTCTTCGCAACGGGTGTGTTGGCGCTGTATGTTGCCGATAGTAAAGCGGGGGAGTTGGTCAAAGTTCCCAGTCGCGCGGATACAAAAGTCACCGTGTTTTGGCACGCTACCGAAGCAGCTACCGCTACGCTTTTAGTCTTTCCTGGAGGAGGAGGTGGCTTTGGTAGGGTCGAAAATGGCTGGCCGTCAAGCAACAATTTTTTGGTCCGTACCTCCAGACTGTGGGCGGATGAGGGTTTCAATCTCGCAATTTTCGGCCGCCCTAACGATTCTGATGAGCTTGGTTATGAGGATCGGATTTCAGATATCCATATGCAAGATGTCAGGGCCGTGTTGGAGTGGGTGAAGACAAAAAGTACAGCACCTATTTGGGTGATTGGAACCAGCAGGGGAACGATTAGCGCAACTTCAACCTTGGTTCGGCTTCAGGACCCACAAATCGCTGGCGGGGTTTTGAGCTCAAGCGTCGTGTCCTACAAGAAGGCTGGAGCCATCCCAAAGCAGGATCTCCAGCGGATCAAGCTTCCTATGCTGGTTTATCACCACGAAAAGGACGCGTGTGATATTTGTAAACCTTATGAAGTTCCCAGCATATTGAGCGGTTTAAGTGGCAGCCCTATGAAGAAGCTGATGTTTGTCAATGGTGGCGCGAACCCCACGGGTTCAGCGTGTGAGGGTAACCATTGGCATGGATTTATTGGCATGGAGTCAACGGCCGTCGCTGACATAAGTGCGTGGATTAAAAAGCCCGAACGCTGAAGCGTTACGCGACCGATTCAAGGCAACTGCGCATCGCCCATGCGCCCCACGATCACTCCCGTGCGCCCCGCTACATACGTCGAGTTGGGTAACTTCTCAAAGTAACGCGGACGCGGCAACATCACTGCCAGCCGCGCCGCCTCGTAGGCATTAAGTTTGCTTGCAGGTTTGCGAAAGTAGTGTTGGGCCGCAGCCTCGGCGCCAAACACACCTTCGCCCCATTCCACATGGTTCAGGTAAATCTCCAGAATCCGTTCTTTACTCAAGAGCTGCTCCAGCAGCAGCGTTACCACCAGTTCCTGGCCCTTGCGCAGCAGCGTGCGCTCACCAGCCAAAAACAGATTTTTGGCGAGCTGTTGCGTGATAGTGGAGCCGCCGATGATCTTGGGCGGTTTCGCACTCACAGCGGCCTGGGACGCAGTGGGTTTACGGGTGGCTGCGCGCTGCTCGGCCTTGGCGTTTTTGTCCCAAGCCTTTCGGATTGCATCCCAATCTACACCGCCGTGGATGCTGAAACCATCGTCCTCAGAAGCAATCACTGCGCGCTTCAGGTTGTCTGAAATCTGCGCGTAGGGCACCCACTGCTGGCTCCAGGGCAGGCGGCCTTTTTCAGACACTATCTGCCACGCTTGGGAGCGCTCAAAGGTGGTGGACTCGGGGGCGATAACGGCCATGGCCGCAATGCGCAATACGAAATACAGCTGCAAGGCCAGCAGGGCTAGCACCAGCAAACCGACGAACCGAAGAGCGGATTTCATGGGCGCGCTGCGACGTTGGCTTCCAGCGTCTCGTCTCGGGTGAATTTAAAGCGCGACACCACCACGATCTGGTCGGCCTGGCGGCGCATGGCCTTATTGAAGGAGCCGAAGGGTCCGGCACTGCGTGCAATGGCCGCAGCCCGCCGGTCCAGCAGGCGGTTGCCCGAGCTTTCCACAATCTCGGTTTCCAGTACGCGCCCGTCGTGGTTCACGGTGACGATCATCGTCAGTTCACCATAGAGTTTTTTACCCGCAGCGGTTGGAAAGTTCTCGGTGCCCTGGGTCTCAATCGCAGTGCGCAGGCCGTCGTAGTAAATAGCAAACACGGCCTCGCGCGCCGCGGGGCTGATGTAGCGCTTTTTGGGTCGGGCATTTTCCTTGTTGATGCGCCTTTCAATCTCGGCCAGCAGGTTGATCAATTGGCGGCGCTTTTCCTCGCGCTCCATTTGCTCTGCCCGACTCGCCGCTTTGGTCGGGTCGGGCGGCGGCATGGCGGCCAGTTGGCTCTTGATTTGCGATAGCAAGAGCATTTGCTGCTCTTGCAAGCTTTGCAGCTTCTTGACCGACTCTTCTTCCAGCGAGTCGCCTACCTCGGTCAGTGCTGAAGACGGCAGCGGACTGGTAGCGCGACCTTTCTCGGCCTCACCCCCGCCCGCCAGGTTGCTCTGGGCAACCGCTTTGGCTTTGTCCGGCTTGTCCGCGCTTTTGGCATTCACCAAAATGACTTCCAGAGGTGTGTCTTCGAACACGCGGTTAAACGATTCAGGGTCCACAAAACGCACGGTCAACACTACCGCGTGCACCGCAATGGATGCACCCAGGGCAAGTTGCATGGCGCTAAAGGACCGGAGGTTCACTGCGCCGGATTATCGTTGGCCGGAGCATCCTGCGCGGGTGCATCGCTCACATCTACCGCAATAGCAATCGGGCCGGCCACTTCGTTGCCTTCGCTGTCGTCGTCTTCCTCACTATCTCCCACAGTGGCGTCGCTGGCGTCGCCTGCGACCGTCGGCGCATCCAGGCGCTCAATCACCGTGCCGCCAATGTCCAGCGTAATTAAATCCATCGCCCCGAGCTTGACGCGCACCCGCGCGCCGCGTGGCAGACCCTGGGCGCCCATCACCGGCAGCACCAGGGGGAGGGTGTCGGCGCGCACCATGTTTTCCTTGAACAGGCTGGCTTCAATCTCCGTGACACCGTTTTGTGCCAGGTACTGCAGCGTCCAGAAGCGCTCCATCGCGCCCTGGTAGCCGTTGTAGGCACTGTAGGCCGCGTCAAAGTTGCTGATGATGGCAAATAAATCTGCGTCTTTGGGCTTGAAGGGCGCGGCCAGCGCGGCAGTCTTGCCGTGCTTCACGCAGGCAATGATTTGCCACTGGTTGACCAGATCGGTGTAGCGGCGCAGGGGCGAGGTGCTCCAGGCGTAGCACTTGACGCCAATGCCTGCGTGCGGCGCGGCCTTGGTGCCCATGCGCACTTTCACGCCTGGCGCCAGAGACGCCTGGCTACGATAAATACCGGGCACGCCCAGCTCGGCCATCCACGCACCCCAGGTGCTGTTGGCCAGAATCATGGCCTCGGCCACGATCAGATCCAGCGGTGCGCCGCGTTGGCGGGTGGTGATCTCGACGGTCTCAAAGCCCTGTGGCTCAGCGCCCTTATTGCCTTGCAGACGGAAGTTGTAGTCCGGCCGGTTAAAGGTCTCGGGTTTGCCCCGTACTACTTCGCGCTTGGCCTTCAGGTCGCGCGCCAGGCGGTATAAAAATGATAGCTGCTCACGCAGGCTTTGTGCGGGCCCTGGGTCGTTTTGATGCTCAAAAGTCGGATCCGATGTAGCCCCCAATCCTGACGCTGTCAGGCCCCCCGAGGGGGTGCAGTCATCCTTGGGGCGGCCTGGCAGATGACGGAGCCAGTCCTCAGTCACCACCGCATCCAGCTTGTCGTGGCGCAGGTTGTGGGCAATCGGCACGCGTTCGACCTTGGACGCGCTGCCTTTAATTTCCAGCGTGGCTTCGTCCAGTGTTACGTACAAGGACAGGGCCGGGCAATCTCGCCCCTCTTGAAGCGTGTAGGTTTGCACCAGCGCATCGGGCAACATGGTGACCTTGTAGCCCGGCATGTAGACGGTCGACATACGGGCACGGCCCACTAGGTCCACCGCATCGCCCGGCTGCACCGCCAGGGCGGGCGCGGCGATGTGAATGCCCAAGGTGACGGTACCGGTGCCCAGGCCCTGCACGCTCAGGGCGTCGTCAATTTCGGTGGTTTGTGAGTCGTCAATCGAGAACGCCTGTACAGCGGCCAGCGGCAGCTCGTCATTGATGGGCGGTGCACTAACGGCGGGAAAGCCTGTGCCTTTGGGAAAGTTTTCCAGCAGAAATCGCTTCCAGTGGAACAAATAGGGCGATGCAATTGCCCCCGCCTTTTGCAGCAACTCCAAAGGCGCAATGTGGGTGGCGCGCGAGGCTTCCACCACGGCCTTGTACTCGGGCGCGTTTTTGTCGGGCTTGAACAGAATCTTGTATAGCTGTTCTTGCACCGGCGGGGGGCAAATGCCCGCTGTCAGATCCTTGGCCCACTGGGCAATTTGCTCAGCCAGTAGGCGTTTTTTCTCGATGGCTGCCAACGCCTGGGCAATGATGTCGGCGGGTGCCTTGCGAAAGCGCCCTTTGCCCGCACGGCGGAAATAGTGGGGCGACTCAAACAGCTTGAACAGCATCGCTGCTTGCTCCGATAGGGGCGCAGTGGCAGAAAAATAGTCCCGCGCCAAGTCGGCAAAACCAAACTCTTCGTCTGGCGCAAATTCCCAAGCCATTTCCAGCTCAATGCCGGCACTTAAGCCTTGGGCTTGCGCCACAAAGTCAGCCGGGCTGGGCTTTTCAAACTTGATCAGGGCGTTGGCGGCCTTCACTTTGACGCGCTTACCACTGTCGAGCTCCACCTGGGACGAGGCATCTGCCTCCGAGAGCACCCTGCCGGCCATGAACTTTCCGGCTTCTTCAAACAATAAAAACATGGGCGGGATTGTCCCACGCCGCTTTGGCATGTCCGCGCATAGTCCGATAATCGCTCTCCATGGCGCAACAATTTGGTTCTATTTCTCTGCGGCGGCGTATGGCCCCGTGGTTTGCGGGGTTCGATGGCCCCTTGGCATTTGCCGTGTTCATGCTGGCATGTGCCGGTATGTTGACGATGTATTCGGTCGGTTTTGACCACGGCACCCGGTTTGAGGACCATGGCCGCAATATGTTAATTGCCGCCACCATCATGTTTGTGGTGGCGCAGGTGCCACCACAAAGGTTGATGGTGTTCGCCGTGCCGCTTTATGCGTTGGGTGTAACCCTGCTAATTGCAGTCGCCGTGTTTGGTGTCACTAAAAAGGGCGCGCGGCGCTGGTTGTATGTAGGGGTGACGCAAATCCAACCCAGTGAGATTTTGAAGATCGCCATGCCGCTGATGCTGGCCTGGTGGTTTCAAAAGCGCGAGGGGCAATTGCGCCCGCTGGACTTTGTGGCCGCCGCTGCGCTGCTGGCACTGCCGGTCGGCCTGATCATGAGGCAGCCCGATTTGGGCACCTCCTTGCTGGTGCTGATAACTGGCGTGTCAGTGATTTTCTTTGCCGGCATGAGCTGGAAACTGGTGATCCCGCCAGTGCTGCTGGGGTTAATCGGTATCACGCTGATCGTCTGGTTTGAACCCCAGCTGTGTGCCGACGGCGTGCGCTGGCCGATACTGCACGACTACCAGCAGCAGCGCATTTGCACGCTGCTGGACCCCACGCGCGATCCGCTGGGTAAGGGCTTTCACATCATCCAGGGCATGATTGCCATCGGCTCGGGCGGCGTCACTGGCATGGGCTTTATGCAGGGCACTCAGACGCATTTGGAATTCATCCCCGAGCGCACCACCGATTTCGTGTTTGCCGCGTTTTCCGAGGAATTTGGCTTGATCGGCAATGCTTTGCTGATCGTCGCGTTCGTCTTTTTGATCCTGCGCGGTTTTCTAATCGCACTGGAGGCCCCCACCCTTTTTTCGCGGTTGCTGGCGGGCAGCATGACCATGATCTTTTTCACCTATGCTTTTGTGAATATGGGCATGGTCAGCGGCATCTTGCCCGTGGTGGGTGTGCCGTTGCCGTTCATCAGCTACGGGGGCACTGCCATGGTTACGCTGGGATTAGCCCTGGGGATTCTGATGTCCATTGCCAATAGCAAACGCCTGGTTCAAAGCTAGAGGCCTAAAATGGCCCCATGATTTCTCGCGAACCCACTATCGAACGCTTGGCCACGGCCAAATCCCTGCTGCTGACTCCCTTCGGTCTGGATGAATCCCATCTGACCCGCGCGCTGAACGAAATTAAGGCGCACCAAGTGGATGAGGCGGATCTGTACTTTCAGTACACCCGCTCCGAGGGCTGGAGCCTGGAAGAGGGTATCGTCAAAACCGGGTCGTTTAGCATCGACCAGGGCGTCGGCGTGCGCGCCGTCAGTGGCGAGAAGACCGCCTTCGCTTACTCGGATGACATTTCTGAGGCCTCGTTGCTCGATGCAGCCCGCACGGTGCGAACCATTTCGGCCCAAGCCCAGACGAAACGTGCCAAGGTAGCTACTAAAAAGATAGCATCCAGCCGCAGTTTGTACCCTGGCGTCGATCCGATTCTGAGCATGGACAGCACCACCAAAGTGGAGTTGTTGGGCAAGGTAGAGAAGTTGGCCCGAGCCAAAGATCCCCGCGTAATCCAAGTAATGGCTGGTTTGGCCAGCGAATACGACGTGGTGCTGGTGGCCCGCGCAGATGGCACGTTGGCGGCCGATGTGCGACCCTTAGTGCGCCTGAGTGTGAGTGTGATTGCCGAGCAAAAAGGCCGCCGAGAGTCCGGCTCCAGCGGCGGCGGGGGGCGCTTTGGCCTGGCCTACTTCAGCGATGCGCAAATTGAGCAATACGTGAACGAAGCCGTGCACGCGGCGCTGACCAATCTGCAAGCACGCCCCGCACCAGCAGGTGAAATGACTGTGGTGCTGGGTTCCGGCTGGCCCGGCATCCTGCTGCACGAGGCTATCGGCCATGGCCTGGAGGGCGATTTCAACCGCAAGGGCAGCAGCGCCTTCAGCGGTCGCATCGGCCAACGCGTAGCTGCCAAGGGCGTGACTGTGCTGGACGACGGCACCATCGCTGACCGCCGTGGCTCCTTGAATGTGGACGACGAAGGCAACACCACGCAGCGCAATGTGTTGATCGAAGATGGCATTTTGAAGGGCTACATCCAGGACAGCATGAACGCGCGCCTGACCGGTGTGGCCCCCACCGGTAACGGTCGGCGCGAGAGCTATGCCAATGTGCCCATGCCGCGCATGACCAACACCTATATGTTGGGCGGCGACAAGGAGCCAGAAGAAATCGTCAAGAGCATTAAGAAGGGTTTGTATGCCGTCAACTTTGGCGGTGGCCAGGTGGACATTACCAGCGGCAAGTTTGTGTTCTCGGCTTCGGAGGCTTACTGGGTGGAAAACGGCAAGATTCTGTACCCCGTCAAGGGCGCCACCATCGTCGGTAACGGACCGGAATGCCTCAAACGCGTCAGCATGATCGGCAACGACATGAAGCTCGATAGCGGTGTAGGTACTTGCGGCAAAGAGGGCCAAAGCGTGCCCGTGGGCGTGGGCCAGCCCACCCTGCGGATTGATGGTTTGACGGTAGGCGGCACCGCCTAAAGGAGGGGTCATGCCCGACTCCAACGTAGGGCAGTCTCCCATCCCCACACCGGCGGCGCGCAATACGTCGGCGCCACCATCCAGCGTGCGCAGCTACGGCGAATACAGCGAGATTTTGCGTGCTGCCGTAGCGGATGAAGAATCCCTACAAATGGGGGAAAGCCTGCATAGCTTGTCAGCGCAAATTGAAGCCTTAACCGAAGCTTGGCGCCTGCCACACGAAGACGCCACTTGGCTGGCCCCTTATTTTCTGGATTTGTTGGATACCCTACGTGATCACCACGCCATGGTGTTGGACTTGAATCGCGATTGGGACCGATTTCTGGAATTCAAAGCCCACATGGCGGCGGTGAACCAGTTTCGATCGCAACTCACGCAATGGGCGCAACTCGTGGGCCTGCCGGTAGCCCAGGCTCCGCTGCAATCCGACTTTGATGTCAGCGCCTGGCGACTGCTGGGGGCAGGTGCCCTGTTGTTGGATGTGTACGAGCAATCCAGCAAGGCCAGCGCCGAGACCGAGATCCACACCAGCGCCTGGTCGCGCCTGATGGGCTGGATCCGTAAGGCCGATTAAGTGATCTTGAAAACGGTGCGCACCGACTTGCCGCCGAGCTTTTGCTCAAAAACTGCCCATTGCTTGATGCCTTTGACCAGCACCAGTTTGCTGATGTCCTTGACGGGTCTTTTAGCGCTGAGTTGTGCGGTGACCCAATCCTGGACATGCGGGAAGTAAGCGCCTTCCTTGCCGGTGGGGATCAGTAATTCTTTGTCCGCAATTTGACCTGCTGAGGTGACTAGGAGTTCGGTAGCGGGCATGGGGCTATTTTCAACTGTGCTACAGTGACTTTATGCATTTCGCACGTTTCTTTTTTAGTTACTTTTGGTTCTCAAGCGCTTTAGGCGGTAGAGAGATCTGAACGTATCCACAAGAGAACGTCCTGAATCTTCCAAAAACCGCCGGAGCCACCGGCGGTTTTTTTTTGCGGTTTTTTTTGTCGGTTTCATTGATCAGTTTCATTTGTACTGGAGTCCTGTTATGCCAACCAAAGCTTCCTCTTCTGCCGCATCGTCTTCCACGGACGCCTGGTATCCGCACTCTGCCCGCCCTGCAGACCGTACCAGCCAGACCGACGACGAACGTATTCAGAACATCACCGTGTTGCCACCCCCTGAACATTTGATCCGCTTCTTCCCCATCCAGGGGACGCCTGTGGAAGCGCTGATCACCGATACCCGCAAACGTATCCACAACATCATGCACGGTAAGGACGACCGGCTGTTGGTCATCATCGGGCCGTGCTCGATTCACGACCCGGCTGCTGCGGTGGAATACGCCCGCCGCCTGAAAGAGCAGCGCGTCAAATACGCCGATACGCTGGAGGTTGTGATGCGTGTGTATTTTGAAAAACCCCGTACCACCGTGGGCTGGAAGGGCTTGATCAACGACCCCTACCTGGATGAGAGCTTCCGTATTGATGAGGGCCTGCGCATTGCGCGCCAGTTGCTGATCGAGATCAACCGCCTGGGCCTGCCCGCAGGCAGCGAGTTTTTGGATGTGATCTCGCCCCAGTACCTGGGCGATCTGATTGCCTGGGGCGCGATTGGTGCGCGTACCACCGAGAGCCAGGTGCACCGTGAATTGGCCTCCGGCCTGTCCGCGCCCATTGGCTTCAAGAATGGCACCGATGGCAACATCAAGATCGCTACCGATGCGATTCAAGCGGCTGCGGGTGGCCACCACTTCTTGTCGGTACACAAAAACGGCCAGGTAGCGATTGTGCAAACCAATGGCAACAGAGACTGCCATGTGATTCTGCGCGGCGGTAAAGCACCCAACTTTGACGCCAAGAGCGTGGCCGAGGCCTGCGCCGAGTTGAGTAAAGCCAAGCTCAACCCAGCACTGATGGTGGATTGCAGCCACGCCAACAGCAGCAAGCAGCACGAAAAGCAAGTGGAGGTAGCCCGCGATATTGCGGCGCAAATTTCCAGTGGGTCGCGCAGCGTCTTCGGGGTGATGATTGAGAGTCACCTGAATGCTGGCGCGCAAAAGTTCACGCCCGGCAAAGACGATGCCCACGCGCTGGAGTACGGCAAGAGCATCACCGATGCCTGCCTGGGCTGGGGCCAGTCGCTGGAGTCACTTGACGTGCTGTCTGAGGCCGTGAAGGCGCGACGCAAGCTAAAGTAACGGATCATTCCAGGAGCTGCCTGTGAAGACTTTAGTGCCGATGAATGAAGTGCAGTTTCAACGCTATCTGCAGATCATGATCCCTGAATACGCGCAGGATAAAGTGCGTTCAGGGCAGTGGGCACAGTCGCAAGCGCTGGAGCTGGCGCGCCAATCCATGCAGACTAGTTTGCCCCAGGGCTTAGCTACCCCTGACCACCATTTGTATGTGATGGAGCACGGCCCGCAGCGCGCGGTGGTGGGCATGATCTGGATCGCCGCGATGCAGCGGGGCGATTGCAAGGTGGCCCATATTTTTGATGTGATGGTGGACGAGCCTTACCGCCGCCAAGGACATGCCACCTGGGCCTTTGCGGAGCTGGAGAAGAGGGCGTTGGAGCTGGGACTCTCGGGCTTGGCGCTGCATGTGTTCGGGCACAACCCGCAGGCCCATGCGCTCTATGTCAAGCTGGGCTTTTTGACCACCAATATCAATATGTTCAAGGCGCTGGCTTAGCCACTGACCTTGACGCAGATGTAGACGCTGCAGCAGCCGACGCTGCGCGTGCTGGCGCCTGCCGAGTTTTTTGTAGCGCCGCTCTGGCTTGGGCCACATTGCCGGCGCGAATGCTGTGGGCCAGTTCCCGCGTGGCCTCGGCCCGCAGGTCGGCGTAATCGCGCAGGGTTTGCAGGGTGGCGGCAGACGGTGCCGCGCTGCCCGGCGTGGTTCGTAGCAGTTGCTCAAAGCTCTTGGCGTACACCGCGCTCACATCGGTTTCAATGTGGCCTGCCAGGGTATTGAAGGTTTGTGGGTCATTGGCGCTTTGCTGCAATAGTTTGTCCAGTACCCGGCTGGCGCCTTGATCCTGCACCAGGAATGCTTCAATGGCAGCACGCGCCCGCAGCTCGTCGCCGAGCAGGTACGTGGGTGCTGGCAAGCGTGTAATCAATACAGCCAGGGCTATGAGCAACAGCAACAGCCCCGCGATGTTGGCCCGCAGCACAGGGGGGCTGCGCGGTGTCCAGGGCCATGCCAGCAGCGCACCCAGCAGCATGCCGGCCACCAGACCGCCAGCGTGCGCAGAGTTGTCGATGCCCTGCACCACGTGGCCCAGCACTAGCATCAGGGTGCTAAATGCCACTGCGCCGCCAAAGAGCCAACGGAATTCGCCCCGGTCGACCTGCCGCCGCTCGCGCCATAAGAACACCAGCAGCGCGCCATACAGGCTAAACACTGCGCCCGATGCACCGCCTGATACTGCCTGGTTGCCCTGCATCACCAACGACACCAGATTGCCCACCACGCCACTGCCCAGGTACAGCAGCGCAAAGCGCCAGCGGCCGTAGAGTTGCTCTACCAATCGGCCCACATCCCACAGCGCCCACATATTGAGGCCCAGGTGGATCACGCCAAAGTGGATAAACAGGGCCGTGAACAGCCGCCACCACTGGCCGTCTTGTGTGGCGGGCCCGAAATTAGCGCCCCAGGCCAATTGCACGCCGTTGGGGGTGTGCCACCAGCCCGCGCCAAACAGCAGCATCAACAAAAACACCGCGACGTTGGCCGTCAGAAACACCAACGTCACCGGCGCGCGCCGCGGGCTGCTGCGCATCAGGTCAATCAGGCTGGGCGGTGGTGTCAGCATGGTGTAGGGCGTTGGAGCACCCCTTTTAACTGGTTTAAAACATAAAACAAGCTGTGGCCCAGGTAAAACATGCCTGTAGTGCTATTAAATTTGTAGCGCTTCGATCAGCTTGCCGTGGATGCCACCAAACCCGCCGTTACTCATACAGACGATGTGGTCGCCAGGTTGCACCGCCGCCAGCACCTGCGCAACCAATGCGTTTACGTTACCCGCCACCTGGGCCCGAGCGCCCATGGGCGCCAGCGCTTCGGCCGCGTCCCAGTCCAGTCCACCCGTGTGGCAAAACGCCAGGTCGGTCTCTTCCAGGCTCCAGGGTAGCTGTGCTTTCATCGCGCCCAGCTTCATGGTGTTGGAGCGGGGCTCAAACACCGCCAGAATGCGCGCCGCACCCAAACGGGTGTCTAAGCGCCGACGCAGTCCGTTGACGGTGGTTCGGATGGCCGTGGGGTGGTGGGCAAAGTCGTCGTACACCGTGACGGCTGCGGCATGGGGTGCCGAGCGCAGGGGTGCGTGGGCGCGAATTTCCATACGGCGTTTGACGTTCTCGAAACTGGCGAGTGCTTGGGCCGCCACATCGGGTGCCACGCCCACATGCTCGGCTGCTGCAATGGCGGCCAGTGCATTGAGCTGGTTGTGCACGCCGCCCAGTGCCCACTGCACGCGCGCCACAGGCTTGCCGAGGTGCAGCACGGCGAAGTCGTGCGGTTCGCCCTCCGCGCTGAAGTCGCTCACCGTGGCACCAAAGCTGCGCACTTCGCTCCAGCAGCCCTGGTGCAGCACCCGCACTAAGCTCTCCTCCAGACCGTTGGTCACCACGCGGCCCGTGCCGGGTACGGTTCGCACCAGGTGGTGAAACTGGCGCTCAATCGCGGCCAAGTTGTCAAAAATATCGGCGTGGTCGAATTCCAGGTTGTTTAGCACGGCCGTGCGAGGGCGGTAGTGGACGAATTTGCTGCGCTTGTCGAAGAAGGCGGTGTCGTATTCGTCGGCTTCTATGACGAAATACTTTGCGTCAAAACGGCGGCTGGGCAGGAGTGGCTTCTGCTCCGTGTCCCCCGCCCGCTGCGCAGGCTCCTCCTTGACCTGCGCAGAAGCCACTCCCGCCCAGCCTTGCGTGTTTGCGGGCGCCTCTGCCACCCCACCTCCCAGGTGCGCAGAAACGCCAAAGTTCATCGGCACGCCGCCAACCAGGAAGCCCGGTTGCAAACCCGCGCATTCCAAAATCCAGGTCAGCATGGCGGTGGTGGTGGTTTTGCCGTGGGTACCTGCCACCGCCAGCACATGGCGGCCCTGCAAAACGTGCTCGGCCAGCCACTGGGGGCCACTGGTGTAGGGCGCACCGGCGTCCAGAATGGCCTCCATCAGCGGAAATTTGGGTGTGCCATCGGCCAGGCGCACGCGGCTTACTACGTTGCCGACCACAAACATATCGGGCTTCAGGTCGAGCTGATCCGCGCCGAATCCTTCCACCAGATCAATACCCAGCGCGCGCAATTGGTCGCTCATGGGCGGGTAAACGCCCGCATCGCAACCCGTCACCCGGTGGCCGGCCTCGCGGGCCAAGGCGGCCAGGCCACCCATGAAAGTGCCACAAATACCCAGAATATGAATGTGCATGGGTCATTCTAAAGGTGGTCTGGCAGCATCTTTTAGGCTAATTTCAAGCGTTTTATGCCTGAGGCCCTAGTGGAATATGCCTGAGTAGCTATGAATTTAGGAGCAAAGCAAGGCGCATCTAGCCCATGCACAATGGTGCCATGGACACCTTGAAAGAAGAGATCGCCGCCGTGGCCGCCCGCCTCGTGGTGGAAGAGGGGCTGGAATATGGCGGAGCCAAGCGCCGCGCTGTGAAGCAGTTGGGCCTTCCTGAGCGTACCGCCCTGCCCGATAACGCGCTGCTGGAGGCGCAGGTGGAGGATTACATCGCGCTATTTTGTGCCGACACCCAGCCGCAGGAGCTGCGCGCCCTGCGCAGTCTGGCGCTGCAGTGGATGGACCGTTTGCAGCGGTTTCGCCCCTATATAAGCGGTGCGGTCTGGCACGGCACGGCCACGCGCCGCTCGGACATTTACCTGCAGCTGTTTTGTGATGATTCCAAGTCGGCAGAAATTAGCCTGATCGACTTGGGGGTGCGTTTTGACCCCAGCACCGTGACCGGTTTTACGGGCGAGCAGATCGACGCCTTGAGCATTCAGGCCCGCAGTGCCGAGCTCGGTGAGCATGTAGGCGTGCACTTGCTGATTTACGACTTTGATGATTTGCGTGGTGCCCTGAAACCCGGCCCGCGGGGCCGGAGTCCTCGGGGCGATGCCGCGGCCCTACGCGGTTTGCTGCATGATCAGGCACTATGAAAAAGTCTGCTAACTCGTCTACACCCACTCCTGGTGCATCGTCCACCTTGCTTGCGCCGGGGCGGCGGGCCCTGATGGTCGCGGTGGGAGGCGCAGCGGCGGTTGCGGGGCTGGGCCTGGCTTGGTGGCGCCAGGCGACGCCGTTGTCTGCGTCTACGCCCACCGGCACACCGCCCCCAGAAGGTTTCTGGCAAGCCGAGTGGCCTACGCCGCAAGGTGCGACGTTGCCGATGAAAAGCCTGCTTGGCAAGCCACTGCTGCTTAATTTTTGGGCAACCTGGTGTCCTCCTTGCGTAGAGGAGCTGCCACTGATCAACGATTTTTACCTGAAGAACAAGGCCCAAGGCTGGCAAGTGCTGGGTTTGGCCGTAGATAAGTTGCAGCCAGTTCAGGCCTTTTTGCAAAAGTCGCCGTTGGATTTTCCAGTGGGTATGGCCGGTTTGGCGGGTACTGAACTGACACGATCCATGGGTAACTTGGCAGGTGCGTTGCCTTTCAGTGTTGTGCTGAGCGCCGATGGTTCTGTTTTGCACCGCAAGATGGGTCGGGTAACTCCGCAAGAGCTGGCGATGTGGGCTGGTTTAAAATAGAGCACTAGCCCTCATTTTTTGGCGCTAAACACCCTGGTAATTTACGCCCGGCCTTTATTGGGTGGCGTAATTTTTAACCTCACTTGGCGAAAAATAAATAAATTTATCGTCATTTCGATGGTTTTGCTGTAAATTCGCCGCTTGCCAAATGGCCGTTGTTGGAGATTCCATGGATTTACGCAAACTTAAAACCCTAATCGACTTGGTGTCCGAGTCCAATGTCTCGGAGCTTGAAATTACCGAGGCCGAAGGCAAAGTACGGATCGTCAAAGGTGGCGGCCCCATGGTACAAGCTTACGCACCCCAGCCCATGTACGCCGCGATGCCTATGGCATCTGCTGCGCCTGTCGATGCTGCTGTGAATGCGCCAGCGGCTGAAGTGCCAAGTGGCCACACCGTCAAATCTCCCATGGTAGGTACTTTCTATCGGTCATCATCTCCAGGTGCCAAGCCTTTTGTCGAAATCGGCGATATCGTCAAAGAAGGCGACACGATCTGCATTATTGAGGCCATGAAGATCCTCAATGAGATCGAAGCAGACAAATCTGGCACTGTTTCAAAGATTCTTTGCGAGAACGGCCAAGCCGTCGAATACGGGCAGCCCCTGTTCATCATCGAATAAGGCACCGTACCTCGCCTATGTTTAAAAAGATCCTTGTTGCCAACCGCGGTGAGATTGCCTTGCGGATTCAGCGTGCCTGCCGAGAGCTGGGCGTTAAAGCCGTGATGGTGTATTCCGAAGCGGATCGCGACGCTAAATACGTACGATTAGCCGAAGAAGCTGTCTGTATTGGCCCCGCACCTTCTAATTTGAGTTATCTCAACATGCCGGCCATCATTTCGGCCGCCGAAGTGACCGATGCCGAAGCCATTCATCCAGGCTACGGCTTTTTGAGTGAAAACGCTGACTTTGCCGAACGGGTTGAGAAAAGCGGTTTCCAGTTCATCGGTCCAACACCTGAATCCATCCGCATCATGGGTGACAAGGTGTCTGCCAAGCAGGCGATGATCAAGGCGGGCGTGCCCTGCGTGCCTGGTTCTGAAGGCGAGTTGCCTGATGACCCGGTGCAGATTCGCCGCACGGCGAAAGCCGTGGGTTACCCGGTCATCATCAAGGCAGCGGGCGGCGGCGGTGGACGCGGTATGCGTGTGGTGCATACCGAAGCCGCACTGATCAATGCGGTAGCGATGACCAAAGCTGAAGCGGGTGCCGCGTTCGGCAACCCAGCGGTGTACATGGAGAAGTTTCTCCAGAACCCGCGCCATATCGAAATCCAAATCCTGGCGGATAAGCACAAGAATGCGGTCTACCTGGGCGAGCGGGATTGCTCCATGCAACGTCGCCACCAGAAGATTCTAGAAGAAGCGCCAGCGCCGGGCATCAACCGCAAGCTGATTGAACGCATCGGCGAACGCTGCGTGGCCGCCTGTAAGAAGATCGGTTACCGCGGTGCGGGTACCTTTGAGTTTCTCTACGAAGATGGCGAGTTCTATTTTATTGAGATGAACACCCGCGTGCAGGTGGAGCATCCTGTCACTGAGATGGTTACGGGTGTGGACATCGTCAAGACCCAGATCATGGTGGCTGCGGGCGAAAAGTTGCCTTTCACCCAGCGCGACATCGTCATGCGTGGCCATGCCATCGAGTGCCGGGTGAATGCCGAAGACCCCTACAAGTTTGTGCCGTCCCCGGGCCGCATCACCATGTGGCACGCTCCCGGTGGGCCCGGTGTGCGGGTTGATTCCCACATTTATACCAACTACTTTGTGCCACCCAACTACGACTCCATGGTCGGCAAGATCATTGTGCATGGCGACACCCGTGAGCAGGCCATGGCCCGCATGCGCACGGCGCTGGCCGAGACCGTGGTCGAAGGTATTAATACCAATATCCCGCTGCACCGCGAACTGATGGTGGACGCTAAATTCATGGACGGTGGAACCAACATCCACTACCTGGAACACTGGTTGGAACAGCACAAGCGCTAGGCTGCATGATGTTCGAACTGATGCTGATGTGCCCGCAAGACCGGGTCGAGTCGCTGAGCGACGCGTTAGACGCACTGGAGGCTTTGAGCGTCAGCGTGGAAGACGCGGACGCGCAGACCGATGCCGAAGTGGCCCTGTTTGGTGAGCCTGGTATGCCAGCCCCCAAGGACGGCTGGCAGCGTTCACGCATCACGGCCTTGTTTGCCGACAAGGCTCTGGCCGAAGAGGCCTCAGCCTTGCTGCTGGCGCAAGATTTTTTTGAAGGTTGCCAGGTGTTGGGCCTGTCAGAATTGCAGGATCAGGATTGGGTGCGTTTGACGCAATCCCAGTTTGCGCCGGTGGAGATTACGCCCGAGTTTTGGATCGTGCCTACTTGGCATGAACCACCGGTCCAGGCTCGCCAAATCATCCGCCTCGACCCCGGCTTGGCTTTCGGCACAGGCACCCATCCCACCACCCGCATGTGCTTGCGCTGGATAGCAGCGCACCCTGGGTTTGCGCGGGTGCTGGATTACGGTTGCGGCTCCGGCATTCTGGCTATTGGTGCTGCTAAGTTTGGTGCCACTTCGGTGGATGCGGTAGACATTGATACGGCGGCTGTGGAATCGACACAACTCAATGCCCGTGCCAATGGCGTGCAGTTGCAAGCGGGTTTGCCCGAGCTGGCCCATGGCACCTACAACCTGGTGCTAGCCAATATCTTGGCCACGCCGCTCAAAGTATTGGCGCCGCTGTTGCACGCCTATGTAGCCGAGCATGGCCATTTGGTGTTGGCCGGCATTTTAGACCGTCAGGCCGATGAGCTCAAAGTAGCCTACACACCCTACTGCCAATTGCAAGTCACCGACCGAGAAGACGGCTGGATTTTGATGACGGCATCCCTTTAAGGCACAGCAGGGTCGACTCTACAATGGCGACACGATGAGCCTGATCACCCGCTGCCCTGCCTGCACCACACTTTTCAAAGTCGTTCCTGACCAGCTTCGTGTTTCAGAAGGTTGGGTGCGCTGCGGCCAATGCGACGAGGTTTTTGATGCCAATGCCCATTTGCAAGGTGGTGGCCAGGCGCCTGTAGCGCAATCCGAGGCAGTGCCAGAAAGCACGCGTTGGCAAGCCCCTGTGCCGGTGGAGGAGTCGGGTGTTGATACCGAGCCGCAAATGCCGGTCGATCCTGCGCCTGAACTGGAGCAAGCACTAGCAGCCCAACTGGAGTGGCCGGACGCGCCCTCCACCCCGTACGATGCTTTGATGGACGTACGCCCTGGCGCTGTGTACCAGGCCGATCCGGCACTGCACTTGGAAATGCCCGGCGAAGACCCCGAGTTGCAGGCATCCGAAGCCGAAGCCATGCGCGAAGAGGGGATTGTTGAGCCGTCTTGGGAGGCCTCACCCCATCCATTGCCAGTAGAAACGCAGGCCTGTGTCGAACCTGAAGAAGTTGATGGTGCATTTGCCCTAAGCGCTGCAACGGCTTCAGCGCCCGTCCCTTTGTCTGCGCCGACGTTCATGCGCAACGCCCGCAAAGATTCCGGGTGGAACAAACCTTGGGTGCGGCGCAGTTTGGCATGCTTTGCTGTGTTGCTGGTAGCCGGTTTAGCTTTGCAAGTGACGTTGTACGAGCGCGATCGGCTCGCCGCCAGCGTGCCGGAATTGCGTCCTGCCCTCACCGCAATGTGTGATGCCCTGGAATGCCAGATCGAACCGTTCAAGCAAATCGACTCTGTGGTGATCGATGCCTCCTCGTTTGTCAAAGTGCGTGGTGATGTGTATCGCCTCAACTTGACTCTCAAGAATACTGCCCCCATTGACGTGGCCGCACCTGCAGTTGAATTGACTCTCACGGACACGCAAGACCAGCCGATGATTCGGCATGTGCTGTCGGCTGCGGAACTGGGTGCGCAGCAAGGCACTTTGGTGGCGGGCGGCGAGCTGACGACTGCAGTGCCACTGAATGTGAAAACAGCGGGTAGCGCAGAGCGCATCAGTGGCTACCGCCTGCTGGCGTTCTACCCCTAGGTTCCAAGCGGACTGTGCGCCCATGAAAAAAGCCCGGGCTTTACAGCACCGGGCTTTGGAACCTGTCTCCCGAAGGATTAAGGCTTGCTCGCGGTTGGGAAAGGCCACGCAGCCTGGGGGTTTAGCGTGGTCTGAGCCGCAGGAGCAGCAGCTTTGGCAGCGGGTGCTTTCGCGGCTTTCTTCGCAGCCGGCTTTTTGGCTGCCTTTTTAGCTGCTGGCTTTTTTGCGGGTGCCGCTTTCTTGGCTACCGCAGCCTTCTTGGCAGGGGCCTTTTTAGCAGCTGCTTTTTTAGCGGGTGCAGCTTTCTTGGCAGCTGCTTTTTTGGCTGGTGCCGCTTTCTTCGCAGCTGCCTTTTTGGCTGGTGCCGCTTTTTTAGCGGGTGCAGCTTTCTTGGCGGCTACTTTTTTGGCTGGCGCCGCTTTTTTAGCAGGAGCAGCCTTTTTCGCAGCTACCTTTTTGGCTGGTGCCGCTTTTTTAGCGGGTGCAGCTTTCTTGGCGGCTACTTTTTTAGCTGGCGCTGCTTTTTTAGCAGGTGCAGCTTTCTTCGCGGGAGCGGCCTTTTTTGCGACCGGTTTTTTTGCAGTTGCCATTTGAATTTTCTCCTTGATCAATAAACAAAGAGCACTTTTTGCAAGTTGGAACGCAAAAAGCGATTCATGCTGTTGGGCAGTTTCCCAGCAGCATGAACGTGGTAACACCTAACCAACGCACCTTCTGGGTGGCGCTGTTGGTCAGGTGAAATCGGGGTTGTCATGGAAATGAATCAGTCCCAGGACAGGGCGCCACCGGACTGGTATTCGATGACGCGGGTTTCAAAGAAATTGCGTTCCTTCTTCAGATCGATCATTTCGCTCATCCAAGGAAACGGATTTTCTTCATTGGGGAACAACGCTTCCAGGCCAATTTGGGTGGCTCGGCGGTTGGCGATGTAACGCAGGTAGCCTTTGAACATGGAAGCATTCATGCCCAGCACGCCGCGTGGCATGGTGTCTTCGGCATAGCGGTATTCCAACTCCACCGCTCGCTCAAACAGGGCTTTGATTTCCAGTTTGAACTCAGCAGTCCAGAGGTTCGGATTTTCGAGCTTCAGCTGGTTGATCAGGTCAATACCGAAGTTGCAATGCATGGACTCGTCACGCAGGATGTATTGGTATTGTTCAGCAGCACCCGTCATCTTGTTCTGGCGACCCAGCGCCAGAATTTGGGTGAAGCCTACATAAAAGAACAAGCCTTCCATCAAGCACGCGAAAACAATCAAGGATTTCAGTAGCGTCTGGTCAGTCTCATGCGTGCCGGTGTGAAAGTTCGGATCGCTTATAGCGTCAATGAACGGGATCAGGAACTGGTCTTTTTCGCGGATCGATTGAACTTCGTTATACGCGTTGAAGATCTCGCTCTCGTCCAAGCCCAAGGATTCCACGATGTATTGGTAGGCATGGGTATGAATGGCTTCTTCAAAAGCTTGGCGCAACAGAAACTGACGGCACTCTGGCGCAGTGATGTGGCGGTAGGTGCCCAACACGATGTTGTTGGCAGCTAGCGAATCGGCTGTCACAAAGAAGCCCAGATTGCGCTTGACGATACGGCGCTCATCTTCGGTCAGGCCATTGGGGTCTTTCCATAAAGCAATGTCGCGGGTCATGTTGACCTCTTGCGGCATCCAGTGGTTGGCACACGTAGCCAGGTACTTTTCCCAAGCCCACTTGTACTTGAACGGAACCAACTGGTTGACGTCGGTTTGGCCGTTGATGATGCGCTTGTCTTGAGCGCGCATGCGCTGGAATGGAACCGCAGCCTTTTGCGCAGCTTCTGCTACAAAACTGGTAGCGGCAGCTACGGTTTGCAAATTCGCGTCGGAGGTACGGGGCGCCGACACCACTGCATTGCGCATTGCTGAAAAATCAGCAATCGGCATGTTCTGCAAATTCGTCGGCAGTGAGGGCTTGACTTCTTCGTCCCAGGTCAACATAAATAGTTCCAATCAGTGAATTATGAGAGCAGTGAAATGAAATGCAAAGCACTCCTGCATTTCACCGACTCGATGTGTTGCTCTGTTACATCGCGCAGTGTGCGATGGCATGCACAAAATCATTGGCACGACTCGCAGGTAGGGTCGTCTACACCGCAAAATTTAATGTCGGTAGCAGCGTTGGTGGCCATCTCCATTTGCATTTGTGCGGCGGCTGCAGCTGCTTCCAAAGCGTTAGAGCTGCGCATGCTGCTCTTTGAATCGTTACCCGACGACACAGCGTTCATCCGACCTGCAGTTACGGTGGATTTCTCTGCGTGGGTGGCCGACATGGTACGCAGGTAGTAGGTAGTTTTGAGGCCGCGCAACCAGGCGAGCTTATAGGTCTCGTCCAACTTTTTACCCGATGCGCCAGCCATGTAGATGTTCAATGACTGGGCTTGGTCAATCCATTTTTGGCGGCGTGATGCGGCCTCTACCAACCACTGGGTTTCTACTTCAAATGCAGTTGCGTAAAGTTGTTTAATCTCTTGCGGAACGCGGTCAATAGGGCTCAGCGATCCATCGAAGTGTTTCAGGTCCATCACCATCACGTCGTCCCACAGGCCGATACGCTTCAGATCACGCACCAGGTAGCTGTTGATCACGGTGAATTCGCCGGACAAATTAGACTTGACCGACAGATTGCCGAAGCAAGGCTCGATGGACGCGTCTACACCAATGATGTTGGAGATGGTGGCAGTTGGCGCGATGGCGACGCAATTGGAATTGCGCATACCGTCCTTGGCGATCTTGTTGCGCAGCCTGTCCCAGTCCAGGGTAGCGGAGCGGTCGACTTCAACATAGCCGCCGCGTGCTTTGGCCAACAGATCCAATGTGTCCAGCGGCAGGATGCCCTGGTCCCACAGGGACCCGCGGTAGCTGGAGTAAGTGCCACGCTCACGGGCTAACTCGGTTGATGCCCAATAGGCGTAGTAGCTGATCGCCTCCATGGACTGGTCCGCGAACTCGATAGCAGCCTGGCTGGCGTAAGGAATACGCAACTCGTACAGGCTGTCCTGGAAGCCCATCAAGCCCAGGCCTACGGGGCGGTGGCGGAGGTTGGAGTCCCGCGCCTTTTTGACCGCGTAGTAGTTGATGTCAATCACGTTGTCCAGCATGCGCATGGCCGTGGTGATCGTGCGCTGCAGCTTGGCATGGTCTAAAACCTTGCCGTTCTCACCATCTTTCAAGTGCTGCTGCAGGTTCACAGAACCCAGATTGCACACCGCAGTTTCCGTATCTGAGGTGTTGAGCGTAATCTCGGTACACAGATTGGACGAGTGCACCACGCCGGCATGCTGTTGAGGCGAGCGTACGTTGCAAGCGTCCTTGAATGTGATCCAAGGGTGCCCAGTTTCGAACAACATGGTCAACATCTTGCGCCACAGATCGCTGGCTTCGATGGTACGGGCAGGTTTGATTTCGCCACGGGCGGCCTTTTCCTCGTAGGCGACATAGGCCTTCTCGAAATCGGCGCCGAACAAATCGTGCAAATCAGGCACGTTGGAGGGCGAGAACAATGTCCAGTTGCCTTTTTCCATCACGCGGCGCATGAACAGATCGGGGATCCAGTTGGCGGTGTTCATGTCGTGGGTGCGGCGGCGGTCGTCGCCGGTGTTCTTGCGCAGCTCCAGAAATTCTTCAATATCCAAGTGCCAAGTTTCCAGGTAGGTGCACACAGCGCCCTTGCGCTTGCCACCCTGGTTCACCGCTACAGCGGTGTCGTTCACCACTTTCAGGAACGGCACCACACCTTGGGATTCACCGTTGGTGCCCTTGATGCGGGAGCCCAGGGCGCGTACGCGGGTCCAGTCATTGCCCAGGCCGCCGGCAAATTTGGACAGCAGGGCGTTTTCCTTGATGGACTCGTAGATGCCGTCTAGATCATCCGGCACGGTAGTCAAATAGCAACTGGACAATTGCGAGCGCAGTGTGCCGCTGTTGAACAGCGTAGGCGTGCTGGACATGAAGTCAAAGCTGGACAGCACTTCATAGAACTCGATGGCGCGGGCTTCGCGGTCGATTTCATTCAGCGACAGGCCCATGGACACGCGCATGAAAAAAGCCTGTGGTAGTTCAATGCGCTGCTTACCCACGTGCAGGAAGTAGCGGTCGTACAGAGTTTGCATGCCCAGGTAGTCAAACTGCATATCGCGCTCAGGCTTGAGGGCAGCGCCCAGGCGCTTCAAGTCAAACTGCAGCAGTTTCTCGTCAAGCAACTCGTTTTCCACGCCGCGCTTGATGAAGCCAGGGAAATACTCGATATAGGCTGCGCCCATGTCGGCTTGGGCTACATCACGGCCCAGCACTTCGCGTGAAATGGTGTGGAACAGCAGGCGCGCAGTGGCGTAGGTGTAGTCGGGGTCTTTCTCGATCAGCGTGCGGGCTGCCAGGATAGAGGCTTTGTAAACCTCATCCAGTGGCACACCGTCATACAGATTTCGCATGGTCTCGGCCAAGATAGGCTCGGCCTTGATATCGGCACCCAGACCAGAGCAAGCGGTCTCAATACGGGCACGCAGTTGGTTCAAATCGAGGGCGACGCGCTGGCCGCCTTCAAGTACGTGCAGTGTTGGGGCCACAGGTGCAACTTCAGCCAGTTGCTTGGCACGCTCCTGGGTGCGACGTTCGCGGTACAGCACATAAGCACGGGCAATCTCGTGGTGGCCACCGCGCATCAGGCCTAGTTCGACCTGGTCTTGCACATCTTCAATATGAAAGGTACCGCCACCGGGACGCGAGCGCATCAGCGCGCGGATCACCTGCTGAGTCAAACCGTCAACGGTTTCACGGACGCTGGCTGAGGCTGCGCCTTGGGTGCCGTGCACTGCTAAAAAGGCTTTCATCATCGCCACGGCGATCTTGTTGGGCTCAAAAGGCACGACGCCGCCATTGCGACGAATGATCTGGTAGTGCGCCAGCATATTTACGCTGCCAGATTCGCTGGCCGGGGCGTGGTGGGCGCCCAATACTCCGGTGCTCACGGACGTAGTTGCTTGGGAGACAGATTGCATGTTTTCCTCGTCTAAAACAGTATTATTTTTTGGGGTCGATGGTCATGCTCAAAGCGGCATGCCACAGGTATTTTGGCGTTTGTCGATTAAAGCAACGCACACTATATCTGGTGTGTGAGGGGTCTACAAGCCACTACCGGTAGTGTATCGAGCTTCTGAAGTCGGGATTGGGCCCGGGTTATGCAACAGGCAGGACTACAGGCTGCTGCGCTCTGTTTTTGTAGTTGTACGCCATAGCGTTGCAGCGCGCATCGGGGCGTGGGTTTTGCGAAGAAAACCAATGTTGGCGCAGGTTCTAGCCTGTTTTACCCCGCGGGGCCGCATGCTGCTTGAAAAAGGGATTTTGCGAGGCCTTGCAAGGGCCGCCGCCGGGGGCATTGCAAGACCGTTGGAAGGCACAAAAAAATAGTTACTATTTTTTTGTGACAGCGGGAAAACACGGGGGTGCTAAACCCAACGAGCGTTGCAAAAGTGCCCAATCCATGCCAATGCCGGGATCATTTTTACGCCCGGGCGCTAGGTGTTCGTGGCCGGCAATGTGGGCAATCGGGTAGCGCCCCGCCAACGCGCTGACCAGCGACTGCAATGTCTCGTACTGCGCACACTCAAATGTGTCGCCTTCCAGGCCTTCGAACTCAATGCCGATGGAGTCATCGTTGCAGTTATCCCGTCCCCGGTAGTGGGACACGCCGGCGTGCCAAGCCCGATCATCACAGCTGACGAACTGCCACAGCTCGCCCTGGCGCTGGATATAAAAATGGGACGAGACCTGCATTCCCTGGATGCTTTGGAAGTAGGGGTGGGCAGACCAATCCAGTTGGTTGGTGAACAACGCTTGTACTTGGTCGCCGCCGTAAACGCCCGGCGGCAGACTGATGGAGTGCAACACCAGCAAATCGATGGTGGCCGCGCCAGGCCGTGGGCCGAAGTTGGGCGAGCGCAGGTGGCGCGCAAAGCGGTACCAGCCACCGTCCCAGGGGGAGTCGCTGGCGCTTGCCGATTTATTCATCGTGTCCGTCATCGCGCGATGCAGGCATATCGATCTTCAGCCGGGCGATGCGGTAACGAATCTGGCGCAGGCTCAGGCCCAGACGGTTGGCTGCAACCGTACGGTTGAAGCCGGTGTCTCGCAGCGTTTTCACTAAAATTTCGCGCTCCTGGCGGTCCAGATGGCTTTGCAAATCGGTGGGTAACGCCAGATCCACCGGGGTGTGCGGGCTGGGCTCCAGTGCTGCAGGTACCGTTGCTGGTGGGGTGCTGGTCAATGTTGGGGACGCACTCACGGCAGATTGGGGCGCGTCCAGATGCAGTTCATCCCCTTCCGACAGCGCCACGGCGCGGTGCAGCAGGTTTTCCAGCTCGCGCACATTGCCCATCAGCGGTTGCGTCGCCAGCTCGGCCAGCGCCTGAGCCGACAGGGGCGGCACGGGCAGGCCTGACTCATCGGCAATGCGCGCCAGCAGGGCTTGGCACAGCGCGGGCAGGTCTTCGCAGCGCTCACGCAGCGGTGCGATCGTGATGTCAATCACATTCAGGCGATAAAAGAGATCTTGCCGAAACCGGCCCTGCTGCACTTCGATCGGCAGGTTTTTGTGGGTGGCGCTGATGATGCGCACGTCCACTGGCTCTTCCTGGTTGGAACCCAAGGGCCGCACGCAGCGCTCCTGAATCGCCCGCAGCAGCTTGGACTGCATCGCCAGCGGCAGGTCTCCAATCTCGTCCAAAAACAAGGTACCACCCTTGGCCGCGTGAAAGAAGCCATCGCGGTCTTGGCTGGCGCCGGTGTAGGAGCCTTTTTTGGCACCAAAGAATTCGGCTTCCAGCAAATTTTCAGGAATAGCGCTGCAATTGACTGCCACCCACGGCCCATTGCAGCGGTGGCTATTGGCGTGCAAGGCACTGGCTACCAGCTCTTTTCCGGTACCCGATTCACCATGCACAAGTACCGGCGCCATGCTACGGGCCACTTTGACAATCCGCTCTTTGACGCTGCGCATCACGGCTGAGTCGCCCGCCAGGCGTGCCAGGGTGGCAGCACCATCGGCGGTGCGCGGCGGCTGGGGCTTGCGTGGGAGCGTCGGTCCGGCGGGGGTGACACTTGGGGGTACGGGGCCCGTATTGCCAGCTAAGCCCGTATCGTGCGTGGCCGAGGCAATCACCGCGCGAAATTGTTTCAGATCCACCGGCTTGGTCAGGTAGTCAAAAGCGCCAGCCTTGAGGGATTCCACCGCGTTATCTGCCGAGCCATAGGCGGTGATCACAATACAGCGCTCGGCACGCTGGCGCGCCTTGATGCCGGCAATGATCTCCAAGCCCATGCCATCGGGCAAACGCATATCTGTAATCACCACGCCAAATTGCTGGGTCTCCAGTAGTTGCCAGGCCTCTTGCACGGTGCCAGCCGTTTCAACCCGGTAGCCCTCACGCAGCAGCGTCAGCTCGTACAGGGTGCGCAGGTCGGGCTCGTCATCGATGACAAGAATGTGCGGCGATGGGGTTGCGGTAGACGATGCCATAGGTGGGCGTAATTATGCGAGTGGCAATGGTATCTGTGCCTGCGCCAGATGCAAGGTAATGACAAACTCGTTGCCTTCAACGACCATGCTATCCACTGAGCGCGCGCTGCGCTGGTAGGTGATGGAGGCGCCGTGGCGATCACACAGCTCTCTACATATGTAGAGGCCCAGACCGCTGGAGCGGCTCTCGGATGAGAAAAAAGGCTCAAACAAATGTCGCTCCACGGTTTGCTCCATGGGCGCGCCGTCGCTCCAGACGCTAACGCTCACTTGCTGCTCGTCTACCACCGCGCAGCGCACCTGAATAGCCTCAGGCCTTTGCGTGGCGTACCGGGCGGCATTGTCCAGCAAATTCACTAACACGCGGCGCAAATGCTCATCATCAAAATGCACCGATTGGCGCTGCGGCCAGGGCGTCCAATGCAGCCGCGAAGAACAGGCGTTCTGTGTCGCCCAGTCCTGGCACACCTGCTCCACGTTGGCCGACAAGCGCACCGTGGGCGCCATGGGTGAGGTGCTCAAGGGGCTGATACGCGCCACATTCAAAATGTCGTCCACAATTTTCTCCAGGCGCTTGGCGTTGTGGCCCACCATCTGCGTGAGCCGCTGGTGGTGCGGATCGGTCAGGTCTTCTTCTAAGAGTGCGTTGGCCTGCGCGATGGCGGCCAGCGGGTTGCGGATTTCATGGGCTACGGCGGTAGACATGCGCCCCATACTGGCTAGTTTTTCGGTTCGCATGCGGGCTTCTAGCTCACGCTGGTCTTGCAGAAACAACACGCACAAACTGGCCGCTCCCATGTCTTGGGGTGCAGCCAACCGGGTGCGTGCGCGCATGCGTTGCTCGCCCTGGTTGGCATTGCGGATGGTGACGTCAGCCTCTTGGGGCCTGCCGGTGCCAATGCTAATGCGGGTGATATTGAGCAGCGGCTGCCACGCCGGGTTGTCTTTGAGGTTGAACAGGTGCGCCGTTTGCGCGCTGGATAAGCCGAGCAGTTGCCGTGCCGCAGGGTTGGCGCCGCGCACAGTGCCCTTGTCGTCCACAATCATCACGCCGTCGGGCAGGGATTCAATCACCAGCTCGTTGACCTGCTGCTGAATGCGGGCAGCCAACTGGCTCAGATGCGCGCGCTGGCCCTCACTGGCCAGACGCGTCGATAACTGGCTGGCCAGCAACGCAATGGCAAAGTAGCCCACGCCACTCAAGGCCGCCTGCACGTAGTAGGCCGGAGTATCTATTTGGGCACCCAAATAACCCAACGCTGTACCGCTGAGCAGCAGCACCGTTACACCCGCGGCAGTACCCAGCGCCAGGCGCAAACTGCCCAGTACGGACGCCAACAAAATCGGCAGCGCAAACAACGGCGTGTAGTTGATGTTGTTACCCTGTAAGTGCTGCAAGACCAATATGGCCAGTACATCGGCACCCACAAGCCCGACCCAGCGCCGGTTAAACGAGCCGCCCAGCGGCCGCGGCTTGGCAATCAGCCGCGTGACGATGGTGATGGCGAAGTAGCCCGCGCTGACCGACACCAGCTCGAAGTTGTACCCCGTGCCGGTGGCGTATAGCGCGCCTTGCAACACCACCAGGGTCAGGCCCAGCGCCAATCGCGAGGCCATGAAGGCGTGCCACAGCCGTACGAATTCGGGCGAGTCTTCGGGTTTGGGGGGCGCTACGTTGGCCGCAGGCGTGCCAAACCAGGTGTGGTCGATCGGGTTGGTGGCCATTCAGTTTTCCGCCAGAGCCCGATGCTCGGGGCTGCAGTAGCGCCCCGTGCCGCCAGCCACCGTATCCGCCACCGCCAGGTGCAGGTGGCAATGTGCGCACTGCACCATGTCGACCGGCCCGGCGCTACGTGCGGGTGAAGGGTGTACCTTGCGTTGCCGCGCAGCGAGTTCGGCCCGCCGGTTAGACCGCCAGTGCCAGATAAAGACCACGGCCACCACCAGTAATACGAAGTACTTCACGTAGCGCGCCTCAAGATGACTTCCATCACAAAGCGCGAACCCACATACGCCAGCAGCAGCAACACAGAGCCGCCGTACAACATATTGACAGCGCGCCGCCCCCGCCAGCCAAAACCGATGCGCCCCACCAGCAATACGGCAAAGGTGATCCACGCCAGGATGGAAAACACCGTTTTATGGTCCCAGCGCAGCGCGTGCCCATACACCACTTCGCCAAACCCTACGCCCATCAACAAAGTTATGCTGAGCAATACAAACCCCGCAGTTACCAGGCGAAAGGTAATGCGCTCCAGCGTGAGCAGCGGCAGCCCGCTGTGTGGGTCTTGGCCCAGGCGCATGCGGTCTTCAGCGCGGGTCATAAACCAGGCGTGCACCACCGCCGTACCAAACAGCCCGTAGCACGCCACGCCAAACGCCAAATGCAGCGGCAGCCAGATGGACGCCGTGGTGGACAGTGGTCCCCCAGGAAATGCCAGCGCCAGCAGCACTGCACCCGATCCCAACGCACACAGCGTCCAGCGGGTTTGTAGCTGCGGAAAAATTTGGCTCTCAACGGCGTACACGGCCGCAACCAGCCACGCGGTCACCGACAAGGCCGTGGCAAAGCCAAAACGTGGGTGCTCTCCCAGCAGGGTCAGGGCCAACACGCCAGCGTGCATCAGCCAAGCGGCGGCCACCCAGGCGCGTGAGGCCGACTGGCTCAAATGCTGGGCGCGCACCGCGGGCCAAGCGTAGGCTATGGCGGCCAAAACCGACAAGATCACATCAACAGAGGGCGCACTGGCTAAAATCATGGGTACAGTTTAGCGTTTTGCACCCTGCCAGCCACGGCTGGCCCTCACCACAGGTTCCGTTGTTTCGGAATCCTCTCGGGACACTCTCATATGGCTTCCGCTCTCTCCGACAAACTTTCCCGCGTCATCAAAGACCTGCGCGGCCAATCCCGCATCACCGATACCAATGTGGCCGACATGCTGCGCGAAGTGCGCATGGCGCTGCTGGAGGCCGATGTGGCCCTGCCTGTGGTGCGCGACTTTATTGCCCGGGTGAAAGACAAAGCCCTGGGCCAAGAGGTGCTGGGCTCCCTGCAGCCTGGCCAGGTGCTGGTCAGCATCGTTAATAAAGAGTTGGCCGCCACCATGGGCGAGGGCGTTAGCGATATCAACCTCAACGCCCAGCCGCCCGCCGTGATCTTGATGGCCGGTCTGCAAGGTGCCGGTAAAACCACCACCACCGGTAAGCTGGCTAAGCACTTAATAGAGAAGCGCAAGAAAAAAGTGCTGACCGTGTCAGGCGACGTCTACCGCCCTGCCGCCATTGAACAGCTCAAAACCGTGACCGCTCAGGCCGGGGCTGAGTGGTTCCCCAGTACGCCAGACCAAAAGCCGGTTGATATCGGCCGCGCCGCGCTGGACTACGCCAAAAA
>JANYEE010000134.1 GCA_025363275.1 Burkholderiales bacterium | reverse complement strand
ATCCACGCTTCAATCTTTTCGTGGTGAACCCGTAGCAAGTCCAACGGGCGACGGATGTAGTTCTGTTCGCGCACGCCCTGGGGCGCATGGCCTTGTATCTGTGCACTGATTCCCCCGGGTATATCCAGCCACTCGCATAGGCTGGCAAACGAACGGCGCAGGCCATGCAAGGTAAGCACCAGCCCAGCGGCGGCGCAGGCTTTACGGTGGGCGTTGCTGGGGTCTACCAATCGGCCTGATGCGCTGCGGGTTGCTACGTCTCCAACTGGTGCGGACTGTCCTTTGCGTTCGTGATACCGAGCGCGGCGCAACGCGGTTTTCTCGTTCTGGCTGAGCAGTTCGACGCTTGAGAAAACCCATTCATTGCGGCGCGGCAATCCTTCAATCAGGCTTCGCACATACGGCGTCAAGGGCACAGCCCGGCGGCCTTCTATCTTGTCCTTCAAATCTAAGCCGTTCCATTGAAAATTCACATCCTCCCACTTGAGTGCAGCCATTTCCTCCCGACGCGCGCCAGTGAGTAGCAGGCATTGAAGGTAAGCACTGATTACGGGGTTTTGAATCTGGCGCACATGGGTAAACCAAGTTGCCAGTTGCTCGCGCTGCAACACGTCCTTGCGCACAGTAGGACGGCCCAATACCTCCTTCGACTTCTTGGTCTTGGCTGGGTTCACAGTAACGATTTGCCTGTACTCTTTTTGCTCCATGCACCACGAAAAGAATGTTTTCAGGCAACTATGTGCACGCCTTGAAACGCTCTTGCGTGTCTTTGCTTCCGTCGCGGCCCAGTTTTCGATGACTTCGGCGGTAACGTCAGCTAAGCGCAGGGACATCAACGGGTGAATGGGGCGGGCCAGTGTGAGCGTATTGGCCTTGCCGCGCTTGGGCTTGATTCCACCGGCATCGCCCAAGGTCAATTGGTCTTGATACTGCCAGTCGCCCCAATACGGCTCACGGGCGACAACGTAGGCTTTCCAGGCTTCCCCCAAAGTCACGGCATGTGCGGCTGCGGCGACTGTCTGGGCGGCTTTGTCGGCCTGTTGCTGGCGTTCTAGTTCGCGGGGGTCGGTGCCACTGTCCAGCATTACGCGCAAGCGGTTTGCCTCAGTCCGGGCGGCTTCAATGGTCCACGCTCTCACGTCACCAATGGTGCGGCGAATGGTCTTTCGGTCTAGCTTGGACTCAAACACAAATGACTTGGCACCAGTGTTGGAGACTCTCACGCGGAGGCCGGGTGCCTTGGTGTCGCGCAGGAACGCTTGCGCTTTGATGTCGGTGCGGCAGGTCAGGCGCTCGATTGCGCCAGCGGTCAATTCAATGGCTTGCGTCAGGTCAAGTGCGTCTGTCTTTTTCGGTCTCGCCATGATTGCCACCCTTCTGCGTAGCCACTGCGTAGCCACATTTACCCAATTTTGAGGAATATCAATCAACGCATAGGCTGTTAACTTATCCAGTTAGTAGGCGATAAGGTGTTGATTTATATAGAGTGTAGCGACAACAATCAACGAATGCAAATACTTAAACAAGCGCATTCATAATGCTGATGTCGGTGGTTCAAATCCACCTACGACCACCATGATTTCAGAGTCAGTCTCCATAGATCCCCGCCTCCTTTTGGATTCGGGGATTTTTTTGTTGTAGCGCCTATTCCGGGCAGCCCAACCGCGGCACCCTTTCTTGGTCACTACCATTACCCGCTGGACCGTCCCACTTCGCGAGCAAGCCAAGCTTTTGCGAGACTCCATTCGCGCTTCACTGTTGTCACGGAAATATTCAGGGCATCGGCAATTTCCGCATTCTCCATGCCACCAAAGAATTTGAGTTCTACAACGCGAGCTGCTCGCGGGTCTATCGCCTCAAAGATCAAAAGAGCTTCGTGCACAGAAAGTGCATCCGGCGCTAGGCCTGGCACGGGCACATGCTCTGCCTGGGTTAGCGGAACCAACGCGGCATCCCGTATCGCGGTCCGTTTAGCGCGCGCGTGGTGCAGCAAAATGCGGCGCATTACAGTAGATGCCACCGCGAGAAAATGCGACCGATTGGTCCATTGGGTACGGTTCTGGTCATTCATCCGGAACCACGCCTCGTGGGTCAATCCCGTCGCGCTCAAGGTATGCCCCGGATGCTCCTTGCGGAACTGACTTCTGGCAATGCGCAGCAAATCTTCATACAGCCAAACAAACAGCGCGTTACCCGGCGCACTGTCAATTACTTCATTCTGCGACCCGACATCGTTGAGCCATGCGGTGATATTCACAGAATTGAGGAGCATAGAGTGACCTTAGCAGGTATTTTTTGTAAGTCCTGAGCCTTTGCGCGCGCATTACGGACGTATCTCAATGAGAACGCTTGTGATCCACACCAGCAAACCTCTATCCACACCAAGGAATTTTATGCAAAAAATCACCTGCGCTCTCGCGAGCGCACTCTTGCTAACCTGCAATATTGCGATGGCAGAAAGATGCCTCAACCCGGACAAAAGCAAATATGCGGACAACGACCGTCGAAATGCCGACTATGTTGAATGCCCTTCTAACCAACCCACTAACACTTATGGCGCACTGGGAGCAATTGGAAAAATTTTTGGGAAATACATGGCCGATGACACCCCTAAAGCTGAGGTGCAAGACGATACCGCCAGTGTGAAAAGGAAGGAGAAGAGCTCCTTTATTAGCAAATTTTGGTCCAAAGACAAGGCAGAATCACCCGACCAGGAAGTCAAGCCAACAGACGATAAAAAGGAAAAGGTAGAGCCTGCTCCCTCAGAAAATCATTAGCAGTTTGCACAATCCTATCGGCAGTAGCCAGATTGCCCATCAACCGCACTTTTGGGTTACCACTCAGCGCTTATACGTATGAAAGACTCCCCTGCACCCACCCCTCAAGACTGGCAACTCATTAAGCAGCTGTATGAACGGGCGCACTCCATGGACGCGTCGGAACGCGCCGTATTTCTGGACAGTGCAGAGGGGTCGGATGCGGTCCACGCGGAGGTTCTCTCCTTACTGGCCGAAGAGGCCAATCAGTCCAGCCCAGCCAATGCCTTATTGAGTCAGCCTGGCGCACTTTCTGTGCACGAGTTGGATCGTACTGGGCAACGCCTGGGGTCTTGGCAGATCGTAAGATCACTCGGCAGCGGTGGCATGGGTGATGTATTCGAGGCCACACGGGCTGACGGTAGTTTTGAAGGCCGTGCAGCGATCAAACTTCTCAAACGCGGTATGGACAGCGTGGCGGTGCTGCAACGCTTTGCTCAAGAGCGCCAAGCTTTAGCACGATTGAACCACCCGCACATTGCAATGCTTCTGGATGCCGGCTTAAGTGAGGATGGCAGACCCTACTTTGTAATGGAGTTTGTAGACGGCGTACCCATTGACGACAGCGCTTCCACGATCGGCCTTGAAGCGCGTTTAGCTTTATTTCTGCAACTGGCGGAGGCGGTGTCATATGCCCATCGCAACTTGCTAGTGCACCGCGACTTGAAACCCGGCAATGTGCTGGTCACCCGTGAGGGCAACGTTAAGTTGTTGGACTTCGGAATCGCCAAGGCCATTGACCCGAGCCCCACGCTGGGTACAAGTCCAACCCTAGATATGCCGCAGTTATTTACGCCCAACTACGCCAGCCCTGAGCAAGTTCGCGGCGAACCGGTAACGACTGCGACTGATATCTACAGCCTTGGCGTTTTGCTGTATCAGCTGCTGACCGGCGTGCGTCCGACCGGTCGTAATGCCACGACCCCCGCTGAGGCAGCGCGCAGCGTGCTGGAAGAACAACCCACCCGACCCAGCAACCTCACCGCGCAACAGGTACTTAACCCGCGTTGGGTTGAAACGCGCAAGCGTCTGCAAGGCGACCTCGACAATATATTACTCAAGGCCCTGGAAAAACCAGCCGAGCGACGCTACGCCAGCGTCGAAGCATTGGCCCAGGATGTGCGCAACGTATTAAGTGGCCATCCGGTGAGCGCTCGCGCCGCCAGCTGGCGTTATGTAGCGGGTAAATTTTTGATACGCCACCAGTTTGGCTCTGCGCTCGTAGCTGTTGGGCTTGCAGGGCTGTGTGCACTAACTGGTGTCGCTTTATGGCAAGCCAATATTGCTGATCAAGCACGTACTGCAGCGCAACGCCACTTGGATGATGTGCAGTCGCTGGCGCGAACGATGATTTTTGAGGTGAACGACGCCATTTCCAGCGGCGTGACCCCTGGCCGTGCTGCGCTGGTCAAGGCTGCCGGTGAATACCTGACACGCCGTATGGACGCAAACAACCTGACGATGGCAGAGACGCTGGATATCGCGCAGGCACTGCGGCGCATGGCCGATATCGAGGGCAACACGTCTATGGACAGTCTCGGGCACAGCGCCTCCGCACTACAACGCTACGAGCAGGCTATCACCGTGCTAGAACGCATACCAGAGAATCAACGCACTGACGCGCAGTGGTGGTTCACCTCTGCTGGTGTGCGCCGTAGTCAGTCGATGCTGATGCTAAAGCAGGGTGATTTGGCTGCTAGCGTCAAGAGTTCTTCTACCGGCTCTACCATGGCCCGAAAGGCAATCGACTTGGGCTACACCGCACCCAAAGCGCACCGCTTGGTCTGCCTACTGCTAAACAAGCAGGCTGACGCCTTGTATGCCATGGATGGCACACCCAATCTGGGGCGCCTGGACGATGCGCTTGTAGCGGTTCGGCAAAGCGTTCAGTGCGCCGAAGGGCTACCTGCATCCCAAGACGACGACACGATTAACCATCTCCTTCTGAGTAGTGCCCTGGCGCGATTGGCCCGATTGGAAACCAAGGCGGGCAACGTAGAAGCAGGCGTTTCCGTCGCCCGCCGTAACCATGCGGTGACTACTGCCATGCTAGCCAGGGAGCCTGGCAACCAAGAAGTCGCCCGGTTCGCATCCATAGCAGGATCACTTCTTGGGTATAACCTGCTGCATGCTGGACATGCTGACGAAGGCGTTGCCATATTGGCACAGGGCGTGGACGCTGCACGCAGAGAAATGGACAAAGATCCGCAAGACGATAGGACGCGGCGCGATTTCGTTTCGCTGCAATGGACTTTGGGTGAGGCTCTGATCAACTTAGAGCAAGGCCCACGTGCATTGCAGTTGTGTGCTCAGGCGCAAACTGCGTATCGAACATTTACAACACCTGACGCGGACGACCCAGAATTAGCCTCCCTCAAGGACGGCTTGGAACGCTGTGTTACCGCCAGCCTACTGTTACTACATAAACCACAGGATGCGCTACTTGTTATTGAGGCGAGTTTGGCGCACATCTCAACCCGCGCAGACAAAGCCCAGGAAACTTCCAAACACAACAATGTAGAAAGCTTGGGTTTGGGCCAATTGTTGCGGGCGCGTACATGGCAGCAGCTGGGGATGTACGCCCAAGCGGTAACCGAAGGTGCCAATGCAATTCGCAACATGGATGCATTGCTGCGGGACGACCCAAAAAATACAGAGACGCGCGGGGATAACGCTTATGTCCACGCACAGGCAGCCGCTTTAGGCCAACTGCGCGACGTCCGCAAATCGTCTTTGCAGTGCAAGTGGGCCTTGGATGCACATCAAACCTTTGCACAACTGGCTGAACATTCACAGATGAATCTGCAATATCAAGCAGATGCTTTACGAGTAAAAGCTATTGCGACCCGGTGCGCGGCGCTTCCTGGTTAGAAATCACAATGACCTTACTCACGCCCGAACAATTTTTCGGCTTTTTAAGCGCATCTTTGCTGATTACTGCGTCGCCCGGCCCAGACAACCTGCTGGTATTGTCCATCGGGGCATCGCGCGGACGCAAACTTGGCATGGCGTTTGGCGTGGGGTGCGGCATTGGCTGCTTGAGCCACACATTACTTGCAGCGCTGGGCATCAGTGCGCTGATCGCGGCCTCCCCGTTGGCTTTTACCGCACTCAAACTGGCGGGGGGCGCCTACTTGATTTACCTGGGCTGGCAGGCGCTGCGCAGCACCGGGCAAATGGGCACGCAAACCAGTGGGGCCGTGCCCACCAGCGCGCTACAGCTCTTTGGCAAGGGTCTGTTTGCGAATGCGATCAACCCCAAGGTGGTGATGTTTTTTCTGGCGTTTTTGCCACAGTTTGTGGTCGCCGAGCGGGACGATGCGCCTTGGCAGATTGCGCAACTAGGACTGATTTTTACGCTGCAAGCCGCCTTGTTGTTTGGCCTACTGGGCTACTTTGCCGGGCATGTGGGGCGCTGGCTGACCCGCAATACCAGGGTGAGCCTGTGGCTGGATCGTATTGCGGGCGCCGTGTTTGTGGGCTTAGGGCTGAAGTTGATCATTGGCTTTTGACTGAACGCCACCGGGGGTCTTTAACCGGTGGGCCAGCACCGCAAGGCGGCACTTGCTAGAGTCCGCGGCATGCCTGTAACCCACCTCACCACCAGCACCCGCGCGCTGGTGTGGTTCAAGCGCGATTTGCGGTTGCACGACCACGCACCATTGGTGGCGGCACGGGTCCATACGGATGCACTAGGTCTCTTCGTCATAGAGCCCGAGTGGTTGAAAAGCCCGGAGTGCGATACCAGCCACGTGGAGTTTGCGTTGGCGTGTTTGGCAGAGCTGCGTGGAGCCCTCTCGGCGCGTGGCTTGCCCTTGTTGGTACGCGTAGGTTCGGCCGGTGATGTTCTGGCGCAACTACACACCGAACTGGCCTTCACCCACCTGTTCAGCCACGAAGAGACTGGGCCGGGCTGGTCCTATGGGCGCGACTTGCAGGTGGCGGCGTGGTGCAAATCCATCCATATGCCCTGGCAAGAATTTACGCAGACTGGCGTGGTGCGCCGCCTGCGCAGCCGTAGCGGTTGGGCCGGGCGATGGCAGGCGCGCATGGATGCGCCCTTGCACCTGCTGAGCGGCGAGTTCACCGCAGCGGTTGCGATGGAGCAGCCCGCGTTGCCCACGCTGCCCAGCCTGGGGCTGCAACCACACAACAAAACCCTGCAGGAGGCGGGCGAGAAGGCCGCGCGGCGCACACTCAAAAGCTTTTTGCAGGTGCGCGGTTATGACTACCGTAAAGCGCTGTCCAGCCCATTGAGTGCCGAAGAAGGCTGCAGCCGCCTGAGCCCGCACCTGGCATTTGGCACGCTGTCCATGCGCACCGTACACCAAGCCACCGAGTTGGCAATTGCCAACACACCTGACCGCGGTTTCGCGTACGCACTGCGCGGCTTTGCCGGGCGGCTGCGCTGGCACTGCCACTTTATGCAGAAGCTAGAAGACGAGCCGGACATTGAATTCAACAACTTTGCCCGCGTGTGCGATGGTCTGCGCGAGGACGAGTTTAACGACGCGAACTTTGCCGCCTGGTGCGAGGGTCGCACCGGCTACCCGATGGTAGACGCGTGCATGCGGTCGCTGATTGCCACCGGCTGGCTCAACTTTCGTATGCGGGCCATGCTGGTCAGCTTCGCCAGCTACCACCTGTGGCTACATTGGCGGCAAACAGGCATGTTTCTGGCCCGGCAGTTTTTGGACTACGAGCCTGGCATCCATTGGAGCCAGATGCAAATGCAAAGCGGCACCACCGGTATCAACACGCTGCGTATGTACTCACCCACCAAACAGGCGCAAGACCAAGATCCGGAGGGCCTCTTCATCCGCCGCTGGGTGCCGGAATTGGCTAAAGTGCCACTTCCCTATCTGGCCGAGCCCTGGAAAATGGACATCAGCGTGCAGCGCATGGCGGGTTGTTTGATAGGAGTGGACTACCCGGCGCCTATCGTGGACGACAAGCTGGCGATGAAGGCCGCCAAGGACCGGATGTACGGCTTGCGCAAGACCGACGAAGCGCGCGAAGAGGCGGGTGGCGTGCAGGCGCGTCATGGCTCGCGCAAGAGTGGTTTGCCACAGACTGGGCAGCGGCGCCAAGTCACGCAAGGTCCCACGCGCCAGCGCAAGCCGGACGAACCTGCTACGCCGTCACCGCAAGGTGATCTGTTTGCCTGAGCGAGGAAACCAAAATATGAAAAGCGACTTCAAAGGCAATAAGCAATCCCTGCCTAGCAAGCTGTGTGCCGTGTGCGGTCGCACCATGACCTGGCGTAAAGCCTGGGCCAAGAATTGGGACTCGGTGCTGTATTGCTCCGATGCCTGCCGCGCAAAAAAATCAGATAAAAAGACACCATGACAAAAACAAAGATTCAACCCACGCGCTTGCCATCCAAGGTGCGTAATATAGTGATCGTGCTAGGGGACCAGCTCGACGCAGGCTCCTCGGCACTGCAAGATTTCGACACCACGCACGACGTAGTATGGATGGCTGAGGTGGCCGAAGAATCGACCCACGTGTGGTCGGCCAAGCAGAGGATTGCAGTGTTCCTTTCTGCTATGCGCCACTTTGCGCAGGACTTGCAGACGCAGGGTTTGCCATTGGTCTACACACGATTGGACGATGCCGACAACCGGGGTACGCTGGCGCTGCAACTGAACGCATGCATTGCCCAACTAAAGCCTGCTGGGCTGGTGTTGACCGCGCCCGGCGATTGGCGCGTGCTGCACGGCCTGCGCGCCGTCGCTACTGAACACAAACTGCCTTTAGACGTACGCGATGACACGCATTTCTTTAGTACCGTGCGCGAGTTTGCGGCACACGCCAAAGGCCGCAAGCAACTGCGCCTGGAATACTGGTACCGCGAACTTCGCCACAAGCACAACATCCTGATGGAGGGTAAAGACCCGGTGGGTGGTCAATGGAATTTTGACGCGGACAACCGCGAATCCTTTGGAAAGACGGGGCCGCAAAACGTGCCGCCACCCACGCGGTGTGCGCCCGACAGCATCACACAAGATGTCATTGCTTTGGTGAATGCAAAGTTCGCCAGCCACCCTGGCACGCTGACTAATTTTGGTTGGCCGGTCGCGCGCGCGCAGGCTTTAATTGCGCTTCAAGAATTCATCACGCAACGTCTGCCGCTGTTTGGCCAGTTTGAGGACGCCATGTGGTCGGGCGAAGCATGGCTGTACCACTCGCATCTGAGCTGTGCGATGAACCTTAAGTTATTGAATCCGCGCGAAGTGGTGCAGGCCGCGGAAGACGCTTACCACGCAGGCACGGCACCACTTGCTGCAGTGGAAGGTTTCATCCGCCAAATATTAGGTTGGCGCGAATATGTGCGCGGCATTTACTGGATGCAAATGCCCGAGTACGTGGGCCTGAATGCGCTGGATGCACAGGCTGACTTACCCGGCTGGTACTGGACCGGCAACACCGATATGGCGTGTCTGAAAGACGCCATCACGCAAACCCTGGAGCACGGCTACGCCCACCATATCCAGCGCCTGATGGTGACCGGGCTTTACGCCCTGCTGCTGGGCGTGAAGCCGCAGGCGGTACACGCCTGGTACCTGAGTGTGTATGTGGACGCTGTGGAGTGGGTAGAGCTACCCAACACACTGGGCATGAGCCAGTTTGGCGATGGCGGGCTAATGGCCAGTAAGCCCTATGTGGCCAGCGGCAAATACATCCAGCGCATGAGTAACCACTGCAAGGCCTGCAAGTACGACCCCACACTATCCACCGGTGCACAAGCCTGCCCTTACACCACCCTGTATTGGGACTTTTTGAATCGCCATGAGGTGATGCTGAAGAAAAACCCGCGCATGGCGATGCAGCTCAAAAACCTGGCCCGGCTGGACGCGCAAGCGCGTGAGGCCATCAGTGCCCAAGCGACTGCGCACCGGCAAGCGCAACTACCGTTGGCACAACCCACATGAGTCTTTTCGAACCCACCCTGGAGGCCGCTAAAGCGCGCCTGGGCGCCGTCAACCCCAACGCCTACGCCCGCACTCGCAATGCGCTCAATGGTGCTGTCACCCGCCTGTCACCCTACCTGACCCACGGCGTGCTGAACCTGCGGGAGGTGTACGAGACAGTGCACGCGCGCCAACCGTTGGACGCACAACACAAGTTTGTTTTTGAGCTGGGCTGGCGCGCCTATTGGCACCACGTGTGGGACCACCTGGGCGACCGCATCCACCAATCCATTCACACCGGGCTGCTGCCCGACGATGCTTATCTGCCGCAGATGCCAGCCGATGTGCTGGAGGCCCGCACAGGTATTCCCGCTATCGATCAGGCCGTGCGTGAACTGTACGAAACCGGCTACGTGCACAACCACGCCCGCATGTGGCTGGCCAGCTACGTGGTGCATCTGCGCAAGGTGCATTGGCATGCTGGCGCGCAATGGATGTTGGGCCATCTGCTAGATGGCGATGTGGCCAGCAACCACCTGAGCTGGCAGTGGGTGGCTGGCACGGGCAGCAGCAAGCCGTATTTGTTCAATGCAGACAACGTAGCCAAGTACGCTCCTGCGCCATGGCACAGTCCCGGCACGGCCATTGATACCAGCTACGAAGCGTTGGATGAGGTGGCGCGGGGCGCGGAGCCTATCGATACCCGCTTCGATGCACGCCGCGCTGACGATGGAATGGAACAACCCAGTTTGCACACTTCGCCGTTAGGCAATACCGCGCAGCAAGTCTGGCAGCCGCCAGGCCCCCACTGGGCTGATGTCTCAGATCAAGATGTTTGGCTACACCATCCTTGGTCGCTCCAAGGCTCACGGCCAAAAGCCATTCCTATCGCTGTAGGATTTGACCCGTGCCACACCACCACGCCCTGGAGCAATCGCCGGTGGGACTTTGTCACCCGTGGGCTACAAATGCAAACTGAACAACTTTGGTGGGGCAGCGCTGAGCAGATAGCCGACGTATTGCAGCGCGCCAAGTCCGTGCATTGGCAACCCAATCCGCATGTAGACCCAGCACTCTCTCGCCTGCAAGATTTACTAAAGGCGCGCAATCCACAGCAAACCGTCGGACCACGTCCAACCCAAGACTTGTTTGAACCCGTAGAGCGCCATTGCCGCAGTTTTTCAGACTGGTGGAAGCGCACGCGCATCTCCTGAAACCGACAACCTAACCCAGAAAACACTGACCATGCAAAACGACGAACGCTGTTGCGGCACGGGCACCTGCATCATTGATACCGCGGGCCGTTGCTGGTGCGGGCTGCTGTGGGATGGCACGCAGATGTCCCGTCCAACTAACGACACAGCACAAGCCAACGCGACACAGCAACTGAGACAGCACGTTCCTGGCGACGCAGCCGAACCGGCGGACGCCCCATGAGCCTAGCCAAGAACAGCACCCCATCCCTCTGGGCGCAGAGCTTGGGCTATGGCGGATTGATTCCGTTTGTAGGCCTGGCCCTTGCTATTGGGTTAGGCCCATTGCACCAAGCCAAAGCTGCCAGCGCCCTACTGGGCTACGGCGCTACTATTGCCAGCTTTTTGGGGGCCATCTATTGGGGGCTGGCGATGCGCGATCCACACGGCCAAAGCAAAAGCCTGCTGGCCTGGGGTGTGATCCCCAGCATATTGGCCTGGGTGGCGCTGATGCTGCCCGCCACCCAAGGCCTGCTGCTTCTCGCAGTGCTCTTGTGGGCCTGCTTGGCGGTCGACCGCGTGGTCTACACCCGCTCAGGCCTGCGTGCTTGGCTACCCATGCGCTTAGTGCTGACCGCCGTAGCCAGCCTGAGCTGCACCGCCAGCGCGGTGGTATTGATGGGTGGTGCACCGTGAACGATCTGCAACTGAATACTGATGTGACGCAACGTTGCGTCGTGAACTCGCACGCGCTGCCGTGGATCGACTCCCCCTCTCCCCTGGTAAAGCGGCGCCTGCTGGAGCGCGAGGGCGGGGAGGTGGCGCGCGCCACGTCCGTCGTCCGCTACGGCGCTGGAGCCCGGTTTGATTCGCACACCCATGAACTGGGCGAAGAAATCCTGGTGCTGGAAGGGACGCTGAGCGACGAGTCTGGCGATTACTGCCCCGGTACATATCTCAAGAATCCCCCAGGCTCCGCCCATGCCCCGTTCTCCAAAGATGGCTGCACACTCTTCGTCAAACTACGTTACCTCGACCCTCAAGACCGTACCCGTGTAGTGGTGCCAACGCGCACTACAGATTGGCGCCAGGGCCTGGTGAAAGGTCTGTCGGTCATGCCCCTGTGGGAGTTTGGTACCACCCACACCGCCCTGGTGCGCTGGGCACCTGGCACCTATTTCAACCCGCACCGGCATTTCGGAGGTGAGGAGATTTTTGTGGTGGAGGGCGTGTTCTCAGACGAGCACGGCCACTACCCTGAAGGCAGCTGGATACGCAGCCCGCACCTGAGCCAACACCAGCCTTTTAGCAAAGAAGGCTGCTTGATTCTGGTGAAAACAGGACACCTACTGAATGACTGAATCCGACATCTCCCGCATCATCGAAATGGCCTGGGAAGACCGGACCGCGTTTGAAGCCATCGAGGCTCAGTTCGGTATCAACGAGTCCGCGGTCATTGATTTGATGCGGCGGCACATGAAGCCATCTTCGTTTCGGATGTGGCGCAAACGCATGGCCGGGCGGGTCACAAAACACGCCGCACTGCGGGGTGCTGTCCATTTGCGCCACCGCGCCAGCCATACCCGCCAGTAGGTTGGTCAGTTCGAAGCGGTAAAATCAGGTCTCCATTCACAGCCTCTGGACATACACCATGAACCGCTGCACAGCCAAGACCTCGTTCCTCACCAGCACGCGCATTCTGCGCATCGCCGCCCCAGTTGCCCTGCTGGCCGGTTTGCTCGTTAGTAGTTTGGGCAGCACCGCCCAGGTCATCAGCCGCCCGTTCCCACCCAATGCCGTGCGCGGCATTTTGACCGTGATGCAGCCCCCTGAGGTGCTAATGGATGGCAAAGCCGACCGCCTTTCGCCCGGCGCTCGTATCCGCGGTACCAACAATATGCTGGTCATGTCGGGTGCGATGGTGGGCCAGGCGATGCGCGTGAACTACACGCGCGAGCCCAATGGCTACATCCACGACGTATGGGTGTTAACCGACGCCGAAGCCAGCCTGCCACCGCCCAACCAGCGCTAAGGTCAACGCGGCGCGCCGCGCCGCTGGCAATGCCCCGCTAGTCGCCAGAAGGCTCCAAAAGGCTTCTCTCCCTCTGTTTTTAAGTGTTTTCGGGCTGTGGCCCAGGTATTCATTGCCTGAGTAGCTACGAAAAGCATAGCAAACCTCTTTCGCATTCAGGATTTATCATGTCCAAAAAAGTCTTTATCAAAACCTTCGGCTGCCAGATGAACGAGTACGACTCGGACAAGATGAAAGACGTTTTGCGCGCAGCCCAAGGCTACGAGCCCACGCAGAATGTGGACGAGGCTGACTTGATTCTGTTCAACACCTGCTCCGTGCGCGAGAAGGCGCAAGAGAAGGTGTTCAGCGACCTGGGGCGCGTCAAACACCTCAAGGCCAAGGGCGTGCAGATTGGCGTGGGCGGCTGCGTGGCCAGCCAGGAGGGCGACGAGATCATCAAGCGCGCGCCTTATGTGGACGTGGTGTTTGGCCCGCAAACCCTGCACCGCCTGCCGGAGCTGCTCAACGCTAGAGCCATACTGGGAAAGCCCCAGGTGGACATCAGCTTTCCCGAGATCGAAAAGTTCGACCACCTGCCGCCCGCCAAGGTGGAAGGCGCTTCGGCGTTTGTATCCATCATGGAAGGCTGTAACAAATACTGCAGCTACTGCGTGGTGCCCTACACCCGCGGTACCGAGATCAACCGCCCGTTTGAAGACATCCTGGTCGAAGTGGCGGGCCTGGCCGACCAGGGTGTGAAGGAAGTGACCTTGCTGGGCCAAAACGTGAACGCCTGGCGCGCTCCGCTGGGCACAACGGCGGAGATGGCGGACTTTGCAACCCTGCTGGAGTACGTGTCTGACATTCCCGGCATTGAGCGCCTGCGCTTCACCACCAGCCACCCCAATGAATTCACGCCCAGCCTGATTGCGGCGTATGACAAGTTGCCCAAACTGGTGAGCCACCTGCACCTGCCGGTGCAGCACGGCAGCGATAGGATTCTGATGGCCATGAAGCGCGGCTACACCGCCATGGAATACAAGAGCACGGTGCGCAAGCTGCGCGCGATTCGCCCCGACATGGCCCTCAGCAGTGACTTCATCGTGGGCTTCCCCGGCGAGACCGAGGACGATTTCAACAAGATGATGAAGCTGATTGACGACGTGCACTTTGACAACAGCTTCAGCTTTATTTTTAGCCCCCGACCTGGTACGCCTGCGGCTAATTTGCAAGATGAGACGCCGCACGACGACAAGCTGCGCCGCCTGCACCACCTGCAAAGCGTCATTAACGCCAATATCAAGAGCATCAGCGAGAGCCGCCTGAACACGGTGCAGCGCATTCTGGTGGAGGGGGCCAGCAAACGCGATGGCAGCGAGCTGATGGGCCGCACCGAATGCAACCGCGTGGTGAACTTTGTGGGCCAGCCCCGTCTGGTCGGGCAACTGGTGGACGTCAAGATTACCGAGACCCGTGCCTACACACTGCGCGGCGAAGTAGTGACCAGCGAGGTCCTGGCGTAGCGGCCATCACGGCACGGACCCACCAGCTCAGCCCGGCTGCGCTGGCGTGAGCGAATGCTTTCCGAAGTACTCTTCAATCGGTGTGGGCTTGTCCATGGCATAACCCTGGGCATAGTCCACACCCAACTCGGCTAGGCGGTCGCGCAACTCAGGAGTTTCCACGAATTCGGCCACCGTCTTTTTATCAATCGACCGAGCAATGTCTGCAATCGCACGCACGATGGACAAAGACAGCGCCGAATCGTTGATCTTGCGAACAAAGCTGCCGTCGATTTTGAAGTAATCCACCTCCAGAGAATCCAGGTAGGCGAAGGAGCAAAAGCCGGTACCAAAATCGTCCAGCGACAAACGGCACCCCAGTTGGTGCACACCATCAATAAAGGTTTGCGCCTCGCCCAGATCGCGCACTGCGCTGGTCTCGGTGATCTCAAAGCACAGCTTGTGCGGCGGTACGGTACTACTGCCCAGCCGGTCGTGCAAGAAGGCAATAAAGCCAGGATCTTCCACCGATGCGGCACACAGATTAATGCTGCACGACTCCACTTCGTCCAGCCAGGCCGGATTCTCCTCCAGCCAACGCAGGGCCCGTCCCAATACATATTGGTCCAGTTGCGGCCCCATGCGAAAACGCTCCGCTGCCGGCACAAACTGCCCCGGCATCAGCAGGGTTTGGGTCTCGGGGTCAAACAGGCGGATCAGCACCTCAAAGTGCAGCCCTTGGGCAATGCCTGGTTTCAGCGGAACAATACTCTGGCAGTAGATGCGGAAGTGGTCCTGCTCAATGCCTTCGCGCAGCCGCACCGCCCAGCGCATGGCTGATGCACGCTCCACCACGGCCGCCTCGCTCCCCGAGCTGATCTGCACCCGGTTGCCGCCCGATTCCTTGGCAATGAAGCAAGCGGCATCGGCCTGTGCCAGTAGGCTGGAGTAATCACCATTGCCAGCGGCAAAAGGCACCACACCTACACTGGCTGTTGATGAGAACACATAGCCGGCAAACGGGAACCTGAAGGCGCTGATAGCCTCGCGCACGCGGTGGGCAGCCGCACCGGCCTCGTCGACCGAAATCTCCTGCAAAAGAATCGCAAATTCATCACCGGATAAGCGCGCCAGCAAAGCCTGCGTATCGAGCACAGACTGAATAACGCCAGCCAGACTGCGCACCAATTGGTCGCCAGCATCGTGGCCCGCGGTATCGTTGATCAGCTTGAAGTTGTCCAAATCAAGGTACAGCAAAGCCATCTTCGTGTGGGGGCGCTGCTGCATCAGCGCCTTGGCAGCGGCCTCAAAGCCACTGCGATTGGGCAGCCCAGTCAACTCATCCGTGCGAGCCTGCAGCAGCAGGTGATTAGCAGACAGTCGGTTTTGGTTAGCTGCGCCGGCCAAAAACAAAGGCACCACCGTCATCACACTCAAAAAAGTCAACAGAATCACCGCGTCGGGCATCGAAGACGGTGGCGTAAAGCCTGCCAGCCCCATGCCCGCCAGCAGCGCCAGCGTGAGTCCCACGACCAAAGAAGCCAACGCCGTTTGCCACGGTCGAAAGCGCAGCGCGCTCCAGATCAGCAGCGCAAGCGGCAGGCTGCTCAGGCCCAGCGCGTAGTCAGAAGTCGAGCGATCGGCCCGCACCAGGATCAGCATGGCGACCAGCATGGCAACCAGCCACACACCAGCTTCCGGACGTGAGGGCCCCGATTCGCGGCCAATGGCCAGGCCAGGGGCTTGTCGTATCTGAGAAAGCAGGAGCACTGTGGGACTGACCAGTAGCGTGCCAAAGAAATTGGCAACCACCCATTTCACAAACGCAGCCTGAAAAACACCTTGCGGAATAAAACCGATGGCAGACAGGCCCACGACCCCCACCACGGCGCTTACCACGGCCAACAGGGCCGCCGCCATCAACAACAGCACGCCCGATCGCGTGACAAAACGCTCATCGTTCAGGTCAGCAATTTTGCCTAGAAAGTAAGTGGCCACCAACGTGGCCAAAGTGTTGGCGGCCACAGTCACCACAACAAAGCTGGTGGGCTCGCCCCATTGCACCAACACCTCAGCAACAGGGATGAAAGGCCAGTAGCGCCGGCCATACAAAGCCAATGCAGCAAAGCTCACTCCAGCGGGCAACCACACCAGCGCAATCTGGTCGGGCCCCAGCAGCATGCGATCACCCAGCCATGCGCCCGCCAAGTACAAAGCGCAGAAAACCAGTAAACGCAAAACGACCAAGCGTGTCGGCATGAGTCCAGTGTAGTGCAGGCACTCGCATGGTGGCTGATTAGTAGCCCAAAAATGAGCCCGCGTCCTTGGCTTGCAGCCAATTCAAGAAAGCCAGCGCGAACTTGATGTCTTTGACTCGGTTCAGCAGAGCTTCAGTCGGCAGACTGGCTTAGCCATGGGCCGCGAAATAACGGCCTAGGCAGCTATAGCCGTCTTTAAGCCAGCGCCGCGCTGGAAAGGCGCCCGCTGTTCTTGAGGCGGTTGTGGATTTCAGCCTTCAGCTCCAGGCGCATTTGCAACAGAAAGCCCAGCTCGGCCGTCACAAACAGAGGCCCAATCAGCAGACCCACCAGGTCATCGACGAAGGCCGGCTTCTTGCCCTCGTAATAGTGGCCCACAAACTGGAAGATCCAGCCCACCACAAACAGGCCCAGGCCAGCACCCAACCACACCGACACAGCTTGCGCCGCCAGACACTGGCCTGCCCAGAGCATCAACGCCAGCACACCACCCAACACCACGCCAAAGCGCAGGTCGAGGCGCAGATAAAAAAGTGTGGTCAACACCGCAGTAACCATAGCCAAGCTGATCGGTGCGCCACCCAGGTTGACTTGGGCGCGTGACATCAAAATCACCACCGCGATCACGATCAGCGGCACGCCCACAAAGTGGGTGTTGATGTTGCGCGGGTCTTGGTGGTAGTAGGCGTACTGGGTGAGTTGGTCTGTCAGGGTTTTCATGCTTAGCTCCTCGGGTCCGTGGGACCACAATCATCGCTGGCCGCGTGGCCGTCGTCTGTCAATAATCCGACACAAACGACCTGCTGGCGATGACACCGTTTTTTTTGACATTCTCTCCCCATGCCTGACGCCTCTAGCTACTTACCCGTTCTACTGTGCGGGCGTTGGTTTGCCCAGCTGCCGCTGCCGCTGTCAGAGGCATTGCTGGGCCTGGCGCGGGTGCGCACGCTGGCAGCGGACGAGGTGCTTTTTTTACGCAACAGCCCACCCTGCGGTTTGTATGCAGTGGTACGCGGTGCTATTCGTATTTCGGGCCAGGACAACGCTGGCGCTGGCGCCAAAGAGGCGGTGCTCATCGTGCTGCCACCACCGGTGTGGTTTGGCGAGGTGTCGGTGTTTGACAACTCCGCGCGCACGCACGACGCCCACGCCGCCAGGCCCGCCACGCTGCTGCACATCCCGCACGATG
>JANYEE010000002.1 GCA_025363275.1 Burkholderiales bacterium | reverse complement strand
CTCAGGCCCCCATCGTCATCAAGTTCAGCCACGTGGTGGCCAACGACACCCCCAAAGGCCATGCTGCAGAGTATTTCAAGAAAAAAGCCGAAGAGCTGACCAAAGGTCGCGTCAAGGTGGAGGTGTATGCCAATAGCACCCTCTACAAAGACAAAGAAGAGATGGAAGCTCTGCAAATTGGTGCTGTGCAAATGTTGGCTCCGTCTTTGGCCAAGTTTGGCCCGCTGGGCGTGAAAGAGTTTGAGGTCTTTGATCTGCCTTACATGTTTGATAACTACGACGATCTGCACAAAGTCACCCAAGGCCCGATGGGTCGTATGTTGTTGGACAGGCTGGATGCCAAGGGCGTGAAGGGCTTGGCCTACTGGGACAACGGTTTCAAATCGTTCTCTGCTAACAAGCCTTTGCAGACACCTGCAGACTTCAAGGGTCTGAAGATGCGTATCCAGTCCTCCAAGGTGCTGGAGGCGCAGATGCGCTCACTGGGTAGCCTGCCCCAGGTGTTGGCCTTCTCTGAGGTGTACCAGGCCTTGCAAACCGGTGTGGTGGATGGCACCGAGAATCCAATCTCCAACCTGTACACACAAAAAATGCACGAAGTGCAAAAGCACCTGACGCTGACCGAGCACGGCTACCTGGGCTATGCAGTGATCACCAACAAAAAGTTTTGGGATGCATTGCCGGCCGACATTCGCAAGCAATTGGATGAGGCTTTGCTGCAGTCCACCCGCTACGCGAATCAGATTGCCAAGATGGAGAACGAGCAGTCGCTCGAAGCCGTGAAGAAGTCTGGCAAGACCCAGGTCTACACCCCCACTGCGGCTGAGCGTTTGGCGTTCAAGAAAGTCATGGCCAAAACCCATACGGAGATGGAATCGCGCATTGGCAAAGAGCTGATCCAGAGCATGTACAAAGAAACCGGGTTTGATCCCGCCAAGTTGTAAGCAGGACTCGCCATGAAATTTCTTGACCATGTCGAGGAGTGGATCATCACCTTCCTGATGGCCGCTGCTACTTTGGTGATTTTCGCGTCGGTGGTCCACCGCTACACATCAGGCTTTGCAATTCCCGGCGTGCAGGATTGGTTGCTCTCTGTGAATATGGGCTGGGCCCAAGAGCTGTGCATCATCATGTTCGTGTGGATGGCCAAGTTTGGCGCTGCCTATGGCGTGCGCACCGGCATCCACGTGGGGGTGGATGTGCTGATCAACCGCATGTCGGATAAAAACCGGGGACGGTTTGTGGTGCTGGGCCTGCTGGCTGGTGCCTTGTTCACCGGCATTGTGGGCTCTCTGGGCCTACGCTTTGTGTGGGAAAACGGGATGCATTACTGGGTCTTCCACGCGTTGGGAATGGCCACAGGCGATGTGCCTGAAGGCCCGACAACTCCCGATCTGGAGTGGCCCACGTGGATCGTCTATGCCGTCATTCCATTGGGTTCCTACCTGATGTGCTTCCGGTTTATCCAGGTCACGGTGCAGTTTTTGCGCACCGGCGAGCTGCCCCACCATGACCATGGCCATGTTGATGGTTTAGACGAAGAGTTGGAAGGAAAACCAGCATGAACGCGTTCATCATTTTGAGCTTGCTGGTGGTTCTGATGCTCACTGGTATGCCGATCTCCATTTCGCTGGGCCTCACGGTACTGTCGTTTTTGTTCTTCATGACCGAGGTGCCGATTGAGTCGGTCGCGCTCAAGTTGTTCACCGGTATCGAGAAGTTCGAGATCATGGCGATTCCGTTCTTCATTTTGGCGGGCAACTTTTTAACCCACGGCGGGGTGGCCCGGCGGATGATTGCATTTGCCACCTCCATGGTCGGCCACTGGCATGGTGGCCTGGGCTTGGGCGGTGTGTTGGCGTGCGCTTTGTTTGCGGCGGTGTCGGGCTCCAGCCCGGCTACGGTGGTGGCCATTGGCTCCATCTTGATGCCCGCCATGGTCAAGGCCGGCTTCCCCAAAGGTTTTGGCGCGGGCGTGATCACAACCTCAGGCGCTTTAGGCATTCTGATTCCACCGTCGATCGTGATGGTGATGTATTCAGTGTCTACCAACACCTCAGTGGGTGCATTGTTTATGGCTGGCGTGGTGCCGGGTATAGCCCTGGCATTCTTGTTGGGTCTTACCACCTGGTACCGCGCCAAGAAGAATAACTACCCCTGCCAACCTAAGGCCACATGGGGTGAGCGCTGGGTGGCGTTTCGCAAAGCGGTCTGGGGCCTGCTGTTGATCGTGGTGGTGATGGGTGGCATTTACTCGGGTGTGTTTACGCCGACTGAAGCCGCGGCCATGAGTGCGGTGTATGCCTTCATCGTGGCGGTGTTTGTCTACAAAGACATGGGTCTGAAAGATGTGCCCCGCGTCCTGCTGTCTAGCGCCAACATGAGCGCCATGCTGCTCTACATCATCACCAATGCAGTACTGTTCTCGTTCTTGCTGACGCATGAGAACATTCCTCAGCAATTGGCGGACCAGATGATTGGTACCGGCGTGGGCGTGATTGGCTTTTTGCTGATCTCTAACCTGTTGTTACTGATCGCTGGTAACTTCATGGAGCCGTCTTCCATCGTGCTGATTCTGGCACCCATTTTGTTCCCTATCGCTATGAAGCTGGGCATCGATCCGGTGCACTTTGGCATCATCATGGTAGTGAATATGGAAGTGGGAATGTGCCACCCACCCGTGGGCCTGAACCTGTATGTGGCCTCGGGTATTACCAAGATGGGCATTACTGAGTTGACGGTGGCGGTATGGCCATGGCTGCTGACCATGCTGGGCTTTTTGGTGGCGGTGACTTACTGGCCCACGATGTCATTGGCTTTGCCACGGGCACTGGGCATGGTCGCGGGGGGCTAAACCGACGGTACCAGTGCTGATTTGTTTTTAGCTAGTCCTTCTTGGGTGGCTTGATGGTCTTCACAGACTTTGCTGCCTTCGCTGCACCTGGCGGCAGGTAGTTAGCCCAAGTGACTACCGGTTTACTCGTCTGGCTCTCAAGCTGGTGGCGGGCCTGGGCGGCGATGCGGCCACCGCTTTTGGCCGCGGTCTTGTTTTGTGCCATGCCGGTAGCTTCCACACTCTGCGCAATTTGGCGGGTGGATAACTCGGCCAGGGCGGTAAAAATCAGCTCGGCCTCACTCATGTGGTCACGCAGGTTGTGGCTGGACAGGCCCTTTATGTTCTTGTGCTCCGCAACGCTCACACCAGCCCACTCCTGGTGAATGATGTTAGTCAGGATGGCAAATTCACTGCCTTTTTTGATGTCGTGCTCGCTCCAATAGTCAGTGAGCTTGTTGCGGGTTTCTTGCCCAGTCATGCGTTGCTGTATCCACTTGTCGCTGCGGCCGTGCTGCTGCCAGGTCTGACGGGCGCGGTCCAGCGAAAGGGCGGGGTCAGCCATCTCTTGCATGCGCTCGTAGCCCACCTTGGCAAGCCAGAGCTTGATAGGTTCAGCCTTGTGGCTGGGGATGGATTGGACGATACGTAAAAGACTCTCTGCGGTGGCAACGTCGGTAAGTCGCTGTTTGCCGTCTGCGGCGGGTAATTTCAACTGTCGACAGAATGTCGACAGTTCAGCCCCGTCCTCAAACTTAACGCGCAGCTTCATCTTGAACCAGTAGTCACGTGCGTTTTCGCTATCCGTTAGCACCTGAACCATGTCAATCACCGAAAACCACCAAGTTTCCGTGTTTTCGTCGTACACGCGGCGGATGGACTGGCCGTCAAATTCGGCAGGCGAGATTTTCATGTGGTGCTCCCTTTTGGCATGTCAGCCGTACTTAAAACTCAATCACACACTCTTGCATCATTTCATCGAGCGAGTCGATGCATTACCAATACGCCTCGATGCTAAAACGCATATACATCACGCCTTTTTTTTGACTGAAGCCATCTCAGAAGGCCACTACTTTGGCTGCTGCATTGTGCGTGACCCGGACGACAGGGCTGCGCTAGGCTATTGAAATAGAGGTCTTTGAGAATATACTGTTTTTATAAACAGTATATTTATGCCTGCCGATTCTGAGCCCCCTGCCTATGCTGAACTGCATTGCCTGAGCAATTTCAGTTTCCAGCGCAGCGCCTCCCAGCCTGAGGAGCTGGTGGAGCGCGCCGCAGCGCTGGGCTACAGCGCGCTGGCCATCACCGATGAATGCTCGGTGGCGGGTGTGGTGCGTGCCCATGTACGCGCGCGCGCCCTGGGCCTCAAGCTGTTGCTAGGTGCCGAGTTTCAGGTGCACGACCCCTCTATCTCCTGCGGCTTTACGGTGGTGGTGTTGGCGCACAACCTGCAGGGCTGGGGTAATTTGTGCGAGTTCATCACTGCAGCCCGCCGCGCCGCGATCAAAGGGCATTACCACCTGGGGTGGCGCAGCCCGCAGGCGCGTGCGTTGTGGGCGTCTTTGCAAGACTGTGAAGTGCTGCTGGCATTCCCATCTGCTATCAAAATGGAAGCTGCCTGGGCAGTATCTACCTGGGCTACAGGCCTGTTTGGCTCCAATTTGTGGCTGGCGGCGACTTTTAGGCTGGCGCCAGACGATGCGCTGCAAAAGCACTGTTTGCAGCAGTTGTCTACGCTGACTGGTCTGCCCCTGGTGGCCGTGGGCGATGTGCGTATGCATGTGCGTTCACGCAAGCCCCTGCTGGATGCCTTAACCGCGGTAGGGCAGGGTGTGCCGGTGTCGCAGTGCGGCTTTGCGCTACAGGCCAATGCCGAGGCGCATTTGCGCGCGCGGGCCCGTCTGGCAGCCCTGTACCCGGCAGACTGGCTGGCCCACACGCTGGTAGTGGCTGGGCGCTGCACGTTTAATTTGAAGGAACTGCGCTACCACTACCCGCTGGAGGCCGTGCTGCCCGGCACCACGCCCGCACAAACCCTGCGCCGCTATGTGGAGGAGGGCGCGCTGGAGCGGTATCCGGCAGGTATGCCAGAGAAAATCCGCATCCGCATTGAGCACGAACTGGCGCTGATCTCGGAGCTGAACTTTCAGATGTACTTTCTGACCGTACACGACATCGTGCGCTTTGCGCGCAGCGCGGGCATTTTGTGCCAGGGCCGTGGTTCGGCGGCCAACTCGGTGGTGTGCTACTGCCTGCACATTACCGAGGCCAACCCCGAAGAAACCTCGCTGCTGTTTGAACGCTTCATCAGCCGGGAGCGCAACGAGCCGCCCGATATTGACGTGGACTTTGAGCACCAGCGTCGCGAAGAAGTCATCCAGTACATCTATAAAAAATACGGCCGTGAGCGCGCTGCCATTGCCGCCACGGTGATCAGCTACCGCCCCAAAAGCGCGCTGCGCGATATGGGCCGCGCGCTGGATATCCCCGAAGAACTGATCACGGCACTGGGTAAAGAGCACCCCGGCATGTACAACCGCGAGGTGTTTACCGAGCGCCTGCAGGCCGCCATAGACCTGCTCGGCCCCAGCTTTGTGGCACCCCCCCTGCGCTCTATGTTGCTTTGGCTGTCGCTCAGTGTTGAACTGCAATCGTTCCCACGCCATCTGAGCCAGCACGTGGGCGGCTTTGTGCTGACCCAGGGGCCGCTCACGCGCCTGGTGCCTGTAGAAAACGCGTCTATGGCTGAACGCTCCATCATCCAATGGGATAAGGATGATTTGCAAGCCGTAGGCTTGATGAAGGTGGATGTGCTGGCACTGGGCATGCTGAGTGCGATACGCCGCTGCTTGGGGCTGGTGACGCAGTGGCGGGGCTTACCCAGGCCGATGCGCATGCAGGACATTCCGCGCGACGATGTGCCCACCTACGACATGATCTGCCGCGCGGACACCGTGGGCGTGTTCCAGATAGAGAGCCGGGCGCAGATGAGCATGCTGCCGCGCCTAAAACCCCGCGAATACTACGACTTGGTGATCGAGGTGGCGATCGTGCGGCCTGGGCCGATTCAGGGCGGCATGGTGCATCCGTTCTTGAAGGCGCGGGCCAACCCTGCGTTGGCGGAGTCGCCTTACCCCGCCTTGCGTGAAGCCCTGGGGCGCACCCATGGCGTACCCATTTTTCAGGAGCAGGTGATGCAGATCGCCGTGCTGGCGGCGGGCTTTACGCCGGGGGAGGCTGATCGCCTGCGCCGCTCCATGGCCGCCTGGAAACGCCATGGCAATGTCAGCCAGTACCACGACCGGCTGGTGAATGGCATGGTGGAGCGCGGTTACCCGCTGGACTTTGCTGAGGCCATCTTCAAGCAGATGGAAGGCTTTGGTGAATATGGCTTTCCTGAAAGCCACGCAGCCAGCTTTGCGTTGCTGGTCTATATCAGTTGCTATCTCAAATGGCACGAGCCTGCCTGTTTTTTGGCAGCCCTGCTCAATAGCCAGCCGCTGGGTTTTTATGGCCCAGCCCAGCTGGTGCAAGACGCCCAGCGCCACGGCGTGCAGGTGCGTGCGGTGGATGTGGTGCACAGCGATTGGGATTGCACGCTGGAGACGCCCTCAGCCTCTGTTTCCTCTATCCAGCCTGCTATCCGCCTCGGGCTGCGCTTAGTGAGTGGCCTTGCCCTTGCGGTAGGCGCGCGCATCGTCCAAGAGCGCCTGCGCGCACCCTTCACCAGCACGCAAGACTTGGCGCTGCGCTGCCAGCTAGACAGTGGTGACCTCAAAGCCCTGGCCAGTGCCGACGCGTTGCAATCGTTAAGCGGCCACCGCCGCCAGCAGGTGTGGGAGGCCTCGGCCCTGAAGCCGGCACCTGAGTTGCTCCAAGGCGTGCCGATTGACGAAGAAGCGCTGTGCTTACCCGCCGCTAGCGAAGGCGAAGAGGTGGGCTTTGACTACGCTGCGGTGGGCCTCACTTTGCGTTCACACCCCCTGCTATTGTTACGCGGGCAGCTTTCACAAATGAAGCTGCTAACAGCCATACAGATGCGCGACTACCCCAACGGACGCCTGGTACGCGCCTGCGGCATCGTCACCATGCGCCAGCGCCCGCAAACCGCCAAGGGCGTGGTCTTCCTCACGCTGGAGGATGAGTCTGGTAGTGTGAATGTGATTGTCTGGAAGTCAGTGCGGGAGCAATTTCGCCATGAGGTCTACCAGTCCCGCCTGCTGGCCGTGTACGGCATTTGGCAGCGCGATGAGGCAAGCGGCGGCGAGGTGCGCCATGTGGTGGCCAAGCGCCTGGTGGACTTGACGCATTTGCTGGGTGATTTGGCTACCATCAGCCGGGATTTTCATTAAGGACTACGGGCGCGGTATGTGCGTGGGCGCACAGAAAATTTTGGCTATCGCGGGCAGGCTCCACACATTTTCTTTTACGTCTTTTGGAAATTCCCATGACAAAGGCCAAAGTACCTACCGATGCGAAATTCCTGCGGCCCGACGAAGGTCAGCATTTGAAGCGCGATGTCGTCACAGCCAGCTCTAGCACCAACCGCAGTGAGTTGATCAATCGACTCAAAGAATCCCTTGCAACCGAACCGGTGTCTCTGCTGCGTTACCGCTACCTCCACTCTTTAGCGAATTCCATGGAAGGGCAAGGCAACATCGACGGGGTTGCACAGCGCATTGCGATTGAGCGCTACCGCGATTTGGGGGAGTGCGTCGACAACAATATCCCAACCACCATCGACATGCTCAAAACCATGCTTGCCGCTGAAGAAGAGCACGCCAGTGCGTTAGCCGACTTACTGAAGAATACGCCGAGCAAAGTGTAAGCTTGCGAGCATGAAAAAATACCTTGCAGCGTACGGTGCTACGGCACTGATCATGGTGGTGCTGGATGCCGTGTGGATTGGTCTGGTGGCCAAGACTTTGTACCAACAGGGCATCGGCCACTTGATGGCAGAGAACCCCCGTGTCTATGTAGCGGCGCTGTTTTATGCACTGTTTGTGGTGGGCTTGATCATCTTCGTGGTGGCGCCCGGCGGGCAGACTGGTACTTGGCAGAGCACCCTGCTGCGGGGTGCATTGTTTGGCTTTTTTACCTACGCTACTTATGATTTGACCAACCTGGCTACGCTCAAAGACTGGCCAGTGGGCATGTCGGTACTGGACATGGTCTGGGGTGCTACGGTGAGTGCATCTGCCGGTGCTGCAGGCAAGCTCGGGTTTGATTACTTTGCTTGAGGAGCATGCATGGAAACGACGCGGACCGAGACCGACAGCTTCGGCCCCATCAACGTACCCGCCACCGCGCTGTGGGGTGCACAAACCGCACGCAGTCTGCATTTTTTTGCCATTGGCTCGCAACGTATGCCTCTGCCGGTGGTTCATGCCTTGGCCTGGGTCAAATGGGCAGCCGCCTTGGTTAATTCCGACCTGCACTTACTCGAACCTGCAGTAGCCCAAGCAGTTGCAGATGCAGCACACCGCGTAGCTCGGGGCGAGTTCGATGCTGAGTTTCCGCTGTCGGTTTGGCAAACCGGCTCTGGTACGCAAAGCAATATGAACGTGAATGAGGTGGTGGCAAGCTTGGCATCTCAAGCCCTGGGCGGAGGCCTGGGCGCAGAGCGCTCTGTGCACCCCAATGACCAGGTGAATCTAGGCCAGTCGTCCAATGATGTTTTTCCCACCGCCATGCATATCGCAGCGGCGCAGCAAACCGTAGGAGCCTTGTTGCCCGCCTTGGCCACCCTCAGCAGCAGCTTGACTGCCAAGGCAGACGTATTCAAGGACGTCATCAAAATCGGTCGTACCCACTGGCAAGATGCCACGCCGATTACGCTGGGCCAAGAACTGGGCGGCTATGTGGCGCAGCTCAGCCTGTGCCAGACCAGTATTCAACAGGCTTTGCAGGCGGTATACACGTTGGCCATTGGTGGCACGGCGGTGGGCACCGGCCTCAATACCCACCCGCAATTTGGAGTCCGCGTGGCGGCGCTGCTGTCTGACAAGTTAGGCATAGCTTTCACCCCCGCAGACAACCTGTTTGCCGCCATGGCCGGGCACGAGGCTTTGGTGGCCCTGCACGGCAGTTTCAGAATGCTGGCCATTGCACTGACCAAGATGGCCAACGACATCCGACTGATGGGCAGTGGCCCGCGCGCTGGCTTGGGCGAGTTGCAATTGCCACAAAACGAACCGGGTAGCTCCATCATGCCGGGCAAGGTCAACCCCACCCAGGTAGAAGCACTGACCATGGTGTGTGCCCAAGTCATGGGGCATGACGTTGCTATTGGTTTTGCCGCGTCTCAGGGGCAGTTTGAGCTCAATGTGTACAAACCCCTGATTGCCTTAAATGTGCTGGACAGCATCAGCTTGCTATCGGACGCCATGCGCAGTTTCGATCAGCACTGTGTGCAGGGTATTGCGGTGGACCGCGCCCGTATGGACCACTACGTACAAACTTCGTTGATGCTGGTGACCGCACTCACACCGCATATTGGCTACGACCGCAGCGCCCAGATTGCCAAACACGCCCATGCCCACGGCACCACCCTGCGCGAGGCGGCGGTGGCAGTCGGAACGATGACCGGCGAACAGTTTGACGCTTGGGTAGACCCCCGTGCCATGCTAGGCAGTGACTAGGCAAGCAGGGTAAAAATCCTGTTCTTTACTGGCTGAATCGCCATTTGGCGGTACCATGGCATGGCCGTCTTTGGTGCTGTTGGACACGTGCACCCAATGATTTTTACGGTTCTTCCATGAATGGCCTTGACTTAGATCATGAAAAAACTGGGACGCTACGACCTGCTGCGCGTGCTCGGCAAAGGAGCTATGGGGCTCGTCTACGAAGGGCGCGACCCCAACTTGGACCGCCGGGTTGCCATTAAAACCATCAAAGTTGAAAATCTGACAGCCGAAGAGGCCGCCGATTACGAGGTGCGGTTTCGCACCGAAGCGCGTTCGGCGGCCCGTCTGCAACATCCCCACATCGTCACCGTGTTTGATTCAGACCGTGACGGAGATGTGGCTTATCTGGTGATGGAGTTTATTGACGGCGAGGACCTGAAACACCATTTAGACCGGGGAGAAGTCTACACGCTGGGGCAGACGGTGGGCATCATGGGGGACTTGTTGTCGGCCATGGACTACGCGCATCGCCAAGGCGTCGTGCACCGCGATATCAAACCCGCCAACTTGCTGATGGAGCCCAGCGGACGCTTGAAGCTGACCGATTTTGGCGTGGCCCGCATACAGGATTCGGGAGAAGCCACCCGTACCCAGGGCAGTATGGTGGGTACCCTCAAGTACATGTCACCCGAGCAGGTCCAAGGTCGACCGATCGACGCCCGTTCCGACCTGTTTGCCGCAGGTGTTGTGCTTTACCAGTTGCTCACCAGCAAGCGGCCATTTGACGGTGTGAGTGACTTTGATGTGATCCAAAGCATCGTCGGGCAAGACCCGGTGCCGCCCTCGTCCATCACCCCTGGACTGCCCGCTGCGCTTGATGCCGTGGTGGCTCGTGCGCTGGAGAAATGCAAAGACGCGCGTTACGCCAGCGCGCAGGAGTTCCACTCCGCTTTGGTAGCCGCCATCCATGGCGACACAGACCAAACCATCCGGCCCAAAGCGCGCCCCAGTCCACACACCCGCACCAGCTCGGGTGTACTGAGCGACGGCGGTCAACCACCTTTCGGGGCGGTTCAGGAGAGTTCTTTGGGTTCGAGTTCTTCGGCAGTCACCCAGGAGGCCGAGCTGGTCTATTGGAAGGATGTCAAGGACTCAACCGAAGCTGATGATTTTGAGGGCTTTTTGCGCCGCTTCCCGCGTGGCATTTACGCCGACCTGGCGCGGCGTAAGCTCAAGCGCTTGGGTACTTTGGGTGGAGACGGATCGAGCGACAGCGCCTTCGGTGCTACGGTATTTTTGCCGCGGGATAGTGTGCTCGCTGGCAATGATGAGGAAACCGTAGTGGCCAGCCCCAGTAGTAGCTTTCCGGACTCTGCATCTGATGCGCCATCCTCAGGCGGCGAGGTAGTGCATGTTGCGGTGATCCCATCGGGGCACCGCTGGCGTTTGGGTATTTTGGGGTTGGTATTGGTCGCGGGCGTTGCTTCGGCGGTGCTGTGGGAAATACATACTTCGGGTAGCACGCAAGGTGCTGAAGGTGTATCGCCTACCTTAGCGGTCAGTGTGCCCGCTCCTCAGGCCGTCGCATTGGCGTCATCTTCCGCACCGGCGCCTGCCTTAGCGCTGGCAACTGCCGGTGTGGCCACATTGCCAAGCCTGCATCCGCACACCAAGCCAGTACCCGCGCTGGCAGCCAGCGCTGCAAGCCCTCACGTGCTGACAAAGCCGAAAACTGCGGTGTCCGGCCCAGCGCCATTGGCTTTGTCGTCCAACGAGCCAGCGGCCCCCGTATTGGTAGACCCCCGCACTACTTGCGAGGGACGCTGGTTTTTGAGTTACCAAATCTGCATGTCCAAGGAATGCGCACGCCCTGAGCTTGCACAGATGCCCATCTGCCTAGAGCGGCGCGCGCAGGAACGTAGCAATTTGGAGAGAAGCGGTCATTAATGTCCCCTGTTTGGGCTGGCCTGATTGCACGACATGTTGTTAATGCGAGTTTTTGTTATCTACTGGCTGCGATACGCCTGCCTGTTGTCGGCAGGCATGTTGTTGGGGCTCGCCCAGGCCCAACCGTTGCCAGAGCCAGACCCTACCTTCCCAGTATTTGAGTCTGCTGCCAATGGGCCAGGGCGCCTAGACACCGGGCCCCGCATGGGGGTGTTGGTCGATGCCAGCCGCCAGCTCGGTATTCAAGACGTGATGGCGTCCCGCGCCGATTGGCACACTATCGACAGGCGTTCGCCCAATTTCGGCTTCACGCCGTCTGCGCACTGGTTCCGCTTTCAGTTGCACAACCCCGGTCGCGAGGCGGTGTTGCGCTACATCGAGATGCCGATTTCCTTTATCGATCACATCCACCTGTTCCAGCACGTGGGTGGCAGCATTACCCAGGAATACGACACCGGCGACGAGAAGCCGTTTGTCCAGCGCCCGGTGGTGCATCAAAACTTTATCTTGCCAGTGCAAGTGCAGCCGGGTAGCAACCATTTCTACATTCGTCTGGAAAATGCGGGCACCATTGAGGCACCGTTTCGTGTCTGGGAGCCTGCAGTGTTTCAAGTGGCCAACCAGCGCGAGAAGCTGGCCCAGGGTATGGTAATCGGCACCCTGCTGGTAATGGTGCTTTACAACCTGTTTGTGTACTTTGGTACCCGCGACAAAAACTACCTTTACTACATCAGCTTTGCGTTGAGCTATTTGATGTTTCAGTACTCGTTGACGGGCTACACCTACGCTTATTTGTGGCCAGATTCGGTGTGGTGGAACAGCGTAACCATTCCCTTGTTTATCTGCACCACTGAGATGACGGTGGCGCTTTTCACCAGCAGTTTCCTGCGTGTGAAGGGTTACTCCACCTGGGTGCACAACGTGCTGCGGGGTTTGATTCTGGGTAGTGGTTGCATGGCTGTGTTGTCTATGGTGCTGCCCTACAACATGGCCATTCGCATAGGTACCGGTTTGGCGATCCCCACCGCTGCGTTTTGTCTGGGGCTGGGTTATTGGCGGTGGTGGCGGGGTGATAGTTTTGCCCGTCTGTTTTGTGTGGCCTGGACGTCGGCGCTGATCGGCGTGATGGTGCTCACCGCAGGGAAATTCGGCATCATCCCGTCCAACTTTTGGACCGAAAACGCGGGCCAAATTGGCATTCTGGGTTTGGTGGTGTTGCTGTCCTTCACGCTGGTGGATCGCATCAACCATGACCGCTCGGGTCGGCTGGAAGCCCAAGCCGCAGCGCTGGCGCATGAGCGCACCGCCCGCGCGTCCCAAGAGGCCTTGATTGCCGTTAAAGAAGAGGCCAATCGTAAGCTGGAGCAAAGGGTAGAGGAGCGTACGCTGGATCTCAACTCGACTCTAGAGCAGCTGCAGCGGGCTAACGCACAGTTACAGCGCTTATCTGTAACCGATGGATTAACCCAAATCAGCAACCGTGCGAGCTTCGATATTGCGTTCCTGGATGAATTCAAACGCGCCCTGCGTCACAAGACCTATCTCAGTTTGATGTTGATCGACGTGGACCATTTCAAGCAAGTCAACGACACCTGGGGCCACCCGGCCGGAGACGCGTGTTTGCAAGCTTTTGCACGGCTGCTGCAGCCGCGTGTGCACCGCGCAGGCGATTTGCTGGCGCGCTATGGTGGTGAAGAGTTCGTGGTGTTACTGGGTGAAACTGGGCCGGCCGATGCCGCAGCCATGGCAGAGAGTTTTAGAGCCGCCATTGAAGCCCTGGTAGTGGCCTACGAGGGTCAGAGTTTGCAATTCACCGCCAGTATCGGTGTTGCCTGCATCGTGCCGCACGCGCAGATTGCACCCCAAGATCTCGTGGCCAGCGCAGACAGAGCGCTCTACCAGGCCAAGCAGGCGGGCCGCAACCGTGTCTGCGTGGCAGACGTGTGAACCACCCTGCTGCGCGGGAAATTACCCATGGCTTCGGCCTTGTAACACCCCTACACTTTTTTTGGCAGTCCCATGCGTATCGTCGCTGGGGTACGTTGACCCACACTGAAAGTTGTCTGTGTACCAAGTAATCAAGCTGGAGGCGGGGGCAGCATGCTGGCGCTGGGTACGTAGGATAGGGGCGGGTGTTTTGCTGTGCAGTGCCTCAGCCTGGGGGAGCGAGAATCTGGTGATCGGGTTCATGGTG
>JANYEE010000076.1 GCA_025363275.1 Burkholderiales bacterium | reverse complement strand
CGTCGGTCGGGCCTCGGTGTCGGTGTCGGCATTGCCGCGTCCCAGTTGGCCCTGGTGAAAAAAGCCGGCGCCGCCGACGGCCAGAGCCCCGCGGTTGGTGCGGGAAAGATCGAGGTCAGGCGCACCGTCTGCAGCCACTGTTCTGTCGGCTGCGCAGTCGATGCGGTGGTCGAAAACGGGGTCTGGGTTCGTCAGGAACCGGTGTTCGATTCGCCCATCAACCTCGGCGCGCACTGCGCCAAGGGCTCGGCGCTGCGCGAGCACGGCCATGGCGAATTCCGCCTTCGCTACCCGATGAAGCTGGTCAACGGCAAGTACGAGCGCATCAGCTGGGACACCGCGCTCAACGAGATCAGCGCGAAGATGCTGGAGCTGCGCAAGGCCAGCGGGCCGGATTCGGTCTACTGGATCGGCTCGTCCAAGCACAGCAACGAACAGGCGTATCTGATGCGCAAGTTCGTCAGCTTCTGGGGCAGCAACAACTGCGATCACCAGGCGCGCATCTGCCATTCGACCACCGTCGCCGGGGTCGCCAATACATGGGGCTACGGCGCCATGACCAATTCGTACAACGACATGCAAAACAGCAAGTGCGCGTTGTACATCGGGTCCAACGCCGCCGAGGCGCATCCGGTCAGCATGCTGCACATGCTGCACGCCAAGGAAAACGGCTGCAAGATGATCGTCGTGGACCCGCGCTTCACGCGCACCGCCGCAAAAGCCGACGAGTACATTCGTTTGCGCTCAGGCTCCGACATCCCCTTCCTGTTCGGCATGATGTACCACATCTTCAAGAATGGTTGGGAAGACAAGAAGTACATAGAAGACCGTGTTTACGGCATGGACAAGATCAAAGAAGAAGTCATGGCCAAGTGGACACCTGACAAGGTGGAAGAGGCTTGTGGGGTACCTGAGGCGCGCGTTTACATGGCCGCTGAGATGATGGCTAAGAATCGGCCCTCTACCGTCGTCTGGTGTATGGGTCAGACACAACACACCACCGGTAATGCGGTCGTGCGTGCATCGTGCATCCTGCAATTGGTATTGGGTAACGTAGGTGTATCAGGCGGCGGGACCAACATTTTCCGCGGTCATGACAATGTGCAGGGCGCCACCGATGTCGGGCCGAACCCGGACTCCCTGCCCGGCTACTATGGACTGGCGGAAGGCTCGTGGAAACACTTTGCCAAAGTCTGGGGAGTGGATTTTGATTACATCAAGGGCCGTTACGCATCGCCCGCGATGATGGTTAAACCCGGTATTACCGTGTCGCGCTGGATTGACGGCGTGATGGAGAAAAATGAGTTGATCGACCAGGACTCCAACTTGCGTGGTGTCGTGTTTTGGGGTCACTCACCCAACTCACAAACCCGTGGTCTAGAGATGAAACGGGCCATGGACAAGCTGGACTTGTTGGTGGTGATTGACCCGTATCCATCTGCAACCGCTGCGATGGCCGCAATGCCCGGTGCGGCTGAGGATGCGAATCCCAATCGCGCGGTGTACTTGCTACCTGCAGCGACTCAGTTCGAGACCAGTGGCTCGTGCACGGCCTCCAATCGCTCGCTGCAATGGCGCGAGAAGGTTATCGAACCCCTTTGGGAGAGCCGCAGCGATCACATGATCATGCAACAGTTTGCCGATAAGCTGGGCTTTGGCAAAGAGTTGTCCAAGAACTTCAAGATGCAAAAGGTCAAAGGGATGGATGAACCCATGCCTGAAGACATCCTGCGTGAAATCAACCGCTCGGTCTGGACCATCGGGTACACCGGTCAGACGCCGGAGCGGCTGAAGGCGCATATGCGCAATATGCATCTTTTCGATGTCAGAACCCTGCGCTCCAAAGGTGGTATCGATAAGGAAACCGGCTACGACACGACGGGTGATTATTTCGGTTTGCCGTGGCCTTGCTGGGGTACGGCCGATCTGAAACACCCGGGTTCACCCAATCTGTACGACACGTCTAAACACGTGATGGACGGCGGTGGAAACTTTCGCGCCAATTTTGGTGTGGAGCGGGAGGGCCAGAGCTTGCTGGCGGCCGATGGCTCGCACTCCTTGGGTGCTGACATCACAACCGGCTACCCGGAGTTTGATCACGTGCTGGTCAAGAAACTTGGTTGGTGGGATGAGTTGACCGAAGCTGAGCAAAAAGCCGCCGACGGTAAAAACTGGAAGACCGATTCGTCGGGCGGCATTATTCGCGTGGTGATGAAGAACCACGGCTGCCATCCGTTCGGTAATGCCAAAGCGCGCGCCGTGGTGTGGAATTTCCCCGATGCCATCCCGCAACACCGGGAGCCGTTATACGGCACGCGCCCGGACCTGGTAGCCAAGTACCCCACGCACGACGACAAGAAATCTTTCTGGCGCTTGCCAACCTTGTACAAAACCGTGCAGCAAAAAAACATCGCTGACAAGGTCTACGAGAAGTTCCCGTTGATCATGACTTCCGGACGGCTGGTCGAGTACGAGGGTGGTGGCGAAGAGACCCGCTCGAACCCCTGGCTGGCCGAGTTGCAGCAGGAAATGTTCATCGAGATTAATCCCAAGGTGGCGTCGGAAAAAGGTATTCGCAATGGCGAGCGTGCCTGGGTGAGTACGCCCACCGGTGCACGTATCAACGTGCAGGCCATGGTGACCGAGCGGGTCGGGCCGGACACGGTGTTCATGCCGTTTCACTTCTCCGGCCGCTGGCAGGGTCAGGACATGCTGGCCTATTACCCTGCCGGTGCAGCGCCAATCGTGCGCGGTGAGGCGATCAATACGGCTACCACGTACGGCTATGACAGCGTCACGATGATGCAAGAGACCAAGACCACAGTCTGTAACGTCGAGCGCGCCTAGGCGCGGATAAGAACTGGAGATAGTTATGGCAAGAATGAAATTCGTATGCGATGCTGAGCGCTGCATTGAATGCAATGGCTGCGTGACTGCGTGCAAGAACGAACACGAAGTGCCTTGGGGCGTGAACCGCCGCCGCGTGGTGACGCTGAACGACGGCGTGCCTGGCGAAAAGTCGATTTCGGTGGCCTGCATGCACTGCAGTGATGCACCTTGCATGGCTGTGTGCCCCGTCAATTGCTTCTACCGCACGGACGAAGGCGTAGTGCTGCATGACAAAGATGTCTGCATTGGCTGCGGCTATTGCTCTTACGCGTGCCCGTTTGGAGCCCCTCAGTTTCCGGCAGCGGGCACTTTTGGTGTGCGCGGCAAGATGGACAAGTGCACGTTCTGTGCGGGTGGTCCAGAGGTCAACGGCAGTGAAGCTGAGTTCGAGAAGTACGGTCGCAATCGCCTTGCGGAAGGCAAGCTTCCAGCGTGTGCCGAGATGTGTTCGACCAAGGCGCTGCTGGCCGGCGACGGTGACATGGTGGCGGATATTTTCCGTAACCGAGTGGTGCAGCGTGGAAAGGGTGCGGAAGTCTGGGGCTGGGGTACTGCCTACGGTTCCAAGCAAGCGGGCAAAGCTCCTGAGGGAGCCCAGTCATGATGCGCGCAACTCAACTGGGCTTATTGCTAGTGGGTGCCGCTGCTGTGGCAGCCTGCGGTGAAAAGCCGCAAACCGCGGGCACCGGCAAAAGCGATGTGGCTGCTTACCAAGGTGCTAAAAACAGCTTTGTTGAAAATGGCTGGAAGCCTGGCGACAAGACAAGTTGGGAGCAAGGCCTGAGAGCGCGCGGACAGAATACGCAGAACGAATACAGCAAGACTAAGTGATTGGAGCCCCCATGAAACATGCGCGGAATGCTCTCTTTTTTATAGCTTGTGTTTGGGTTGGCCTGGTTGTGGCGCAGACTGTGCCAGCTGCGGCTGCACCCGGTGTCCAGAGCCAGAACATCATGGACGTGAAGCCTGAAGCCAATGCGCTACCCGGGTATGCCGAGCAAACCAACGGTGAACGATCCAAGGTGCAGCCTGGTAACAATGCGCCCATGTGGCGGCAGGTGGGCAGCGGTGTCGCGGGCTACAGCAGTCTGCCAGTTACCCAGGCTCCTGAGGCCGGCAACTTGATTCAGCCGTTTGTGCAGTATCCCGGCTCCCGCATGACAAATGCTGGTCAGGCGTGGCGCGAAGTGCGCAACGACTGGATCATTCCCTACGGAGGCGCTTTAGTCGTCATTGTGGTGCTCGCCATTGCGTTGTTTTATAAGGCCAAAGGCGCAATGAAGCTTCACGGCCCGCTGACTGGTCGAAAGATCGAGCGCTTTACGCCGTTTGAGCGTGCGGCCCACTGGTCCAACGCCATTGCCTTTTGCGCATTAGGACTCTCTGGGCTGGTCATGGCGTTCGGTAAGTTCTTCTTGCAGCCCGCGTTGCCCAACCTGCTCTACGGCTGGATCACGTACGCCCTGAAGAACGTCCATAACTTTGCAGGCCCGCTGTTTGCGGTGTCGTTGGTGATTGTGTTTGTGACCTTTCTGAAGGACAACTGGCCGCAAAAAGGCGACTTGAATTGGATCCTGAAGGGCGGCGGGATGGTGGGCGGTGCCGAGCCTGCGTCGCACCGTTTCAATGCCGGTGAAAAGATTGTTTTCTGGGGTGGCGTGTTCTCGCTGGGCATTGTTGTGGTGTCCTCTGGCTTTGTGCTCGACAAGATCGTCCCTGGCCTGATTTATGAGCGCTCCACCATGCAGATCGCGCACATGGTGCACGCGGTTGCGACGCTTTTGATGGTGTGCATGTTCCTGGGTCATATTTACCTGGGTACGCTGGGCCAGGAAGGAGCCTATCAGGGCATGAGTACCGGCTATGTGGATGAAGCCTGGGCTAAAGAGCACCACCAATATTGGTATGAAGACGTCAAGTCCGGCAAGATTCCAGCCCAGCGCAGCCCACCGCCGGCTGGCGCTCTCGCTGGTTCTGGGTCTACGGCTGCGCAAGCGTGAACGGGTAAGGAGGCTTCCATGAAATCAATTTTTGTTGTGTTGGCTGTTAGCGCTGTATCTCTTGTCGCGGTGGCTAAACTGCCGGCCCCGAGCGACGAGGCCAAAGCCAAAGCAGCCGAAGCGACTGCCAAAGTGGCCCACACCGGCAAGATGGACGGCTACTTGCTGTGCAAGTACCAAGACAAAGCGGCGGCCAATTTCTTCAAAACCGCAAAGACCGTTAGCAAGGAAGTCAAACCAGCGCTCACCGTACCTCCGTGCGCGGACCCAGGTCCGTTCGTTTATGTACCTGCAGTTCCTGCGTCTGCGCCGCAGCCAGCGCCCGCGCCGTCGGCAGCTACAGAAGCTAAAAAATCCTGATGCCATTGCCCAAGCTCACGCAAGCCCGTGTCCCGCTAACGCACGGGCTCGAAGTCGTCAACGAGTTTGGCGAGCGCCTGGTCATGGATATCCCGTCCGAGCGCGCCTTGACGGTCTACGTGGACAAGCGCGAAGTCGTCACGCTGATGACTTTGGGGGCGCAGCCGGAGTGGTTGGTTCTCGGGTTTTTACTCAACCAACGCTTGGTGGCATCTGCCGCCGAGGTGGAATCCATTACGGTCGATTGGGAAGTTGCAGCGGCCGCCGTCAAGACCCACGGTGGGGTCGTCGATATTGAGCAAAAAACCGCCAAACGTGTTGTGACCACTGGCTGTGGCCAGGGCAGCATGTTTGGTGACTTGATGGACTCGGTCGCAACGATCGCACTCCCTCGCGCCACGATCACGCAGGCTCAGCTGTACAACATGGTGAATGCGATCCGATTGCAGGACAGCATCTACAAAACAGCAGGCTCGGTGCATGGATGCGCGCTGTTTCAGGATGAATCGATGTTGCTGTTTGTCGAAGATGTGGGTCGCCACAACGCCATTGATGCGATAGCGGGCTGGATGTCCTTGCAGAGCGGCCTGAGCAGCGACAATAAGTTTCTCTACACCACCGGCCGATTGACCAGTGAAATGGTCATCAAAGCCGCCCAGATGGGTATCCCGGTGGTCGTGTCCCGCAGTGGCATTACCCAAATGGGGCAAATGGTCGCCCAGCGTCTGGGCTTGTGCACCATTGGGCGGGCCACCAACAAGCGCTTTTTGTGTTTTAGTGGCGCGCATCGCCTCGTGCTGCAGCCAGAGCTCGCCGGTGCGCGGCTTCGCGTAGCCGCTTAGTCTGTGCGCTGACCCGCGCAAATGGTTCATGCAATTGGCTAGTTCGAATAGCCCGAGTTTGGTCAGGCTTAGCGCGCATACGCTAATGTAGCGGTATGAACCTCTCTTTTTGGCGCCTGGGCTGGCGCACCTTGTGGCGCGATCTGCGCTCTGGTGATTTACGTTTACTCATTGTGGCCGTCACCCTGGCGGTGGCAGCGCTCACGGCCGTCGGCTTTTTTGCCGATCGTCTAAAAGGCGGCTTGCAGCGCGATGCGCGCCAATTGTTAGGCGGCGATGCAGTCGTCTCTAGCGACAACCCCACGCCCCCAGTCTTGACCGAAAAAGCCAAAGCATTGGGCCTGCAGGTTGTGGGCACTCTGGGCTTTCCGACCATGGCCCGTGCGTCCGATGCCCAGGGCGGTAGCGCCAAACTGGTGGCATTAAAAGTGGTGGAGCCCGGCTACCCTTTGCGTGGGAGCCTGCGCATCGGCAGTGCACCAGGCGCACCAGAAGTCGCTACGCGCGACATTCCCCCTCCCGGCCAGGCCTGGGTAGATGCTGCATTGCTGGAAGCGATTGGCCTTAAAGTCGGCGACACCCTGTTGTTGGGCGATGCATCGCTAAAAGTGTCGGCCATCATCATTGTTGAGCCGGACCGGGGGGGTGGCTTTATGAACTTCGCGCCGCGCGTGATGATTAACACCGCAGACGTCGGGGCAACCAAACTCATACAACCCGCGAGTCGCCTGAACTACCGTATGGCGGTAGCTGGAGACGACAAGACAGTGGGCCAGTTCGTCACCTTCGCCGATGGGTTGGTCAAGCCCGCCAGTGCAGGTGGCACGGGCGCGCTGCGTGGTACGCGTGTGGAGTCGCTTCAGGGCGGACGCCCTGAGATGAGTCAGACCCTGGACCGTGCAGAGAAGTTTTTGAGCTTGGTTGCGCTGCTGGCTGCGATGCTCAGCGCAGTGGCGGTGGCCTTGGCTGCGCGCGCCTTTGCGGCCAGCCATTTGGATGACTGCGCGATGCTGCGCGTGCTGGGCTTGCGCCAGCGCAGCATTGCAGCAGCGTATGCATTCGAGTTTGCGCTGGTAGGCTTGTTTGCCAGTGGCGTGGGCGTGCTTCTGGGTTATGCCGTGCACTATCTGTTTGTGCTGTTGCTGGCGGGGCTGGTGGATGCGTCCCTGCCGTCGGCTACGGTGTGGCCGGTGCTGATGGGCTTGGGTATGGGGTTGACTCTGTTGTTTGCCTTTGGCCTTCCGCCGGTCTTGCAGTTGGCCCAGGTACCACCGTTGCGCGTGATTCGCCGCGATGTTGGCAATCTGCGGCCTGCCTCCGCCGGTGTGTTGGCCGTGGGCGTAGCGGGCTTTGCCGCGCTGCTGTTGGCGGCCAGTAGTGATTGGAAGCTCGGCCTGATTGCTGTGGGGGGCTTTGGCGGCGCGGTATTGGTGTTTGCCGCGCTGAGCTGGGTAGCGGTGAAGGTGCTGCGCAAAAGTGTGAACGAAACCACGGCGCCGCGCTGGCTGGTGCTGGCCACGCGGCAAATGTCGGCACGCCCGGCCTACACCGTGGTTCAGGTAAGTGCACTGGCAGTGGGCCTGCTGGCCCTGGTGCTGCTGGTGTTGCTGCGCACGGATTTGATTGGCAGTTGGCGCAAAGCCACGCCACCTGATGCGCCCAACCGCTTTGTCATCAACGTGATGCCAGAGCAGGCGCAAGCCTTCCGCGGGGCGCTGGAGGGCGCCGGTGTGGCCGCTTACGACTGGTATCCCATGATCCGCGGCCGGCTGGTCGCTATCAATGCGAAGCCGGTGTCTCCCGACGACTATGCCGATGACCGCGCGAAGCGCCTGGTGGATCGTGAGTTCAACCTATCCAACAGCGCAACGCTCCCCATGAAGAACGAAATTGTGGCGGGCCGATGGACGGAGGAGGAAAAGGACGCCATCAGCGTGGAAGAAGGCTTGGCTGCGACCTTGAACCTGAAACTGGGTGACAGTTTGCGCTTTGACATCGGCGGGCAGCAGACCGAGACCAAGATTACCTCACTGCGCAAAGTGGACTGGGGCTCTATGCGTGCGAATTTCTTTGCGATGTATCCAGTGAGCCGCCTAGACGATGTGCCTATAACCTTCATGACAGCATTCAAGGCACCTACCCAGGCCGGTTTTGACAATGCTCTGGTGCGGCAGTTTCCCAATGTGACCAATGTGGACATGACCACCACCATCGCCCAAGTACAGCGGGTGCTGGACCAGGTGATTCGTGCGGTGGAGTTTTTGTTTGGCTTCACGCTGGCGGCCGGTTTGGTGGTGTTGTTTGCCGCGGTGACGGCCACGCGCGAGGAGCGTGCGCGCGAGTTTGCCATCATGCGTGCGGTGGGCGCGCGCGGCAGTTTGCTGCGCCAGGTACAGCGTGCTGAGCTGGCGGGCGTGGGGCTGCTGGCAGGGTTTTTAGCGTCGTGCGTGGCGGCTGCAGTGGGCTGGGCGCTGGCGCACTACGTGTTTGAGTTTGAGTGGACTGTGTCGCTGTGGGTGCCGCTGTTGGGAGCGCTAGCGGGTGCCGTGCTGGCGCTGGCGGCGGGTTGGTGGGGCCTGCGCGATGTGTTGCGCCGACCGGTGGTGGAAACGCTGCGGCAGGCGACTAGCTGATCATTGCTATCAAAGTGATAGCTACTAAAGCAGGAAATACGTGGGCCCCAGCCCTATTTGGAACTTATTTTGGCAAAGTGACCTCGATTTGGATTGCCGAGAACCAGGCTGCGAGGTCGTCGATATCCTTGTCGCTCAGCGCTTTGGCAATCACGCCCATGACTTCGTGGCTGCGTTTGCCGCTGCGGTAGTTGCGCAACTGCTCTTCCAGATAGGCCGAAGGTTGGCCTGCCAGGTTAGGGGCTTCCACCATCTTGGACAGACCATCGGTGCCGTGGCATACCGCGCACTGGGCTGACTTGGTTTTTCCGGCTTTGACATCACCCGCAGCGGCCCCATCTGCTCCGCAGAGCAAAGTGAGCGAAAGAAGAACGCTAATGAGTGTTGGTAAAGTTCGCATGGTTGCAATCGGTGAGATAAATTAAAAAACGCAGTAGCTCCAGAGGCGGCCCGCAGCCGCCCCCAATCACACAAGCTCAGATCAGTTGGAGTAAGTCACGCGGTAAATCGCGCCAACGTAGTCATCCGATATCAACATCGAACCATCCTTGAGCATGGCCACATCCACTGGACGACCGATATAAGTACCCGTGGCCTGGCTCAACCAGCCTTCAGCAAAGACTTCGGACTTGTCCGCTTTGCCATCCGCCTTTACCGATACAAAGTTGATCAACGCTCCGCTGGCGGGGCTGCGATTCCATGACCCGTGTGCCGCTACAAAGATTCCGCCTTGGTATTTGGCTGGGAACATCTTGCCCGAGTAAAAGGCCATGCCCAGCTGGGCTTGGTGCGCGGGGAATTCGATCTCCGGGAACACCGCGTTAGCAGGCTCTTTCATGTCTTTCAAATCAGCCGCGGCGGGGCTGCCAGCCACCTTGTAGTGGCCATTCCAGTACGGATACCCAAAGTGCTGGCCCGCCTTGGTGCTGCGGTTGAGTTCACCCGGTGGTACTTCATCGCCCAGCCCATCGGTCTGGTTGTCGGTCCACCACAGGCTGCCGTCTTTGGGGTTGAAGTCCTGGCCCACCGAATTGCGCATACCGCTGGCGTAAATCTCACGTCCAGTGCCGTCCAGGTTCATGCGCACCAATGCGCCGATGCCCATACGCTCCATCTCCTGGTACTTGTCGGCAGGCGGCACATTAAACGGCTGGCCCAGCGTGATGTAGAGCTTCTTGTCGGGTCCTACGCGGCAGGTACGGGCGCCGTGGTTGTAAGACTCGTATTCGGTTGGCACTAATTTACCTTGCGGCACGACTTCGCCGACCGCCACATCGGGGCCTTCGTAGAAAAATTCAGCGGCCGGGAATGTCAGTACACGGTTGTGTTCAGCCACGATCAGAAAGCCGTCTTTGGTGAAGCACACGCCGTTAGGATTCTTGAAATTGAGCGATGGGGCAAAGGCTTTGACCTCGGTGGCTTCGCCGCCATTGTTGCGGTCCGTCACGGCCCATACTGTCGTCTTTCTGGTGCCAACAAAGAGCATATTGGTTGACGGAGCTACGGCCATGTGGCGCGCATCGGGCACCACGGCGTACAAGCTGATCTTGAAGCCATCTGGCATCTTGATTTTGGCCAGATTGCGGCGAATGGCATCTGCATTCTTGCCGGTCTGCGGAACCAGCGGAATATTAAGATCGCTGGTCGCCACGCGCATCTGCTTCATGGTGCTCAAAGCGTCTTGGGCCTGTACGTGGGTTTGCAGACCGACAGCAATCACCCCTCCGAGTAATGATGTGCTGATTTTGGATAAATTCATTATGGACTCCTCGCTACGATTAATGTTGTGACAGAGCATTGCGACAATCGCTGCAAACTGTAGACCTGTCGCTGTTCAATGTAGGTCGTGAGCGTGGCGAGGCGGATAGGGTTTACCCGTGAGTTGTCCGATACGCGACGGTGAAGGGCCGCATATTTCTACATCCTTTGCCTGAAAATTATTCAAACCATGGTGGGTCGCGCGCTGCAAGACTAAGGTGGTACTCAACCACTATTCAACCTGAAGGGGAACAACCTTTATGCCGCCCAAAAGCCCATCCAAACGCATCTTTCGCATGCTGCCTTTCGCTGCGTCATGGGTCGTGCCACTCGTGGTGTTTACAGTGCCAACGTATACGGCTGCCCAGATGCTGGATGAGGTCGTGGTGTCGGCTTCGCGCAGCGGGCAACGCAGTTTTGATACGCCTGCAGCTGTGCAAATGGTTGGCCGGGACAGTATTCAGGGTGCAGGTCCGCAAGTGAACCTGTCGGAGTCTTTGGTCCGCGTGCCAGGGTTGACGATTTTGGACCGGCAAAACTACGCCCAGGATTCGCAAGTCTCTATTCGGGGTTTTGGAGCGCGTTCGGCTTTTGGTATCCGCGGTATTCGTTTGCTGATCGACGGCATACCAGCCACCACGCCCGACGGCCAGGGACAAGGGTCTAGCATCAGCCTGCCATCTACCGACCGTGTTGAAGTGCTGCGCGGCCCGATGGCGCTGCTGTATGGAAATTCGTCGGGTGGAGTGATTCAGACTTTCACCAAAGCAGCGCCCAAAGATGCGGAACTAACCTACCAGTATTACACCGGCTCCTACGGGCTGCGCCGGGCGGATTATCAGTTTGGCGACACGCTGGGTGCGATCGGCATCGTGGCCGATTACAGTACTTTTAGTACCGATGGCTACCGCGTCAACAGCGCAGCGCAGCGCAAACAATTCAACGCCAAGTTGGAGTTTGCGCCCCAGGATGCTCTGCGGGTGAATCTTGTCTTCAATCGTTTCGACATGCCCGAAGCGCTCGACCCGTTGGGGCTGACGCGAGCACAACTGAATGCCGACCCGTCCCAGGCGGGTAATAACGCTGTCAAATACAGCGTGCGCAAGGCCGTGTTGCAAAACCAGCTGGGTGGCTCTGCCAGTTATGTTTTGGATGCCGACCATTCGATTACGACCCGTGCGTACTATGGCACGCGGGACAACTTGCAATACCAGTCGGGCACGCAGGTTAACGGCGCCTGGACGGGGCTAAATCGCAACTACTACGGAGTGGGTCTTCAGTACAACGCGCGATCGTCTTGGGGAAGTGTTCCGCTGCAGTGGGCGGCAGGGTATGAGTTCGACCGTTCGCGTGAATTCCGCCAGGCCGGCTCCAGTCTAAATGGCCAGAAAACTGGGCTACCCAACCGCAGCGAAGACAACCAATCGGACAACAGCGACCTGTTTGTCCAGGGTCAGGCCTTGCTGTCCGAGCGCTGGAGTGTGGCTGGTGGACTGCGCAACAGCAGCGTACGCTTTACAAGCGACGACTATTACCTTGTGGACAACAACGATGGCTCGGGAGCCATGGCTTACCAGTCCACAACTCCAGTGCTGGGCTTTACTTTTCACGCGCTACCAGAATTGAATGTATATGCCAACTACGGCAGGGGTTTTGAGACCCCAACCCTGGCCGAAATGGCCTATAAGAATGGCGCTGGTACCAATGTGGTGGGGCAGTTCAACACCGCCCTCAATGCGTCCAGTAGCCAACATTACGAGATCGGTAGCAAGTGGGCACCGAGCAAGACTTCGCGGCTGGATTTTGCGGTTTACCAAATCGACACCATTGACGAATTGGTCGTACTGCGCAGTGTGGCCGGTCAAACCTCGTACAAAAACGCACCAGGTACCGCGCGCAGTGGTTGGGAACTCTCAGGGAGCCTGCAGTTCAACCCCCATCTGGCTTTTAACGCGTCCGCGTCAATGATCGATGCGCACTATGCGCAAGCATTCACCAGTGGGGCCACAGCGATTGACGCTGGTAAGAAAATGCCGGGTATTCCGCAATCGTTTCTGTATTCTGAAGTAGCCTGGACGCAAGAGCCACTCAGTGTGCGCGGACCCCAGGTCGGCTTGAGGGTAGCCGCCGAGCTCGTACAGGCCGGACGCATTTATGCCAACGATACCAATACCGAGTCAGCGGACGGTCGTACTGTTTTGAATCTGAGCGTGAGTCACCGTTGGGCATGGGGCAAGGGCGGCATCACAGCGTATGCGCGGGTGAACAACGCGAACGATGAACGTTACGTGGGCTCGGTGATTGTCAATCAGGCTGCGGGTCAATATTTCGAGCCCGGTCTGCCACGCAACGGGACGGTGGGCATCAGCCTGCAAATACCCCTGTAGTTATCCAAAGTCGGCTTTGCGTTACTGTGTACGCGGTCGGTGTGCAGACCAGCCAGCTCGCCAGCGACCAGATGGCTGAATATCAAGGAGCGGGTCGAGACGCCACATGCCGCGGCGTAATCGCTTCACCACACTGTTTTTTGTATTGTTTTGTTGCCTCCTGCAGCGACTCGCCACTCAGTGCACCACCCATTTGGCATCCACCGAGTTGCGCGGAGCATTGGTTTGTCGCATCCTGCACGTTGGGCGCGCTGGAGGCCTGCTCCGTACAGGACTGGTACAGCGCCATGCAGAGCTTGGGGTCGCCAGTGCGCGCCGTCAGGCGCTGTTGCATCAGTTCGCACGCGGTGAAGGGTTGTGCACCCGCAGTTGACATGACTGCGAACGCACCCAACACGAACCCACGCAATCCCAGGCTTGCCATGGCGAGCGCCGGGTGGCTCAACTTTGCTTCAGCAACAAGATGTACTTGGCCAGAATCAGGGCATCGGCATCCGAGACTTGAGGCTGCGGTGGCATCATGTCTTCGCCCCACACGCCGGAGCCTCCGGATTTAATTTTCTTGGCCAGCTTTTCTGCCGCGCCACTTTCGTTCGCATACTTGGCAGCCACTTCATTCAGCTTGGGCCCGTACTTTCGCTTGTCGATGTAATGGCAAGCAAGACAATTGTTTTTGACCAGCAAATCGTAGTCGGCCAGTGCAAACTCTGCCGATGCAGACAAGACAAAAAATATAAAAAGATGGATGGTTGTTTTCATAAAGGTGACCTCCACAAACTCGGTGCCATAGAAAAACGCGCTGCTGCAAACACAGACAGCGCGTTGACCAAAGGGGGTTAGCCTGGTTACTTACTCGGGCTTGACGCGGTAAATCACACCCTGGTCTTCCAGGGCAACATAGAGGTTGCCGTCGGGTCCCTGGACCGCAGAGCGGAAGCGACCAGTCGCCGTGGGCCAAGAAACCTGCGCCCCAGTTGCAGTGAGTCCATCCTTGCTGAGCTTCAACACATCCAGGCGATTGCCGACCGTGGTGCCGTGGATACCGATACCTGCATAGCCCACCACCATCTGACCATCCCAATCTTTCCACTGCTTGCCCGACAGGAAGTCGTTGCAGAACATTCCTTGTGACAGTCCATTGTTATTCCAGGCTGGTTTCAAGGCATTGGGGTAGGTCTTCAGGTCTGTCATCGGCATGAAGGCCGAGCGTTCTTTTGGTTCCATGGCACCCATCTGGTTGGGTGAGTATCCGCAGTAGTTATCGGGGCAGTCGCCGCGACCGGCCATGTTGGGGCGTGGGTCCCAGCCGCCGTTGCCGCCATTGGTGACTGCGCTGACTTCATCGCTGTGCCATGGGCCGTTTTCTGCCGTGAACACCATGCTGTCACCCGGGCGGAATGCAATGCCCTGGGGGTTACGGAATCCATAGGCGAAAATGCGCGGATCAAACCCTGCAGGTGGCTTGTTGCCCGCAGCCGGTTTGCCGTCACGGTCAATACGCAGCACTTTGCCGCCGATGTAGGTCGGGCTTTGGGGTGCGATTCCGTTGTGGTTGTCCCCCGTGGTGACATAGAGGTAGCCATCGGCAGGGCTAAAGCGAATGCGTCCACCATTGTGGGCGCCTGGACCACCGAAGGGGTGTTTGGTCGCCTTAGACTTGTAGCCGATGTCGGAGACGATATCCGTACGGTCAGAGACATTGCTAAGCGTTTCATCAATTTTGAATCGCATCACGCGATTGACCTGCTTGTCGTTCAGCTTGGAACTGGAGTAGACATAGATCAACCGGTTTTTTTGGAAATCTGGATCAATGGCCACACCCATCATGCCCGCCTGACCGTCACAGAACAAATCAGCGCTGGATGATGCATAGCCATTCACGCCGCCGATACCGTGAAGTTTGTTGACAGCCCCCGATGGCAATTGGACGGAAAGACCTTTGCACTTCTCGGTGAAGAACATGGTGCCGTTGGGCAAGAAAGCCATATCCCACGGTAGTTCAAGTTTGTTGATAGCGACTTCGGTCGTTATCGTTGGCGCTGCAGCCATTGCACCACCGCATGCGGACAGTGCCAGGACCATGACGGCTAGTTTGAAACTTCTGATTTTTTTCATCTCATCTCCTTGATACGTAGGGATCAAACAAGTCAAACTTGTTTGCAAAGATTGCTGGCCAACACAGCGTCGACCGGCGTTTTCAGCCCGCTCATCCGAATGAAGACTCCGATCCAACTTGAAGTGTTTCCTGGCGTATGCAAACGAGCTATACCAATGTAGGGGAGGCACTGGTCCCGCGTATTGGTACAAACCATTACCAATGCGAGTCCTCAATTCTTATGAATCGCGCAGGTTGCCCAGGCAACTGACGTGCCGCAGAGCGAGAGCGGTGTAACCCGGACCTGAATTAAAAAAATTCACACCTTTTTTGAAAATTAATCACAAGGCAGCGCGGCTGAAAAACTGCGCTTGGCGGACAAAGCAAACGAAGCGGGGCTTTAGTGCGAGTCGGAGCCGGGCATGCGCTTGCCCAGCTTGCGGTATACCGTGGCGCGGCTGATACCCAAGGCTTGCGCGGCTTGGGCCACGTTGCCGCGGGCCTGATCTACAGCTTGACGTATCAGTGCGGCTTCAATGTCTTTGAGATGGCGTGCATCCGTGCTGGGCGCAAAGCCTTGCGGCGGTACAGCGTTCGCCTGCAGAACTGGCATCGCCAGCAATCGCAGCCCGGTCCACAACGGCAGCTCCATCAGGGGCTGGCTGTGGCGCAGCGCATCAAACAGCACATCGACCTGCATACCGAAAAGCTCGCTGGTATGCAGACGCGGGGCGGGTGACGCTGCGCCATTCGGGCCCAGGTGCGGCACCATCTGGCGCGCAATCGGGTTCGCAGCAGTGACCCAGCCATCCGCGTCCAGGCACAGCAGGCCGTCCGACTCGCTGCCCAGAGTGCTGCCGGGCCAATTCAGGCGTACCACCAGCGCGTGGTCCTGCGCCAATACCAGCGCGTTTTCAATCTTGGCGGCCGTCTGCGCCACCAGGTGCTTTAGCTCGGGGCGCTCCAGCGCGTCAATGCCGGTCAAGTCCAGCATGCCCACCAGCGTGCCGTCTGGGCCCATGAGCGGCGCGCCCGCGCAGCTGTAGATGGCAGTGTTGCTAAAGAAGTGTTCGCCCCGGTGCAGCCACACGGGTTGCTGCTCTGCCAATGCGGTGCTGATGGCGGTGGTACCGACGCTGCGCTCAGATAAGTCGGTTCCTACGCGCGTTATCAGGTGGGCGCGCGGGTCGGAGTGGTCGATCGGGCCGCTGTTGTCCACCACCACGCCATCCCGGTTCGTGAGGATCGCAAAGTAGCGGGTGTTGACGATGGCGCGACCCAGATTTTCCAGAATCGGTCGGGCGGTGTGCACCAGATGCTGGTTGGCCTCCAGGGTGTGCCTCGCCAGTGCGTCGGTCACCACTTCAAACACGGCATGGTGTTGGGGTTGTAAGCCACTGTGCAGACAACGCTGCCACGAGCGCTCGACCCACGGTGGCAAAACGCCTTGCGGTAATTGGCCCGCCATCAACAATTCTCGAGCCTGCGCAATGCCGGTGAGTCGGGAAGAAACAGAGGAGGGGGATGCAGACGCCACGCTCGCATTCTCGCGCAGTCCATCGCCAGGCGTGTTTGTTTCAAATTGAGAATTTGCGTTGACGACCTATACCCGACTAGGGTTTGCCCTAGGAGCGCCGTCTGCGCGTCGCCCAACAATGCCTATGGCTTTCATTTCATAGGAACGGCATGGCATAGGTGCTGTCGACCTACTACCCAGGAGAGACGCATGCAAAAGATGTTGCACATCAACGCGGACAAATGCACGGGCTGCCTGCAGTGCGAAATGGCGTGTTCATTTGAGAACTACGGCACTTTCGCAACAGCCAAGTCGCGTATTAAGGTGTTTGAGTTTCATGAAACAGGCAAGAAAGTGCCTTACACCTGTACCCAGTGCGATGAGGCTTGGTGTTTGCATGCCTGCCCGGTCGAGGCCATCACGGTTGACAAAGCCACCGGCGCCAAGGTGGTCAACGAGTCCACTTGCGTAGGTTGCAAGGTGTGCACCATTGCCTGCCCGTTCGGCACCATCAATTACGTACAAGAGACCGGCAAGGTACAAAAGTGCGACCTGTGCGGCGGCGATCCGGCTTGTGCCACCGCTTGCCCCACCGGGGCTATCACGTTCATCGATGCCAACTGGACCGGCCTGGGCAAGATGCAGGCCTGGGCGGACAAGCTCGGCAATCAACCTTCTGCAAGTTAAGGAGCACACCATGGCATGGGCAGGAAAAATTCTTCGCGTGAACTTGACAGCTGGCACGGTGAAATCCGAGCCGCTCAATATGGATTGGGCACACAACTACCTGGGCTCGCGCGGCCTGGGTTCCAAATACCTGTGTGAAGAGGTGGATGCCAAAGTCGATCCGCTCTCACCGGACAACAAAATCATCTGGGCCACCGGCCCGCTCACGGGCACCATGGCCTCTACGGGTGGCCGCTATACCGTGATCACCAAGAGCCCGCTGACCGGCGCCATTGCCTGCTCCAATTCAGGCGGCTATTGGGGCGCCGAATTCAAGATGGCGGGCTGGGATATGGTGATTTTTGAGGGCAAGAGCGCCAAACCGGTATACCTGTATGTGAACGACGACGTGGCTGAACTGCGCGACGCCGCCCACTTGTGGGGCAAGAGCGTGTGGGAGACCGAAGCCACCCTCAAGAGTAGCCTGCAAGACCCGCTGACCCGCGTATCCAGTATTGGCAAGGCGGGCGAAAACGGTGTGCTGTACGCCGCGGTGGTCAATGACCTGCACCGCGCGGCGGGGCGCTCGGGCGTGGGCACCGTCATGGGCAGTAAAAACCTCAAGGCCATTGCCGTACGCGGCACCAAGGGCGTAGGCAATATCCACAACCCCAAAGCCTTCATGAAGGCAATTGCCGAGAAGAAAAAGATGCTGGCCGACAACGCTGTGACCGGCCAGGGCTTGCCAGCGTATGGCACCCAGGTGCTGATGAATGTGATCAACGAAGTAGGCGGCTTGCCCACCCGCAACCACCGCGACAACCAGTTCGAGAGCGCCCGCGATATTTCGGCTGAAGCCATGGCCACTCCGCGTGAGACCGATGGCAAAAAGCAACTGGTCACCAACCAGGCCTGCTTTGGTTGCACCATTGCCTGCGGTCGCATCAGCAAGATGGACAAAGGCCACTTCACGGTGCAAAACAAACCCCAGTACTGGAACGCCTCGGGCGGCCTGGAGTACGAAGCAGCCTGGGCGCTGGGCGCTGCGAACGGCGTCAAAGACCTGGAGGCCCTCCAGTACGCCACCATGCTGTGTAACGAGGAGGGCATTGACCCCATCAGCTTTGGCGCCACCGTGGGCGCGGTGATGGAGCTGTATGACATGGGCGTATTGACCAAGGAGCAATTGGGCATTGATGCCAAGTTTGGTTCGGCCGAAGCCTTAGCCTTCTTCACCGAAGAAACCATTTACGGCCGCGGCTTTGGCAAGGAAATCGGGCAGGGTTCCAAGCGCCTGACTGCCAAGTACGGCCACCCCGACTTGAGCATGACCAGCAAGGGCCAGGAGTTCCCAGCCTACGATGGTCGTGCGATCCAGGGCATTGGCCTGGCTTACGCCACATCCAACCGCGGTGGCTGCCATTTACGCGGCTACACCATTGCCTCCGAGGTGCTGGGTATTCCTGTCAAGACCGATCCGCTGGAACACGAGGGCAAGCCCGCGCTGGTGAAGGCATTCCAGGATGCGACTGCTGCGTTCGACTCGTCCGGCCTGTGTGTGTTTACCACCTTTGCCTGGGGCCTGGCTGATCTGGCTCCGCAAATTTCTGCGGCCTGTGGCGACCAGTACACCACCGAAGAGCTGGAAAAAATCGGCGAACGCATTTGGAATATGGAGCGCGAGTTCAACAACCGCGCTGGCTTTACCGCGAAGGACGACAGCCTGCCCAAGCGCCTGCTGACCGAAGCCTGCAAGACTGGCCCGGCCACCGGCAAAGTCAGTGAGTTGGCCAAGATGATGCCGGTGTACTACGAAGCGCGCGGTTGGGATTCCGAAGGCCGCCCCACCGCTGCCACCAAAGAACGCCTGAGCCTGTAAACCCATGACCCACCACGTCATTCTGGGCGCAGGGCCTGCGGGGGTTATTGCGGCTGAGACCATCCGCAAGCAAGACCCGCAGGCGCAGATCACGTTGATTGGTGATGAGCCCGAGCCACCGTACTCGCGCATGGCCATTCCCTACCTGCTGATTGGCAATGTGAGCGAGGAGGGTACCTATTTGCGCAAAAGTGCCTCCCACTATGCCGATTTGAAGCTCAATGTGCTCAGGGCCCAGGTAAAGTCTGCCTCAGTAGCTACTAAAACCATAGCATTGACGGATGGCAAGACGGTGACCTATGACACGCTGCTGGTAGCTACTGGCTCGCATCCCGTGCACCCGCCCATACCGGGTATGGATGCGCCCGGTGTGCACACCTGCTGGACCATGGACGACGCCCGCAAGATCATGGCGCGGGCCACCCAGGGGGCCAGAGTGCTGCAGCTAGGGGCTGGCTTTATCGGCTGCATCATCATGGAAGCGCTGGCCGCGCGGGGCGTGAAGCTCAGTGTGGTGGAGATGGGTGACCGCATGGTGCCGCGCATGATGGGGCCCACGGCGGGCGGCATGATCCGCGACTGGTGCGAGGCCAAGGGCGTGCAGGTGTTTACCGGCACCAAGGTCGAGTCCATTACCGCTGGGACTGATGGGGTGTTGCAGGTCAAGCTGTCCAGCGGTCAAACCGTGGAGGCCGACCTGGTGATCAGCGCGGCCGGTGTGCGTCCTGCCATCGGCTACCTTAAAGACTCGGGCATCAACTGCTTGCTGGGCGTGCTGACCGATGAGCACCTGCAAACCAATGTACCTGGCGTGTACGCCGCGGGCGATTGCGCGGAAGCCTTTGACAAGGTCAGCGGTAAAACCATCGTGAGCGCGATCCAGCCCAACGCCGCCGAGCAGGCGCGGGTGGCGGGCATGAATATGGTGGCTTTTAGCCGTGGGCTCAAGCCGCAGGCTAACCTGAAGGGCGTGACGCAAATCAATGTGCTGGACACGCTGGGACTCATATCCGCCAGCTTTGGCGACTGGCAAGGCCGCCCCGGCGGCGAGCATGTGGAGCTGACCGACAAGCCCGCAGGCCGCCATTTGAGCTTGCAGTTTCAGGATGATGTACTGGTGGGCTGCAACAGCGTGGGTTGGACCCAGCATGTGGGTGTGATGCGTGGGCTGGTGGAGGGCCAAGTGAAGCTGGGTGTCTGGAAGGACCATTTGTTGCAAGACCCGACCAAGTTGATGGAGGCCTACCTGGCCTGCGCGCAGGCGCAGGAAGCCTGGTCGGGTGCGAATGATGCGCGCCGCCGATCTAGTGCCGCGTAGCCTGCGCTAAGCTCGTTTTCATGCAGATCACTTTCAAACTGTTTGCAACGCTGACCGACTACCTGCCCCCCGAGGCGCGCAACACCAATATTGTGGCGCTGGACGTGGCGACTGATGCCAGCATCCTGCAGATCATTGAGCCCTTTGGCCTACCGCCGAATCTGGTGCATTTGGTGCTGGTGAATGGCAAATATATCAACCCCGCCGACCGCGGTACCCAGACGCTAAACCCTGGCGATGTGCTGGCCATCTGGCCGCCTATCGCGGGTGGTTAGCAGGCGGTTAGCGGGTGGTTGAATAGTGCAGCTCTCTTACCCCGAGCGCTTTGAGCGCGACATGGCCTGCACCGAGGCCGAATGGCTCGGCTGGCTGCCTGCCGCCGTAGGTGATCGCACGTGGAAACTGCAAGCCCAGTCTGCCGGCGTGCGCATTGGAGATGGTGCGCTCGGGCTGAAATGGCAAGTGGCCGAACCCCGCGTGATTGCGCTGATGCGCCTGCCGCGCCTGCTGGTCAGCTTTCGTTTTGCCGGAGTTGACGAAGCACAGCGCTACGCCTTTATGAAGCGGTTTGATCTGTATATGCAGCGCGGCGGCGGTTAAGCTTTTGCCTGCGGCTTGCTCCGCGTAAACCGCCACCACGGTAATACCGCGCGCAAGGACAGCACCTGGCCGCTGTACTGCGGCGCATAGCCGGGCGTGGCTGCCAGCTTGTGCTGCCAGGCTTCGCTTTGCAGCAAGGCCTGTAGCGCCGCAATAGCGGGTTCCTGTAAGGCAGATTTGAGGCACACCAAGTGGTAGTTCTCCTGCACCAGGGGTACAAAATCCAGACCTGCGGCGCGCGCTGCGATCTCGATACCCAGACCCGCATCGGCCTCACCCGCTGCCACGGCGTGGGCCACGGCGGTGTGCGATGGCTCGGTGTGCTGGTAGCCGCGCAAGCGGGTGGGCGCTAGGCCCTGCTGGCTCAGCATTTCGTCCAGCACCACCCGCGTGCCCGAGCCCAGCGTCCGGTTCACGAAGCGCGCCTTCTGGTCCACCAGGTCTTGCAGCGTGTGCAATTGCAGCGGGTTGCCCGGTGCCAGCATCAGGCCCTGGGTGCGCTTGGCAAAGCCAATGATCTTGTGCAGACCCGGCTCCAGCAGCGGCTTGTAGACGCTCTCGGCCAGTGAGCCGGGGAGGGGGTTTTGCAGGGTGTGAAAACCCGCCATCACGCAGCGGCCTTCATTCAGGCCACGCAGCGCGTCCACACTGCCGCAAAAGTGAATGTCCAGGTGCATCTGGGACTCCCGCGCGTGCTCGCGCAGCACCGCCAGTGCATCGTCGTGGCTGGCGTACAGGCTGGCCACGTGGGCCTCAGGGTCAAAGGCTACGGCAAAGGCACGCTCCAGGTCGGCGCGCAGGGCCTCAATTTGCGGGGCCAGGCGGGCCTGGGCCTGGCGCTCGGCCCACATCAGCTTGGCGCCAAATTCAGTCAAGCGTGCCGACTGGCCTTTCTCCCATACCACCAGCTCGTTGCCCAGCTCGTTCTCCCAGCGTTTAAGTTCACCCCAC
>JANYEE010000036.1 GCA_025363275.1 Burkholderiales bacterium | reverse complement strand
CGCCACTCTTTCGCCACCCACCTGCTGCAAGCTGGCACAGATATACGCACCGTACAAGAGCTGCTGGGCCACAGCGATGTAAGCACCACGATGATTTACACCCACGTGCTCAAGGTCGCTGCGGGTGGTACAGCTTCGCCGTTGGATTCATTGCTCGCACTCCCAATTTGATAGCAACCCAGGCAATAAACACCTGGGCCACAGCCGTGTTTGGCAATAAAAACACGCTCAAAGCGCCAAAAAACACCTCAAGGCGGGGCTTTAGGCCCCCGCCCCGTCAAATACTGCGCAGCCCCCTGCCCCGCGCAGTAGCCGGTGGCAAAGCTGGCCTGCAGCAGATAGCCACCCGTGGGTGCTTCCCAGTCCAGCATTTCGCCGGCGCAAAACACGCCGGGCAGTTGCTCCAGCATCAGTGCGGGCGTGAGCACTTCAAACAGCACGCCGCCGGCGGTGCTGATGGCTTCGTCCAACGGGCGGGCGGCGCCCAGGGTGATGGTGAGGCCCTTGATGGCGGCGGCCAGTTGGGTGGCGTCGTGGAAGGCGTCTTTGGGCAGCAGCTCGTGCAGGATGGCGGACTTGATGCCGTCCAGGCGCAGGCGGCTTTTCAGGTGGCTGGCCAAAGAGCGGGTGCCGCGCGGGTGTTGCACTTCGGCCAGCACACGCTCGGGCGCCATGTCGGGCAGCAGGTCGAGCGTGAAGCGGGCCTGGCCTTGGCGCGCAATGGCGTCGCGCAGCAGGCTAGATGCCGCGTAGACCAAGCTGCCCTCCACGCCCGTGGCCGTGGCCACAAACTCACCCTTGCGGCTGAACACGTTGCCCTGCCCATCGTCCACCGAGATAGCCACCGACTTGAACGGCTGCCCGGCAAAGCGGCTGCTGAAGAATTCCGTCCAGCCCGGCTTCACATCAAAGCCGCAGTTGGCGGGCTGCAGCGGTGCCACGGCCACGCCCTGCTGCGCCAGCAGCGGCACCCAGGCGCCATCCGAACCCAGGCGGCTCCAGCTGCCGCCGCCCAGCGCCAGCACCACGGCGCTGGCGGCCACCTCCACCGGGCCCTCGGGAGATTCAAAGCGCAGGTGGTGCGGCTTGCCCTGCTGGGGCGCCACGCCACCCACCCAGCCGAGCCAGCGGTGGCGCATATGGAACACCACGCCGGTGCTGCTGGCCGGGTGGCGCAAGCGCTGCAGCCAGCCGCGTAAGAGCGGCGCGGACTTCATGTCCTTAGGGAACACACGGCCCGAGGTGCCAACAAAGGTCTCAATACCCAGCCCCAAAGCCCAGGCACGCAGGGCTTCCGGGCCAAAGCCTTGCAACACCGATTCAATAGCCGCACGGCGCGCGCCGTAGCGCCCTGAAAAGGTGTCGGGGCCTTCGGAGTGGGTGAGGTTCAGTCCACCCTTACCGGCCAGCAAAAACTTGCGCCCTACCGAAGGCATGGCGTCAAACACATGGACTGCGTGGCCGGCCTGCACCAGCTGCTGCGCGGCCATCAGCCCGGCGGGGCCACCGCCGATTACAACGACGGGCAGAGTGGATGAAAGGGATGGGGAGGCTTGCGTCATTCAGAGGTCAATTCAATCAAGGCGCCTTGCGGCGTTAAAAATGCGGCGCGGATGGTCTGGCCCGGATAGGCCAGCGCCACGGCGGCTTGGTAGGTGCGCAGCTGTTGGCACAGCGCGGCTTGGGTTTGCGGGGCGGCGGTCGATTTGTAGTCCAGCACCCACCACTCGCGGGTGTCTTGGTGCTGCACCAGGCGGTCTATGCGCAGCAGCTGGCCACGCCATTGCAGAGCCACTTCGTTGCCATGCCAGGCCAGGGCCGAGGCGTCCCAGGCCCACGCGCCCTGCCCGCTGAGTATGCCTGCTGCTGCGGCCTGCGCCTGAGCTATCTGGGCGGCGTCCAACGCAAACAGCGCGGCCACCGCCGCACGCTGCGCGTCGGACCAGGTGTGGGGCGCTGAGGGCGCTTGGCGCAGCGCAGTGGGCGCCACCCACTCCAGCAAACGGTGCATGGCTTGGCCGATGCGGGATTCTTCGCTATCGGCCTCTGCTACGTTTTTGATAGCTGCCCAGGCAGTTTTTACCTGGGCCATGGCGTGATT
>JANYEE010000035.1 GCA_025363275.1 Burkholderiales bacterium | reverse complement strand
TTGATGCGGGTGAGCGCAAAGGTGTAGATGGCAAACATAGCCACTTGCAACAGCGATGGCCCCCACGCACCCTTGTACATATCGCCCACGGGCTTGCCCAACTGATCTGCCAGTACCACCAGCACTAGCGATGGCGGTACTAATTGCGTGATGGTGCCCGATGCTGCCAGCACGCCGGTGGCATAGCGCATGTTGTAGTTGTACTTCATCATCACTGGCAATGAGATCAGCGCCATTGCGATCACCTGGCCGGCCACGGTGCCGGTAATCGCACCCAAAATAAAGCCTACGATGATGACTGAGTAGCCAATGCCGCCGCGGCGTGAGCCAAATAGTTGACCCATGGAATCGAGCATGTCCTCGGCTAGACCGCACTTCTCCAGAATGGTACCCATGAAGGTGAAGAACGGAATCGCCAACAGCAGTTCGTTGTTCAGGATCGAGAAGATGGAAATGGGCAAATTGCCCATGAACGCCGCTGGGAACCAGCCCATATGGATGGCAAAAAAACCACTGGCCAGGCCCAGCGCGGCCAATGAAAATGCCACTGGAAAGCCGATCAGCATAAAGACGATAAGCCCCCCAAACATGATGGGAGGGAAGTGTTCCATAGTCATAAAAGATTCCAGAATTCGGCTGTTGTGGCGGTTCTATAAAGCGTGCTTACTGCAGCGGCTTCTCGTAGTGGGTGTCCATCTCAAATTTGCCCTGCAAATACGCCACGCGTTTGATAATTTCCGCCACACCCTGCAGCAGCACTAAGGCAAAGCCCAAAGGCATGGACAGCGTCACCGGCCAACGGATCAGTCCGCCCGCGTTGGGCGACATTTCGCCCGACGTAAATGTGTTCAGGAAGTAGCCCCAAGACAGATAGGTGAGCAGGCCGATCACTGGCAGCAAAAACACCACCAGACCGAACAAATCCACATAGACCGGGTGATTGCCCCGCAGCTTGCCGTAAATGAGGTCCACGCGCACGTGTTCGTTGAGCTTGAGAACATGGGGCGCTCCTACCATCACCATATAGGCAAACAAATACCACTGGATCTCAATCAGCCAGTTGGAGCTCCAATCTAGGCCGTAGCGCATGAAGGCATTGCCGGCACTGATCAACGCGGCCAGCAAAACGGTCCAAGTGGCCAGGGCCCCCATTTTTTTGCTGACCCAATCCATCCCAAGGGCGAATCTCAGCAGCAAGGGCATGGTGTTTCTCCTAAAAACGAGTGACAAACCGTAAGCAAATGCGAGTGGCCAGGCGCTTGTCGTGAGCTTGTAAGCGGGCGGACCTGCATTATCCACGCGCCCCAGAGCTCTGTGTCGCACGACAAAGCAGGGTTTACGCTGGCGTAGGGCCTAAAATCGCCTTTTGATTTTTTCTACCCGCTCCCATGCCCAAGGCCATCTCGTCGTCTGTTGTAAGCCCCGCCCCCGCATTGCCGGAAACCTATGAGGCCGCCATGACCGAGCTGGAGCAATTGGTGGCCCGTCTGGAATCGGGTGATCTGCCGTTAGACCAACTGATGGGTGGCTACCAGCGCGGTGCGGCGCTGCTGCAGTTGTGCCGGGACCGACTGCAAGCTGTGGAAGAACAAATCAGGGTGCTGGACGAAGGCACGCTGAAACCCTGGGCTCCGCAATGAGTGCGGTGCTGGCCGATATGGCGATTCCCTTTGCGCTAGAGCCCTGGAGCAACGAGCGCCTGGCGTTGGTGGAAGATGCATTGGATGCCTGGGTAACCGCGGATGCGCCGCTGGGTCTGGACCACGGAGCCCCAGCTGCGTTGGTCGAAGCCATGCGCTATGCCGTGCTAGATGGAGGCAAACGCCTGCGCCCGCTACTCGTATTGGCGGCGCATGAAGCTGTGGTGGGCTCGCAGCACACTGCGGCCCTATCTGCGGGCCACAATGCGGCCATGCGAGCCGCTTGCGCAGTGGAATTAATCCACGCCTACTCATTGGTGCACGACGACATGCCGTGTATGGACGACGACGTGCTGCGCCGGGGTAAGCCCACCGTGCATGTGCAGTTTGGCGAAGCCAGCGCGCTGCTGGCCGGTGACGCCCTTCAGGCGCTAGCCTTTGAATTGCTGACGCCTATAGATGACACTGTACCCTGCGTGACGCAGGCTAAGCTGTGCGCCTTGCTGGCCCGTGCCGCAGGCAGCGCGGGTATGGCGGGTGGTCAAGCGATTGACTTGGCCAGTGTGGGCCTGCCGCTGACTGAGCGCCAAATGCGCGAAATGCACCAGCTCAAAACCGGTGCACTGCTGCAGGGCAGTGTGATGATGGGCGCCCACTGCGGCACGCCCGATGCCACCGCGCTAGAGGCCTTGCTGGAATACGGCGCGGCCATGGGCCTGGCGTTTCAGGTCGTGGACGACATTCTGGACGTGACGGCCGATTCGGCTACGCTGGGTAAAACCGCAGGCAAAGACGCCGACAACGACAAGCCGACCTATGTGTCACTGATGGGCTTGCAACCCAGCCGTGATTACGCGCAGGCCCTGTTGGCGCAGGCCCACCGCGCTTTGCGCGCCAGTGGTTTGCCCGATACCCAGGCCCTGGCCGCGTTGGCCGAGATGGTGGTCAGTCGGACCCATTAGCCCTTATTTTTGGAGAAATAGGCCCGTGGCCCACGGATTCATTGCCTGGGTAGCTACTAAATTTATAGCATATGTCGAATCACACTTACTCCCTGCTGCGCACTATTGATGACCCGTCGGACCTGCGGCAGATTCCCCGTGAACAGCTTAAGCAGCTGAGCGGTGAACTGCGCGACTACCTGATCGATAGCGTCTCCAAGACCGGCGGCCACCTGAGCTCCAACCTGGGCACCGTGGAGCTGACGGTAGCGTTGCACTATGTGTTCAATACCCCCGAGGATCGCCTGGTGTGGGATGTGGGCCACCAGACCTATCCGCACAAAATCCTGACCGGCCGACGCGACCGCATGGATACGCTGCGCCAATTGGGCGGCCTTAGCGGCTTCCCTCAGCGCGCCGAGAGCGAATACGATACTTTTGGCACAGCGCACTCCAGCACGTCTATTTCTGCCGCGTTGGGGATGGCCATGGCTGCCCGCATTCAGGGCGAAGGCCGCCACGCGGTGGCCATCATTGGCGATGGCGCGCTAACCGCCGGCATGGCCTTTGAGGCGCTGAATAACGCGGGCGTCGAAGACTGCAAGCTGCTGGTCATCCTGAACGACAACGACATGAGCATCAGCCCGCCGGTGGGCGCGCTGAACCGCTATCTGGCGCAGTTGATGAGCGGGCGGTTTTACGCTGCTGCAAAAAATGTCGGCAAGACCGTACTCAAAGGCGCGCCGCCGCTGTTCGAACTGGCCAAGCGTATTGAAGAACATGCCAAAGGAATGATCGTACCGGCCACGCTGTTTGAGCAATTTGGCTTCAATTACATCGGCCCGATCGACGGGCACGATCTGGATTCCTTGATCCCCACGCTGGAGAACATCAAGCTACTCAAAGGCCCGCAGTTTTTGCACGTGGTGACCAAAAAAGGTCAGGGTTACAAGCTGGCCGAGGCTGATCCCGTGGCGTACCACGGCCCTGGGAAGTTTGATCCGAGCATTGGATTGCAAAAGCCCCAGATTGCGCCCAAGACCACCTTCACCCAGGTGTTTGGCCAGTGGCTGTGTGATATGGCAGCAGCCGACAAGCGCTTGGTCGGCATCACCCCGGCTATGCGCGAAGGCTCGGGTATGGTCGAGTTTGAGCAGAAGTTTCCGGAGCGCTACTTTGATGTCGGCATTGCCGAGCAACATGCCGTGACATTCGCGGGCGGCCTGGCAACCGAGGGTCTGAAGCCTGTGGTGGCGATTTATTCCACCTTCTTGCAGCGCGCCTACGACCAATTAATCCACGACGTAGCGATCCAGAACCTGCCCGTGGTGTTTGCACTGGACCGTGCTGGCCTGGTAGGCGCCGATGGCGCTACGCACGCAGGTGCCTACGACATTCCCTATTTGCGCTGCATCCCCAACATGAGCGTGGCCTGCCCTGCTGATGAAAACGAATGCCGCCAGTTGCTGAGCACCGCGTTTGCGCAGAACCATCCGGTAGCCGTGCGCTATCCGCGTGGCGCGGGTGCGGGTGTAGCGCAGCAGGCGTCGTTAGAAGGCTTGCCGTTTGGCAAAGGCGAGGTGCGCCGCAACGGGCGAGGTATCGCGGTGCTGGCCTTTGGCACGCTGCTGTACCCTGCGCTGACCGCTGGGGAGGCACTCAACGTGACCGTGGTGAATATGCGCTGGGCCAAGCCACTGGATGTAGAACTGCTGCTGCAAGTGGCCGGAGACCATGACGCGCTGGTCACTGTGGAAGAGGGCGCCGTAATGGGCGGCGCGGGCAGTGCAGTGCTGGAGGCTTTGCATGCCGCAGGCGTTGCAGTGCCGGTGCTGCAATTGGGCTTGCGCGACACCTTCATTGAGCATGGCGACCCTGCGCGCCTGCTCTCAATGCAGGGTCTTGACGCAGCAGGTATTCAGGCCTCGATTGCGCAGCGCTTTGGTGCGCTACTCAAGCCGATCGCACGCGCAGCCTGAGTTGTTTAGTTTCTGATTACGCGCACTGGGATGGTCACATTGCACAGCTCAATGTGACCTGCGGGCGCAACATACCAGTCGTCTAAGCGGTTGCGCCGGGCATTGACTACTGCGGTAAAACTAGCTGAATCGGTGCGTAATATTTCTAATGCCGTGCGCTCTGCTAGCGGCACATCTGCGGCCAGCGCGATGCTTTTGAGCATGGTGCGTTGCTCGGGCTTCTCATAAAAACCCAGTGGCCCGGTACCGCGTGGCATCACAGATAGTTTCTCCATACCCTGCACCACGCGGCCCACTACGGCGATATTGCGGTCCAGGTGGCGTGGGGCGTGGCCGATGGTGACATACAAGCTGGAGCCGTTACCGCTAGTGGCTTCATTTCCCCGGCCTACGCCCAACGCGCCGTAGCAGTGGGTCAGCCATGTTTGCCCTGTGGCGGTGTTGCGTCCTACCGGGAATCCTTGACTAAAACCCACCTGGGGCGCGTAGCCATCACCATCCGGCAGTTTGGTAAACGGAATGCTGGGGGTGATGCGGGTGGTGAATTCTGGCGGAAGTTCGGCTTTGGCGCTGCCCAGCGGCTTGGCCCCAGCGTCTTCCTCATTGGGATCGCCCCACTGCACCACATAGTTGTCTTGCGCCCGCAAGATGGACAGGCCGTCGAAGTATTTTTCGCGCACCAGGGTTTTGATGTTGCGCGCGTGTTCGGGTGCGAAGTCAGGCGCCAACTCCATCACCACGCGTCCGGCAGACAGTTCCAAATAGAGCGTTTTTTCAGGGTCTAGGGTGCGCCATTCTTGGGGCTTGGATGCGGCCAGGATATCGGCCACGGGCTTGGAGCGTAGGGTAGCGGGCCTGCCCGCCGCCTGTGCCACCGCAGTCGCCATTAGCAGACCGGTAGTCAAGGCGCAAACCAGATGCCGCGAGCGCAGTGAGGCGCTTAGAGCTATCGAGATGGTAGTCGTTTGAAGCAAGTGCATGGTTTGTGTCTCGGTGTCGGTTTACACGGGTCTGGGCGATGATAATCGTGCCACATGCGCTGGATCGATACCCACTGTCACCTGGATGCACCCGAGTTTGATACCGACCGGAAGGAGGTACGCCAGCGTGCGCGCGCAGCCGGGGTGGCGCAGATCGTGATTCCTGCGGTAAAGGTCGATAACTTTGACGACACCCGCAACTTGGCACACGCCAGCGGCGACTGTTACTGCCTTGGTATTCACCCTCTGTACATTGACGGGGCGTTGTCAAGCAGCCTAGCGCAACTCGATCAGCAACTGCAGCAGCACCAAGCCGACCCGCGCCTGGTGGCAGTGGGTGAAATTGGTTTGGACTACTTTGTGCCTGCGCTGACCCAAACTCCGTTACGGGAGAAGCAAGAAGACTACTACCGTGCCCAACTCAAACTAGCGCGCAAATACGAACTGCCTGTGGTCCTGCATGTGCGCCGCTCTGCCGATCAGCTGCTCAAGCATTTGCGGGATCTGCGCAGTGTCGGGTCGCCTTGGCTGGGTATTGCCCATGCGTTCAATGGCAGCGATGTGCAGGCACTGGAGTTTGTGAAGCTGGGTTTTAAGTTGGGTTTTGGGGGTGCAGTGACGTTTGAGCGCGCGCTGCAATTGCGCCGCTTGGTGACCACATTGCCGCTTGAAGCTATCGTGCTGGAAACCGATGCACCCGATATTCCCCCGCATTGGCTTTACACCCAAGCGGAAGCCCGGGCCCAAGGTGTCGCCCAAGGGCGCAACGAACCCGGCGAGTTACCCCGTATCGCGGCGGTGGTAGCCCAACTGCGGGGTATCAGCCTAGAAACCCTGGCTAGAGCAACCGAGTGCAATGCCTGCGAGGCGTTACCGCGCTTGGGCGCGCTGCTGGTATAAATCCCCATGGTTAAAAAAGAAATTGTGGTGTTTCCCGAGGTTAATTTTTCAGACGAAGGTGATATTCGGCATTTGCATCTGGACAGCATCTGGATTCAGGGCTCCATGCGCATGGACGATCCACTGGCCCTTGTGCATGAATACATCCAGCGCATGTTTGCCTGGCTGCTGTTTGTAGATCTCGCATCGGTACCCAAGCGCCAGGCTTTGCAATTGGGTTTGGGCGCTGCTTCACTAACCAAGTTTTGTAACAAAACTTTGAAGATGAAAACTGCGGCGATTGAGCTCAACCCTCAAGTAATAGCAGCCTGCCGAGGCTGGTTTAAGCTGCCACAGGACAATGGCCGTTTGCAAGTAGTACTGGCTGATGCGTCGCAAGAAATACAGCAGCCCCGCTGGCATGGAATCGTGGATGCACTGCAAGTGGATTTGTACGACCATGAGGCCGCAGGCCCCGTGTGTGACAGTGCCGAGTTTTATGCTCATTGCCGATCCACCTTGACTCCGGAGGGGTGCATGACCGTCAATCTGTTTGGACGCAGTTCCAGCTTTCAGCGCAGTGTTACGAATATGGAAAAAGCTTTTGGTAAAGAGGCTCTGTGGGCTTTTAAAGCCACGCGGGAGGGCAACACGGTGGTGCTGGCCCAGCGCACGCCCGCGCGCCCCAAGCGCGCGGAGTTGCTCGAGCGGGCTGATGCGATTCGCCGTCAATGGGGCCTGCCAGCCGATAAGTGGGTAAGAGGCTTCAAGCCCGTCTATCCATGAGCGCGCACAAACCCAAAGGCGTGGGAAAAGTCACGCACAGTGGTCCGGTGGACTGGCGCCGCCTGGTGGACTGGATGGAGCGCGATGGCGTAATTGCTGCTGAGGAGGCCCAACGCACCATTGCACGCTGCGCCCAGGCTGAAAGCGCGCAGCACCCGCTGGTACGCCTGGCGAGTGTGTCCATGCGCCGCGCTGCCGATGGCAAGCCTCTTGATATTGAAGCATTGACACAGTGGCTGGCAGGTTACGCGGGCATGGAGTATTTGCGTATTGACCCGCTGCGAGTGGATGTGGGCAAGGTGGCCGATGCGATGAGCGCGGGCTATGCCGAGCGTCACAAGATACTGCCCGTGGTGGTGACGTCCTCAGAAATTACGGTAGCCACAGCCGAGCCGTTTATCAGCGATTGGGTAAGCGAGGTCGAGCGCCAGTCGCGGCGCGCAGTGCGCCGCGTGGTAGCCAGCCCGCAGGATATTCAACGCTACACCGCAGAATTCTTCACACTGGCCAAGTCGGTCCGAGCGGCGAACAAGTCAGGTACCAACAACGGCGCCAGCTTTGAGCAATTGGTGGAGCTGGGCAAGACCAACAAACAACTTGATGCCAACGACCAAGGCGTGGTGCAGGTAGTGGACTGGCTGTGGCAATACGCGTTTGATCAGCGTGCCAGCGACATCCATCTGGAGCCACGCCGGGAGCAGGGCGTGATCCGCTTCCGTATTGACGGTCTGCTGCACCCGGTGTATCAAATGCCCATGGGCGTACTCAACGCGATGACGGCGCGAATCAAGCTATTGGGCCGCATGGATGTGATCGAGAAGCGCCGCCCGCAAGATGGCCGTATCAAGACACGTAACCCGCGCGGCGATGAGATTGAAATGCGGATATCCACCTTGCCTACGGCCTTTGGCGAGAAGATGGTGATGCGAATTTTTGACCCAGACAACGCGGTGAAAGATTTGGATGCGCTGGGCTTTGCCAGCCACGACGCCGCGCGGTGGGAAACGTTAGTCAAGCGTCCACACGGTATCATTTTGGTGACTGGTCCCACCGGGTCGGGCAAGACCACGACGCTTTACTCCACACTCAAACGAGTAGCCACCGAAGAGGTCAACGTCAGCACGGTAGAGGACCCGATTGAAATGATCGAACCCGCGTTTAACCAGACCCAGGTGCAACCGCAACTGGACTTTGGCTTTCCGCAGGGCCTGCGGGCCCTGATGCGCCAGGACCCCGACATCATCATGGTGGGAGAAATTCGCGATCTGGAAACGGCCGAGATGGCGGTGCAAGCCGCGCTGACCGGTCACCTGGTGTTCTCCACTTTGCATACCAATGACGCTCCTTCTGCTGTCACCCGCCTGATCGAGCTGGGCATACCGCCGTACTTGATCAATGCCACGCTGCTGGGAGTTTTGGCCCAGCGCCTGGTGCGTACACTGTGCAAGCATTGCCGAGTGCGCGATGAGCTGACCACCCGCGAAGAGCTGGGCGAGGCGATCAAGCCTTGGCAAATTAACGGGGGCTATAAACCTTATAAGCCTGTGGGCTGTGTCGATTGCCGTCTGACTGGTTTTATGGGCCGCATGGGCTTGTACGAGTTGCTGGTCGTGTCCGACACCTTCAAAGAAAAAGTAAGTGCCAGCAGCTCCATCGACGTGCTGCGTCGCCAAGCCGTGTCAGACGGTATGCGACCCTTGCGACTAGCCGGTGCTCTCAGGGTTGCGGAGGGTACTACGGTGATGGAAGAGGTGCTAACGTCCACGCCACCGCTGAGCTAACGGGCAGGTCGCCTGCGTTGGCAACCGCGCCCCGTCTGATTTCAGGAGACTTCGTGTGAACGTAAAAAGCCAGAAAGATTTTTTCTCCGGACTGATGTTTATGGGTGCAGGAATTGCATTTGCCTGGGGAGCATTGGATTACAGAATTGGCGATGCGGCCAACATGGGCACTGGCTATTTTCCGCTGGTGCTCGGCGTATTGTTGGCTTTGCTAGGTGCCGTCATCACTTTCAAGGCCTTGGTGGTAGAGACCGTCGACGGCGACAGGATTGGTAAGTTTGCCTGGAAACCTCTGTTCTTCATCATCACCGCAAATCTGGTTTTTGGCGCCATGATCGGTGGCCTCCCAAGTGTGGGTTTGCCCCCGATAGGACTCATCGCAGGTATCTACGCGCTGACCTTCATCGCCAGTTTGGCGGGTGACGAGTTCAACGTGAAAGAGGTGATCGTTTTGGGCACGGTATTGGCCGTCATCAGTTACCTGGCTTTCATACTCTTGCTCAAATTGCAGTTCCCGGTGTGGCCTGCCTTTTTTACAAATCCCTGAGAGGTACGACCATGGATTTATTCCACAACCTAGCCCTGGGTTTTAGCATAGCGTTTACCGCGCAAAACCTGATGTATGCGTTTGTTGGCTGCATGCTTGGGACGCTGATTGGGGTATTGCCTGGCATTGGGCCTGTAGCCACTATTGCAATGCTGTTGCCGGCAACCTATGCGCTGCAACCAGAGGCTGCATTGATCATGCTGGCTGGTATCTATTACGGTGCCCAATATGGTGGCTCCACCACGGCAATCTTGGTGAATTTGCCAGGAGAGTCGTCATCAGTGGTCACGGTCATTGACGGCTACCAAATGGCACGCCAGGGGCGCGCAGGCCCTGCGCTAGCCGCAGCCGGACTAGGCTCGTTCTTTGCAGGCTGCGTGGGCACTTTGCTGTTGGCCGCGTTTGCTGCCCCCCTGACAGAGTTGGCTTTCAATTTCGGCCCTGCTGAGTATTTTTCGTTGATGGTGTTGGGCCTGATCGGCGCGGTGGTGTTGGCTTCCGGCTCGCTGCTGAAAGCCATCGCCATGATCGTTTTGGGACTGTTGTTGGGTATGGTCGGTACAGACGTGAATTCTGGCGGCACCCGGTTTAGTTTTGATATTCCGGAACTGGCGGATGGCATCGGCTTCATCGTGATTGCCATGGGCGTTTTCGGTTATGGCGAGATCATCAGCAACCTGTCCAAACAGGAAAGCGAGCGCGAAATATTTACAGCGAATGTCACGGGCTTGATGCCTACCAGAGAGGATTTTAAGAACATGGTCCCTGCAGTCTTGCGGGGTACTGCCTTGGGCTCCATGTTAGGTATCTTGCCCGGCGGCGGCGCAGTGATGGCATCGTTTGCGGCATACACCCTGGAGAAAAAGACCAAGTTACGCCCTGGTGAAGTACCCTTTGGCAAGGGCAACATCCGCGGTGTGGCAGCGCCGGAGTCTGCCAACAACGCTGGGGCACAAACGTCTTTCATCCCCTTGCTCACGCTGGGCATCCCACCCAACCCGGTGATGGCTTTGATGGTGGGTGCCATGACCATCCACAACATTCAGCCTGGTCCGCAAGTGATGACCAGCAATCCCGAGTTGTTTTGGGGTTTGATCGCTTCCATGTGGATCGGTAACCTGATGTTGGTCATTTTGAACTTACCCTTGATCGGCATCTGGATCAAGTTGCTCAGCGTGCCCTACCGGTGGTTGTTTCCCGCCATCGTGTTGTTCTGCGCCATTGGCGTGTATTCCACCAACTACACCACCTTTGACATATGGTTAGTCGCAATTTTTGGTGTGATTGGCTACCTCTTCATCAAGCTGGGTACTGAGCCCGCACCGCTACTACTCGGGTTCATACTGGGGCCGATGATGGAGGAATACTTTCGTCGTGCACTCAAAATTTCACGTGGTGATTGGAGCGTATTTGTATCGCGTCCGTTGTCAGCAACGCTGCTGGCCGCTTCAGTGCTGCTATTGATCGTCGTGTTGATGCCATCGGTCAAGGCCAAGCGCGAGCAGGCGTTTGTAGAGGACTAAAACTACGGTGTCGGAAGCGCTTCGGCGGTGTGCAGCTACATTTAGAACCCTATGCCCCACCCGAGACACCCACCGTGACGATATTGCTGGCCCCGATGGAGGGGCTACTCGATTTTGTACTGCGCGACATGCTGACCCGGGTAGGTGGCGTGGATCGCTGTGTATCCGAGTTCATTCGCATCACCCACACGCTGTTGCCAGAGAAAGCCTTTTTGCGCGTGATGCCCGAGTTGGCCAATGGTGGGCTGACGCCAGCTGGTGTGCCGGTACGCGCTCAGTTGCTGGGCTCTGACCCGGTGTGCCTGGCTGAGAACGCGGCAAGACTGGCCGAGATGGGCCCACATGGCATTGATCTGAATTTTGGTTGTCCTGCCAAGGTGGTTAATCGCCATGGCGGCGGTGCAGCCTTACTGGATGACCCGGAACTTTTGACGCGTATTGTGTCTGCGGTGCGCAAGGCGGTGCCTGCGCATATGCCGGTGTCAGCCAAAATGCGACTGGGTTTTTTGGATGACTCGCGCGCGGTGGAGTGTGCCCAGGCTTTGGCGCTGGGTGGCGTGAGTGAGCTGGTGGTGCATGCCCGCACCAAGGCCGATGCCTACCGCCCGCCTGCGTATTGGGAGCGGGTGAACGACATCCGTCTGGCAGTGTCGGTACCTGTTGTGGCCAATGGCGAAATCTGGACGGTGGACGACGCGCGGCGCTGCCGCCAGGCGTCTGGCTGCGACAGCCTGATGGTGGGGCGCGGCATGGTGGTGGACCCGGGGCTGGCGCTGGCGATTCGGGAGGATCGGGGAGCCGATGTTTTAAACACGGCGGACCTGCGCGTGAGCTGGCAGGACTTGCAACCGCTGATCGGGCAGTTTTGGGTTTTGGTATGCAGCCGCTTGGAGCGCAAACAACAGGCTGGTCGCTTGAAGCAATGGTTTAACTTTTTGCGCCGTCGCTACCCAGAGGCGCAAGCGGCTTATCTTGAGCTGCGCGTGTCCCACGACCCGCAAATTATTGGCCGATGGATGCTGCGCAATGGCATCTTGCCGATTCAAGTGCCTAATGCGGCACGCAGTTCGACACCCGACATGCTCTGACCTGAGAGGTGGCCGCTGATCAAGCTGCACATGGCCGCATTGGCCGCAGCGGGTGTGCCATGGGCCTGTGCCAGCCGCACCACTGCACCGCATAAATCATCAATCTCGGTCACGCGGCCGTGTTGAAAATCTTCCCACATCGATGAGCGGGCTGCTGCATCCATGCGCAGCATGCGCGCCGCCATCCGCGTGAAAATAGCATTGGGCAAGCGCAAGATAGTGGGCAGCCACAACGGCGGTGCGGTGGCCACTTTGGCCGGGCGAATACCCGCTGCTTTGAGCGCTTGCAAGGCCTCGGTTTGCAAACTTGCCACTACGCGGCGGTAGTCGCGGTCCATTAGTTGGTTGCGCAGAGGCAGGTCTGATAGCGCGTTGACCGGGTTGTTCAAATTCAGCAGTAGCTTGCCCCACTGCACGCTCAGCATGTCAGCGGTCAATTTCAGTGGTAAGCCCGCCGCATTCCAGGCGGGCACCAACGCCTGCGTTTCAGCTTGATGCGTCATAGTCAAAGCGCCGGTCGTACCCCTGTGCACGTGGCCGTTTGGCAGCATCACCACATTAAATGGCACCATGCCAGCCACCACCGCCAATGAAGGCGCTTCGGCCCGAATACGGTTGGTATTGTCAACGCCGTTTTGTAGTGAGATTACTGTGGTGTGAGGCGGGCACACCGCCGCAAGCTCCGCGGCCGCACTGCGGGTTGCGCCACCTTTGACGCACAACAGGACCGTGCAGGCCTGGGTAAACAAGCTGTCATCCAAATGCTCAGCCAACGGCAATTCATTGCCGGGTACGTGGGCTTTGAATCCATCCAGGTCGGTCACCGTGAGTCCGTGTTGGCGCAGCGTGGTAATCGTTCGAGGGCGGCCGATGAAGGTAACACGATGGCCAGCTGCTGCGAGCCGTCCACCCGCATAGCAGCCAATCGCTCCAGCACCCAATACAACATAGTTCATACAAACAAGGCCTCAAATCCATCGGCAGGCTCGAAACGCCGATTGCGAAAATATACACGGGTGGGCCCAGGCATCGCCAGTGTGGGTACCGAATGCCGCGGGTCACCAGGGTAACAAATCAAGCGCTCACCCGCCTCCTCGTACGACTCGGGGAAGATCACCGGCGGTGGGCGCTGGCGGGCTTCTTGCAGCACACTGTGCACGCTGGCGTGACGAGACAGATGGGCCAAGCTCATGATTTGCGGTGGTGCCAGCTCGATTTGTCGATCCCAATACTGGTGCAAGGCCAGTTTGGGTTGTAACCAGGCGCTGGCTGTGGTTTCAAAATTATCGTGGCGAGCTACTTGGTCGGCAGGCACTTGGGCGACAAAGAATCGGGTATCAAAACGCTTGCTGCTGACCGATGGCATACGCGGTGTGATCCAACGCGTCCAGGGCAATAGCATACGCGTCTGTAAGGTCATGGAGCGCTCTTCTACCCAGGCGTTGAAGGGGCGCTGCAATTCCTGGGACAAGGCGGCTTGGGCCTCCAGCGCGTCGCTGGCAAACAATATGCCAGACTCTTCAAAAGCCTCGCGCAGCGCGGCGACGTACAGGCCCAGGGCGGTGGCAGGTTGTGTGTCGGGTTCACCCAAGGCGCTGTGCATGTCTGCCGCACTCTGGTCCACATGCCTATCCAATAGCAGGTCTGCCGCATCCAGCTTGCCTCCCGGAAATACATAGGCGCCGCCCAACACATCCGACAGGCCGTGGCGCTTGACCAAAAATACTTCCAACCCCTGCGTGCCGTCTCGCAGCATCAGCACGGTGGCCGCATCGCGCGGTGGTTCCAGGGGAGCATCCGAGTTCAATTGCATGGCGGTGGTGTCAGTGTTGGAGTGACGCGTCTGAATTACAGTACGGTATCGATGCCGCAGGCTAGCAGAACTGCAGCCATTCAGGTGTCTCAACCATTGCAGGAAGAATATATGAGCTTGGATTTCAAAGGTCGGGTTGCCATTGTTACGGGGGCCGGTGGGGGCTTAGGGCGCCAGCACGCGCTCGCGTTGGCAGCGCGGGGTGCCAAAGTGGTAGTGAACGATTTGGGTGGTGCCCGCGATGGCTCCGGTGGCTCGCAAACGGCTGCGCAAGCGGTGGTCGATGAAATTCTGGCCGCGGGCGGCGAGGCAATTGCCAACGGCGCCTCGGTCACCGACTGGGATGCAGTGCAAGCCATGGTGCAGCAGGCCACAGACACCTGGGGTCGGATCGACATTCTGGTGAATAACGCGGGCATCCTGCGCGACAAGAGTTTTGCGAAGATGGAGTTGGCCGATTTCCGTTTGGTGATGGATGTGCATTTGATGGGTGCGGTGCATTGTTGCAAGGCCGTCTGGCCGCACATGACGGCGCAAAAGTACGGACGTATTCTGATGACCACGTCGTCTTCGGGCTTGTACGGTAACTTTGGACAGTCCAACTACGGCGCGGCCAAGTTGGCACTGGTGGGCCTGATGCAAACCCTGGCAATTGAGGGGGCTAAAAGCAATATTCACGTCAACAGCCTGGCCCCTACGGCTGCCACGCGCATGACGGAGGATTTGATGTCGGAAGCCGTGCTGGCTGCACTGAAGCCCGAAGCTGTGGTGCCTGCCATGCTGGTGCTAGTGGCCCAGGATGCCCCTACGCGTACGATTTTGTGTGCTGGCGCCGGCAGCGTGGAGGCGGCCCATATCACCCTGACAGATGGTGCTTGGATTGGCCTGGGCGCGCAGGCCGCCGAGCGATTGCACGGCCAACTAGCCCTGGTGACTGAGCGCTCCGGTGATGTCGTTCCGCAAAGCGGAAACGCACAGAGTTCTCACGAGGTGAGTCGGGCCATGGCGCAATTGGCCTGATCAGGTCCGCCAAATGCTGCTGTGGCCAGCACAAAAAAGCCTGCTGTGGTACCTTTGCGCCCCGTTTAAGAGTTGAAGGGCCGATGGCATGGAACGTATTTCGAGGGGCCCGGGTGCTCTGACTGCACAGCGATTGTTGGGTATGCGCAGGGGTCTTGAGAAGGAAAGTCTGCGCGCCTTACCCACTGGGGCCCTGGCCATGACGCCACATTCCCGCGCCTTAGGCTCCGCTTTGACGCACCCTAACATCACCACAGATTTCAGCGAATCCCAGGTGGAGCTGATCACTGGCGTGCACCGAGCAGTGGAAGATTGCCTGACCGAGCTGCAAGACGTGCAGCAAGCTACCTTTGGCGCGTTGGGCGAGGAACTGCTGTGGGTATCCAGCATGCCTTGCGGCTTGCCCGCAGACGATACGATTCCTTTGGGCTACTACGGTAGCTCTAATGTGGGCCAATCCAAAACCGTGTACCGCCGGGGCCTCGGTCACCGCTATGGTCGGCGAATGCAAACCATCTCGGGCATTCACTACAACTGGTCTTTGCCTGATGTAGCCAGTGAAGATTATTTTGGTCTGATTCGCAACTTCCGCCGTCACGCCTTTTTGCTGCTATATCTGTTTGGCGCATCGCCTGCGGTGTGTTCCACCTTTGTGGCTGGGCGCCAGCACCAGTTGCAGGCACTCAACGCGCACACCATGTATTTACCGTATGCCACCTCGTTGCGTATGGGTCGCTTGGGGTACCAAAGTGATGCGCAGGCTAGTCTTGCGGTGAGCTACAACAGCCTGGAGGGCTATGCCTACTCGTTACACGGCGCATTGACCACCCCTTACCCGGCTTACCAGCTGATTGGCGTGCAAAGCCCGCAGGGCCAGTACCTGCAACTGGGTACTAGTTTGCTGCAAATTGAAAACGAGTTTTACGGCACCATCCGCCCCAAGCGTGTGATTTTTCCCGGAGAGCGCCCGTTGCACGCGCTGCGCGAGCGGGGTGTGGAATACGTCGAAGTGCGTTTGATGGATCTAGATCCGTTTGAGCCAGTGGGCATCAACGCCCAGACCATGCGTTTCCTCGATGTGTTTTTATTGCACTGTCTTCAGACCGACAGCCCACCCGACACCCCTGAAGAAATCGTTACCCTATCGCACAACCAGCAATCCGTTGCTGAGCGCGGCCGCCAGCCAGGTTTGATGCTGGAGCGTGGCGATACGCAGATTGCACTGAAGGACTGGGGTCATACGATTGTGCAAGAGATGCGGCCGCTGGCCCAAGAACTCGATGCGGCCCACGGTGGAACCTTGTATCTGCAAGCGCTGGATGGGGCCGTGCGGGGGTTGGATCAGCCCGATACTTTGCCCTCGGCGCGGGTGCTGCAGGTAATGCAAAGAGACTTCAACGGATCGTTCGTGGCCTTTGTGCGCGCGCAGTCAGAACGCTTGAAGCGTGACACCTTGGCAACAGCCGTGTCGGCTGAAAATGCCGAGCGGTTCAAGATGCTGGCTGAAGCCTCGTGGGCCGATCAAAACACGATTGAGGCGGCCGACACCATGTCCTTTGATGTCTACCTGAAGACATATTTGGATGCCAAGCGCCTGATTGCCAAGGCTGCCTGATTGCGCCCAGCGGTTTAACTGGCGATGAGTCGCTGCACCAGCGGGTGTTGGACTTTTTTCTTAGTGCCGATGGCGAAAAATTGTTCCTCGACTCCATCGCAGAGACCGATGTTTGTGAGGCCATCGCGCTGGATGAGTTGATCTTGGGCCAAGGTGGCAGCCGGGAACACGCCCATGCCGCTGGCGCCAAACGTTTTAAGCAGCGCACTGTCTTCAAATTCTCCTACGACGTTGGGCCGAACGCCGCGCTGCTCCATCCATTGGTCCAGCCGCCCGCGCACTGCGGTGTGGTCTGTGGGTAGCAGCACAGGTACTTTGGCCAAGCTGTGCGGAAAATTGGCCAAGCCCGCTTCCACCCATTGTTCAGGTGCGTACCAGGCCATCGGGCTGGTACCCATGGCGTGACTGTAAAGCCGCAGGCTGGGGTTGGGTGGAGCAGGGCGGTCTGCCAGTACCACGTCCAGCCGGTGTAGGGCCAAGTCGCCCAGCAAGTCTTCAATCTCGCCCTCATGGCACACCAGACGCAGATGCGGCTCCTGCACTATGGGTTGCAAGAGATTGCGCACCACCAGTTTGGGCAGGCCGTCGGAGATGCCTACTGCCAGACGCACCGTGGGCATACTCACGGCATCGCGCACGCGGGCCGGGAGTTGTTCGCCCAATTGAAAAATTTGATCCGCCTCATGCATGGTGGCAATGCCCGCGGGCGTCAGTATCAGGCCGCGACCTGCGGGCTTGAGCAGCACATAGCCCAGCTCTCGTTCTAGCTCACGCACCTGGGTGCTCACCGTTTGCACCGCCATGCCCAGCCGGTCGGCGGCGCGGGCCATACCCCCTTCTTTGGCTACCACCCAAAAGTAGTACAGATGACGGTAGCTAAAGGATGCGTTCATATGCAGATTTTTACAGAAAAAAAGCGCCCACCGTTAGTACGATGGGCGCTTTGCCAGAGGCTACGCAGTGGCGCAGCGTCTTGGGTGCAGCTTTCCTTATGCGGCTTCTACAGCATCCACTACCTTCTTGGCGGCCTTGCGCACGGTCTTGGTGGCTGTCTTGGCAACCTCAGTAGTCTTCTTGACTACAGCGCGCTCTACAGCGACGGCCTTAGCCTTGACCGCAACCGCCTTAGCCTTGACTGCCTTGAGAGGAGAACCAGCTACTTTTTTAGCCAGAACACTGGATTGCTCTTCCAGCTTGGCAGCGGCCTTCACCACGGCTTGGGCTGCTGGCAGGGTTGCCACGGCCAGTGTGCTCAGTGCAGTTAAGCCAGTCGACTTTTCAAAACGGGCGGCGTTGGCTGCCACTTGGTCGACACCCTTGGCGGCGAGCTCAACAGCTTTGTTTACAGCCAGATTGGCGTTGTCTGTGGTCGCTTCTATCCCTTTGGAGTAGTAGCCCGAGATTTTCTGCTGCGCAGCGATGGCGTTGCCACGCGCATCCGCAGTCAAACGCTTGCCCGTTTTCTTGACAGCAGTGGCCCAGCTCTGGTCCACGTAGCTCACAACGCGCTTGTTGCCTACGTGGCAGGCGGTAATGACGTTCTTGGCAGTGTTGCCGTAAGAAGCGATGAGTTCGTTGGTAACGGTGGAGAGATTTTGCTTGGCCATGGTGATTTCCTGTCGAGAGTTAAGAAAAGGTTGTGATGGACGGATTCTCTGGACAACACCTAGTGTGCGCACCTTAAATCCCGGCTAATTCCTAGAGCGAGCACCCTAGTGGGCCCACCTTGTACAAACTGCCCGACAATCACCGTCTTGGCGAGAGCACATCAGATATGAGAGAAATAGCATGGCAATTCAGTGGTTTCCAGGGCACATGCACCTCACCCGCAAGGCGATTGAAGAGCGCGTCAAAGAGATTGATGTGGTCATTGAAATGCTGGATGCGCGCCTGCCTGCCTCCAGCGCCAACCCCATGTTGGCCGAGTTGACCCGAGGCAAACCCGCCCTCAAGGTACTCAACAAACAAGACCTGGCAGACCCCGTATGCACCGCGCTGTGGCTGGACCATTACAACGCCAAGCCCGGCACCCGTGCGCTGGGGCTGGATGCCAGCATGACAGCACCCGCCAAGGCCCTAGTTGATGCCTGCTTTGCGCTGGCACCCACCCGGGGCGCCAGCATGACCAAGCCCATGCGCGTACTGATTTGCGGCATTCCGAATGTAGGCAAGTCCACATTGATCAACACCCTAAAGGGCAAGCGCTCGGCTAAAACGGGCGATGAGGCGGGTGTGACCAAGATCGAGCAGCGCATCGTGCTGCAAGACGCTTTCTATCTGTTTGATACGCCGGGCGTGTTGTGGCCACGCATCATCGTGGCCAAGAGCGGTTACAACCTGGCGGCCAGTGGCGCTATCGGCAAGAACGCGTTTGATGATGAAGAAGTGGCGCTGGAATTGTTGGACTATGTGCGCCAGCACTACCCTGACCTATTGGCCGCCCGCTTCAAGTTGACTGACGTAGCGGGGCAGACTGACGAGCAACTATTGGGTGCAATTGGGCGCAAGCGCGGCGCGCTGCTGGGTGGTGGCAAGATCAATGTACAGAAGGCCGCTGAGATCGTGATCCACGAATTTCGCAGTGCCACGATGGGCCGCGTTACGCTGGAAACTCCCGAAGAGTTTGCGCAGTGGCTGGCAGTGGGGCAGAAGACGGATGCGGATCGCCAGGTCAAGAAAGACGCAATTGAACTCGACCGCAAAATCCGATTCAAGAAGGTTCCACGCCCGCCACGGGTGCAGGAGCAGGATGATGAGCTATCGGACTGAAAAATGAATCTAATAGACCGCTGGCCCAGGTGAAATATACGCTGGCTGCTCCTATTACTATAGCAAAAAGCCTATCTGGCAAACCAGACAGGCTTCGGCGTTCACTTGGTCTTGATTTTGCCGCGGGGAATAACGGTGGTCATCGGTGGCATGGGGCGGTCTGAGCCATTGTTCTTCGGTTCGGAATTGTCTTTTTTGGGCTTTTTGGCCATTTTCTCGCTGCGCTGATCACCTTTTGCCATACGTCCTCCAATAGGGTTGGGCGGCCTCGGGATGAGACCTGACAGGCTAGATATTAAGGCCTTTGTGCTGGCCGCCGACACCGGGCAAACATTGGTAGCTAGGGCGTGGGTTTGAGTTCAGCGTCCAGCGTGTCCCACAACTCACGCTCGGCCAGCGGTGTGGCCGCAGACAGATAGGGATTGGGGAGACGGAAGATGCGGCGCCCCGCAAGCTGAAGATCCACCAGGATGGAGCGCTTGAAGGCTTGGTAGCGCTTGTCAAATTTCCCGTTCTTGATAAGCAGGCGCAAGCCTTCTTCCACCCGGCGTGCCAGGCGGTCGCCTTCGGCGCTGCGCGAGAAAAAGAAGTAACGCGGAAGCGGGTAATACAGCATCAAGCTTTTCTCAATCGCCAGATCCGAATGGCGCCCGGTAGCAAAATTAAATTCGAGTCCAATCTCATTAATACCGCGGGAAAACAAATCAAAGCGGTTGGCATCGAGCATTGCAAACAGGCTGTCGTAGGTGGGGCCGGTTACCACGTTCAGCCCCGCGTTGCGCAAGATGTCAGCGTCAATCCAGTTGATGCCCTGACCGACAGAAAACTCCTTCAGGTCTTGCAAGCTACGGACCTGGTTCAGGCGCTGCTGGGTGGAGATTTTGGTCAAAAAAAGCCGGTAGCCGGTCAAACCTTTGTCCAGCGGAATCATCACCGCCTGTAGCGTCTTTTCGCGTTCGGTGCTGGTTGTGCGCACGGTCATGGTGATCTCGGTCGACGCCGCCAGCAACAGCTCGGCCCGCGCGGCGGTAATCACTTTGGTGCTGATGGCAATGTGGTAGGGCCCCCACTTGGGCGTGGTTTCTTCCAGGGCCGCCTGGAGTAGCTCCCAGTAGTAGTTCATGCGGACGTCCGCTCCGCTTTCAGGCGGCGGGTGGATGTAGCGCATGGGCTCGGCGGCGCGGGCCAGGCCCGCGCATGCCAGCAGCAGGGCAGCGCCAAATTTGCAGATGGCCGTCCAACGCAAGTAAGTTTTGGGCATGAATCAGATCAGGTGGGCACACCAGTGTAGACCGCGTTGGCGCCCGCGTGTTAAAGCCGATGGAAAACCACCAACAGGGCTTGAAAAATCCGAGGTGTGCGCCAATTAGATGGGGTTAATCTTGACGTTGCTGGAGCCTGCTGTGGCCTTTTTTATTGTGTGTATCGTCGCCTTTCTGATGGTGGCGGGGCTTGTGGGCCAACCGGTTTGGCGCGCGTACCAGCGGCGCAAGGTCTGGCAGCAACCTTTTCCTGCCCGCTGGCGTCGGGTTTTACAACGCCGCGTGCCCATCGTGCAGCGCCTTCCGGTGGACCTGCAGTTGCAGCTCAAAAAACACATGCAGGTTTTTATTGCTGAGAAAGCCTTCATCGGCTGTGGTGGCCTGCAGGTGAGTGAGGATATGCGGGTGGTAGTGGCGGCCCAGGCTTGCTTGTTGCTGCTGAACCGGCCGGCTGGCTATTTCCGCAATGTGCGCCAGATATTGATGTATCCCCACGCCTTCGTGGTGAACCGCACCAGCACCGACTTTGCCGGCGTGCAGCAAGACAACCGCCAGGCGCTGGCCGGTGAATCTTGGACCCAGGGGCAGGTGATTTTGTCCTGGCAAGATACGCTTGAAGGAGCGGCCATTGCCGACGATGGCCGTAATGTGGTGATCCATGAGTTTGCCCACCAACTGGACCAGGAAAACGGCAAAGCCACTGGCGCACCGCTACCCAACTTGGGTGACCACACCTACAACGCCCAGCGCTGGCAAGCGGTAATGGGCAAGGCATTCGCCCACCTGCAGTACGAGGCTCAAAACTCCGTTCAGGGTTTGCTGAACCACTATGGCGCGCAAGACCCCGCCGAGTTTTTTGCAGTGGTCTCTGAAGCCTTTTTCGAGCAAGGCGCAGCGCTGGCCCAGCAGTACCCTGCGGTCTACGCCGAGCTGAAGGCCTACTACAAGGTCCACCCCGCAAGCTGGTAGCACTTATCGACTCAGTACACGCGTTCAGCCACTATGAGCAGCGCCTACACTAAGTCACTCTGTTAGACAGTGTTTCTGGCAGTTGGTCCCTTGGTTGGAGGTTGTTGCTCGTATGAAAAAACTGAAAATGAATGCTTGGCGCGTACCTGGCGCGATACGCTTAGTGGCTTGTGCGCTGCTAGCTTTTGTGGCTACTGGCGCGTGTGCACAAACGCCGATTGAGAACGTGGCACCCGGTGATGCGCTGGCTCGCCTGAAAGCGCACAAAGGCGTCATAGTGTTGAACATCACTTCGACCGATCCCCAGTGCACATTTTGTATTCGGGCTAACGCCAAATATGTCGCACTGGCCCAGTCCGCACCGGGGGATGTTAAGTTCATTCAAACCAGCTGGGCTCCGTGGGCCAATTTCCCGCCCGAAATCAGGGAGCTGATGAAGCTGCATGGCATGGGGGGTGTCCCCGCCCGCCTGACCTACAAGGACGGTGTGCTGGTCAGTAAGTTGTTGGGCGAACCGCCCAATGAGACTGCGCCTCCACCGCCTTCAGCCCAGAAGATCACTGGCAATGTTCCTCAGGTGCCCCCTGCAAAGATTGCCGCACACATTGCCGCCACCCCAGGTGTGCTGGTGGTGGAGCTCACATCTTTTGAGACGTCTTGCGTCTTTTGCATGAAGGGCAATCCGGTATTTGAGGCCTGGATGCAAACTGCGGGCGGTGGCACTACCAAGTTTGCGCGGGTTGTTTACACACCGTGGGTCAGCGTGAGTCAGGATGGCTTTGCCAGGGCGCTTGGCGTGGCCGGCCTGCCCGCCTATTTCACTTACCGAGACGGCAAATTGCTGCGCACCAAGACGGGAGCTGCCAGCGCCGCCGAGTTAGACAAAGATCTAATCGACGGTCTGTAATCGGTCAGGGCAGGTTTAGCCCTAAAAACTCTGCCAATGCAGGCGTATCCAGCGCGCCTGCGCGGGTGACAAGGCCTCCGCTTTTTGCATTTTTTGCCACGATCATCGGCACGGATTCGCCCTGCAGATCACCAAACACCTTGGTGTTGGTCTTGATGGCTTGTTCAATGCCTTCGGCGACGCCGCTAGAGGCTGCTGTGCCGCCGGTACCCGCCAAGATGGAGGCTTCATGCACCGTCATCAATTCTGCGGGGTTTGCGGCGCTCAGCAGGGCCGCCCCCTGGGGCGCACTTTTACCGTTGATGATGCTGACCGGTATCCAAACGAACTTGGCCTGTTTTAACAAGGGTTGTGAGGCTTGCCACAGGTGGCCGCAGTGCGGGCACTGGGGATCAAAAAGTACATACACCGCGTTCGCGCTCAGCAGCTTGCCCACCGTAAAGCCACGGGTTTGCTGGGCGACGCGGTCATAGGCGTCAAGGGGTGCAACAGCCGAATTGGCTTTGGGGGCGATAGCTGCCGTTTCAGCCGGCTTGGAGCAGCCCACCAGCGACAACAATGCCGCGACCATCGTGGCCGATGCCGCCACGGCGAGCGTGCGACCGATCAAAGAAGTTAAAAAAGAGTGTTTCATGCCCCAATATTAAGTCAAATTGCCCGTGGCCCAGGTAAAACCTGCCTTAGTAGCTATGAATGTGATAGCAAAATAGGATGGCGCGTGGGGTTGGGCTGTGGAGAAGCAGCGACGCAAGACGGTGGGCCGAGGATGTAGGCGGCCCATAATTTGCTTCTACCCGAAAACTCTAATACCCTTTAGTTTCCCACGCATTTTCCAACCCGACCAAGAGCACTATGGCCACTGCAACCCTTCCCGCTAAAACGCCGGTACCGCGCACATATCTGTACTACGACTTCGTGATGGCAGCCTTTGTATGTGTGCTGTTGTGCTCCAACTTCATTGGCGCGGCCAAGCAAGCCGTGATCGAGTTGCCGTATTTTGGCGCGGTGCCGTTCAGCGCTGGTGTGATGTTTTTCCCCATCAGCTACATCTTTGGGGATATCTTGACCGAGGTGTATGGCTATGGCCGAGACCGGCGCGTGGTCTGGGCCGGCTTTGGCGCACTGGCCTTTGCGTCTTTCATGGCCTGGGTGGTGGTGAGCCTGCCACCAGGCCCCAGTGACTACATGAAGAGCTACCAGCCAGCGTTGGAATCGGTGTTTGGCAATGCCTGGCGCATCGCGGCGGGCAGCATGTTCGCGTTTTGGTGCGGCAGCTTTGCCAATAGTTTCGTATTGGCCAAGATGAAGATTGCATCCCAGGGCAAGTCGCTCTGGAAGCGCACCATTGGCTCCACCATTGTGGGTGAAGCGGTCGATTCATCGATGTTTTACTTCATCGCCTTTTACGGTATTTGGCAAACCGAGGACTTAATCAAAACCATCATCGCTCAGTACCTGCTAAAGACCACTTGGGAAGTGCTGATGACCCCGGTGACCTACAAAGTGGTTGCTTTCTTGAAGCGTAAAGAAAATGAGGACTACGACGATAGCGCCACGGATTTCAACCCGTTCAAGCTATCGGCCTAACGCATGCGTAATGTATCTGGGGTGCAGACGATTTGGGTGACATCAAGGACATCACGCTAAACGTGAGTACCGTGCAAGTGAGCTATGTAGTTCTGTCTGTGGGTGGCCTTTGGGCATGGGTGAGAGTGGTGTGACGTGACCAAAGACCAGTTGGAGAGTGCGCCAGGCTTTGATGGCGACGACTGGCCCGATATGTCAGGCTAAACCTGGGCACAGCGTATTCACACGTTCTACGGTACGCAGTCGCACGGCGTGGCACCAATGGCGTTTAGAACCTAGTTGGCGGTATGGAAACCGTCCAACCTCTGGGGGTCAGTTCAAACCCGGGGCGATTCAATCGATGATGTTGGCACTGGCGACGAAGATCATTGCTACTACTTTGGTGGGCCCGTCACAGCGGATGCATTTGCGTCCATCTTGAGAACTCGCCTATCCGAGCATGTTCCGTCAAGCGACCTGGAGAATTGTGGGTAACGCGCCAGAACAAAAAAGCTGCTTCAATAGCCTTGGCGTAACACCACATCCGAGCACGGGTGGGCTACGCAGGGCAAAACGTAGCCTTCAGCCTGTTCCTCTGCGCTCAAACCTGGCCAATCTACGGCGTAGCGCACCGTGCCGCTGATGAGCTGACCTATGCAGGTGCGGCATACGCCGTTGCGGCAGGAACTGGGCCAGTTACTGCCCCCCAATTCCAGTGACAGCAAAAGCGGATCGTCGGATGCAGCATCAACCTGCAAGTCGCCCGGTTCGGTCCGTGCGATGAAGAGGGTGGGCTCCGTCATTGGGCTACTCCACAGGTTGCGGCTTTCAGTGGCAACGCAAATGGAGCTAGGGCCCGGCGCGTAGCTGCCGCGTTCCAGGATGCGCAGGCGCGTGGCTGCCATTTGGCGCGGTCAGCACTTGGGCCATCAGCGGCCAAACCGCTTTCGGCTTCAGCGCGCATCAGCCAAACATCGGAGCTCTTGGGGCCCGCATCGGTTAGCCCACGCAATCGCTCTGCCGCCGTGGCTGCAGATTGCCAAGCGGCTTTAGCGCTAGCGCCGCCCAGTAGGGCCTGGGCACGGTGCCAGCGGAATTCGGCCAGGGCTGCAGTGCGCTGCTCACGCGGGGTGTCGCTCTTGGCCTGCTCGGCGCGCCAATAAGCCACACCGCGTTTTAGCCACGGCACGGCCTCCGCATTACGGCCCAGGCGACTCAGTGCAGTGCCTAGCGATAGGGTGGCCAACTCGCGGTCGTCCAGCCATTCGGCATTCTTGCGATCGGTGGCCAGCAGGCGTTCGTTCCACTCCATCGATTCTTGCGATGTTTTCAAGGACGCCTCCGCTTGACCGATTTGCAGTTCCAGGCTGGCTTGCTGGCGCAACGAGGTCGATAAGGCCGCCTGAAATTGCACCTGCTCCGGGTGCGTAGCCTGGGCCTTGCGGATATAGGCCACGGCCTCGCGGCGGGACGCGGTTGCGCCGTCGTAATCCCCCCGACGCAGTTTGGATGACGACATGCTGCCATTAATGATGGCCAGCGTTTGGCCCAGCTCGGCTACATAGCGGGTTTGCCCGGGGCGGGCTTTGGCGTCCACTGCGGCCATTTCTGCGGTCATGCCCATCTCGGTCATGGCCGATGCTCGGGCCGCTTGGTACATCGTCATGGCCTCCTCATGCTGGCCCAGGCCTACACCGTTGTCGTCCAGCGTAATGGCCAGGGCCTGGTAGCCCGCGGTCACGGCGCCGCGCAGCATCAGCAAATCAGAGCCAGGTGGTGCGGCGCTCAGCGCCTGCTCGGCCAGCTCCAGGCTACGCCGGGTCAGCTCGGCGGCTTTCTCTTTGTTGCCCGCATGGGTCTGCGCCGAGGCTAGTACCGAATAGGCACGGCTGGCGTAGCCCGAGAAATTCACATCGCTCTTTTGGCTGGGCCAGACCTGCTCGACCAGGGCCACGGCTTTCTCGGCATGGCTACGCGATAGCGCAGGCTCGTTCAGCGATGTCGGGTAGCCGGGGGCGTAGGCTTCGGCCAGGCGCACACGCACCTGGGCAATGTCGGCCAACGCGGCTTCATCACCGCCCAACGTGGGCACCAGTCGCTCCAGCGCGGCCAGGGTTTCCTTGAACAAATCGGCTTTGATCTTCATACCGCCGGGCAGGTATTCCACACTGTCGCCGAAGCCGAAGACCAGCTCATGCGTCACGCGGCGGACTTCCTTCAGTCGCATCTCGGCCAACTGCTGGGCTTGGCGCGCCGCATGCGCCTGCCAGGTAATACCGGCGCTGCCA
>JANYEE010000023.1 GCA_025363275.1 Burkholderiales bacterium | reverse complement strand
CTCAAGCGGGTCTGCGGTCTGCACAAAGTGTGTTGAAGAAGTCATGCCCAGCAATGTAGCAGTTTGCATGCGGTGTATTTTGCGAAATAAGTCACCGCCTATAATCAACATTTCCCACCCAAGCGAGCCAGAACTCGTGCTTGATACGACTCAATAATGACCAAATTTGTCTTCGTCACCGGCGGTGTGGTGTCTTCCCTGGGCAAGGGAATCGCCTCAGCCTCCCTCGCCGCACTCCTTGAATCCCGCGGCCTAAAAGTCACCCTGATAAAGCTGGACCCGTACCTTAACGTGGACCCGGGCACCATGTCGCCTTTCCAACACGGCGAGGTATTTGTCACCGATGACGGCGCAGAAACTGACCTCGACCTGGGTCACTACGAGCGATTCATTGAATCGCGCATGCGCAAAGCCAACAACTTCACCACCGGGCAGATCTATAAAAGCGTGCTCGACAAAGAGCGCCGCGGCGACTACCTGGGCAAGACCGTGCAGGTCATCCCCCACGTCACCAACGAAATCCAGGAGTTTGTGAAGCGCGGTGCGCGCTTTGGCGAGCCCGATGCGGTGGACGTGGCGATTGTCGAAATCGGAGGCACCGTGGGTGATATCGAGTCTCTGCCGTTCCTCGAAGCTGTACGCCAGATGAGCTTGAAGCTCGGGCCCAATAACAGCGCTTTTGTACACCTGAGCTATGTACCGTGGATCGCAGCCGCGGGCGAACTCAAGACAAAGCCCACACAACACACGGCCAAGCAGTTGCGTGAAATAGGCATCCAGGCAGACGCCCTGTTGTGTCGCGCAGACCGCCCTATTCCGCAAGAGGAACGTTCTAAGATTTCGTTGTTTTCCAACGTACCCGAATGGGGCGTCATCAGCATGTGGGATGTGGACACCATCTACAAGGTGCCGCGCATGTTGCACGAGCAAGGGCTGGACGGCCTCATCTGCGACAAGCTGCGCCTGAATACGCCACCGGCTAACCTCAAGCGCTGGGACGATTTGGTCTATGAGACCGAGCATCCGCGCGGTGAGGTCAGTATCGCCATGGTGGGCAAATACGTCGACCTTTCTGACAGTTACAAATCGCTGAACGAAGCGCTGCGCCACGCTGGCATGAAAAACCATGTCAAGGTGAAGATCGAGTACGTCGATTCGGAAACCATCACTTCTGAGACCGTCACACAGCTGGCCAAGTTTGATGCCGTGCTGGTGCCTGGCGGTTTTGGCAAGCGCGGCATCGAAGGCAAGATCAGCACCGCCCGCTACGCCCGCGAGAACAAGGTGCCCTACCTGGGCATCTGTCTGGGTATGCAAGTGGCCACGATTGAGTTTGCACGCCACGTGGCTGGTCTGAAAGAAGCCAACAGCACGGAGTTTGAACCCGACTGCCCTAACCCCGTAATCGCGCTGATCACCGAGTGGAAAGACGCGGACGGGACGATCAAAACACGCGATAAAAACTCTAATTTGGGTGGCACCATGCGCCTGGGCGCGCAAAGCTCCGATGTAGCCAAGGGTACTTTGGCCCATGACATTTACGGCGACATCGTCACCGAGCGCCACCGCCACCGCTACGAAGCCAATGTGAATTACTTGGATCGCCTGCGCGAGGCTGGCTTGGTGATTTCCGCCTTGACCCAGCGTGAGCAGTTGACCGAAATGGTGGAGCTACCCCGCGCCGTACACCCCTGGTTTGTGGGGGTGCAATTCCACCCAGAATTCAAATCGACACCCTGGGATGGACATCCGCTGTTCAATGCCTTTATTAAGGCGGCGCTGGACCACCAGGCCCAACCGACGAACCTGAAGGTGGTGGCGTGATGAGCGCCGCCGCACCACACCAAGGCGCGAGGGCCCCCTTGGGGTGCAGCGTAGTACGCGTAGCGACAAGCGTGGGGGTTCTATGAAACTGTGCGGCTTTGATGTCGGTCTTGAGCACCGTATTTTTTTGATCGCCGGCCCCTGCGTGATCGAGTCCGAGCAATTGCAGATGGACACCGCGGGCACCTTGAAGGAAATTACCAGCGCCTTAGGCATACCATTCATTTTCAAAAGTAGTTTTGACAAAGCCAACCGCTCCAGCGGTACCACCTTTCGTGGCCCCGGTATCGACAAGGGCCTGGAGATATTGGCCAAGGTCAAACGCGAGCTGGGGGTGCCGGTGCTCACCGACATCCACGCTGAAGACCAGGTTGCCCAGGTTTCATCGGTTGTTGATGTCTTGCAAACCCCCGCTTTTTTGTGCCGCCAAACGGATTTCATTCGTGCCGTGGCGCAAAGCGGTAAGCCGGTAAATATTAAAAAGGGACAGTTTCTTGCGCCTGGTGACATGAAAAACGTCATCGATAAAGCCCGTGCTGCGGCCAAAGAAGCGGGGTTGAATGAAGACAGCTTCATGGCCTGCGAACGCGGCGCCAGCTTTGGTTACAACAACCTGGTAAGCGATATGCGCAGCCTTGCCATCATGCGCAATACCAGCGCACCGGTGGTGTTTGATGCCACCCACTCGGTTCAGTTGCCCGGCGGCCAGGGCACGAGCTCCGGCGGCCAGCGCGATATGGTGCCGGTGTTGGCCCGTGCGGCGGTCGCTGTGGGTGTGGCGGGCTTGTTCATGGAAACTCACCCTGATCCATCCAAGGCTCTGAGCGACGGTCCCAATGCTGTGCCACTCAAACACATGAAGGCCTTGCTGGAAACCCTGGTGGCCCTGGATTACGTAACCAAAAAAACTCCTTTCCTGGAGAACGCTTTCGAGTGATTGGCCCCACGAAGATCACAATGTGGCCCGCTGGGATATTTTGCATGCTGCAAGCATCTTAGGCCTGTACAAGTTTTGTTTTTAGTCTTTAAGAAAGTCAGTCATGAGCGCAATTGTTGATATCGTCGGCCGCGAGATTCTGGATTCCCGCGGCAACCCCACCGTGGAATGCGATGTGTTGCTGGAGAGTGGCACCATGGGTCGCGCCGCAGTGCCCAGCGGAGCATCTACCGGTTCCCGCGAAGCCATTGAGTTGCGTGATGGTGACAAGAAGCGCTATTTGGGCAAGGGCGTGCTCAAGGCTGTCGAATACATCAACACCGAAATCTCCGAAGCTGTGTTGGGTCTTGACGCCTCCGAGCAAGCCTTCCTGGATAAGACGCTGATCGACCTGGACGGTACTGAGAACAAATCCCGCCTGGGTGCCAATGCGATGCTGGCCGTATCGATGGCGGTAGCCCGTGCCGCCGCTGAAGAATCGGGTCTGCCGCTGTACCGTTACTTTGGCGGTATGTCGGCCGTACAAATGCCCGTGCCCATGATGAACGTCATCAACGGCGGCGAACACGCCAACAACAACCTCGACCTGCAAGAGTTGATGATCATCCCGGTGGGCGCACCGTCTTTTCGTGAAGCGCTGCGTTGGGGCGCCGAAGTGTTCCACGCGCTAAAGAAAATTCTGCACGATAAGAACATCAGCACCGCCGTGGGCGACGAAGGCGGTTTTGCGCCTAACGTGGCTAACCACGAAGCCGCCATCCAGATGATTCTGGAAGCGATTGACAAGGCAGGCTATGTAGCCGGTGAACAAATTGCCCTGGGCCTGGACTGCGCTGCCAGTGAGTTCTACAAAGACGGCAAGTACGTTTTGTCAGGTGAAGGCCTGACCCTGAGCGCCGAAGAGTGGACCAATATCCTGGCCACTTGGGTTGACAAATATCCCATCATCAGCATCGAAGACGGCATGGCCGAAGGTGATTGGGATGGCTGGAAACTGCTGACGGACCGTCTGGGCAAGAAAGTGCAAATCGTCGGTGACGACCTGTTCGTCACCAACACCAAGATTTTGAAAGAAGGCATCGACAAAGGCATCGCCAATTCGATCCTGATCAAAATCAACCAGATCGGCACATTGACCGAAACTTTTGCCGCAATTGAAATGGCCAAGCGCGCCGGTTACACCGCCGTGATCAGCCACCGCTCGGGCGAAACCGAAGACTCCACAATCTCTGATATCGCAGTCGGCACCAACGCGGGCCAGATCAAAACAGGTAGCTTGAGCCGCTCTGACCGCATGGCCAAATACAACCAGTTGCTGCGCATTGAAGAGGACTTGGGTGATGTGGCTGTTTACCCCGGCCGCGCAGCCTTTTACAATCTGAGGTAATGGCCCCCACGCTCACGCACTCCGCGTCATTCGCTGCCCCCCAAAGGGGCCGCGTTTTGCCTTGGGGCGGCCCGGCGGCAAAACCTTCTTTCCGGTTGTAGGTATGCGCACACAACTCGTTCCTGCCGCTCTCATTGCGCTGCTGGTCGTGTTGCACGCGCAGTTGTGGTTTGGGCGAGGCAGTGTGCCCAATGTGGCAAAACTGCAAGACCAATTACAGACCCAAAAAATGAGCAATCAGCAGGCAGCGCTTTTTAACGAGCGCCTGGCTGCTGAAATTAACGACTTGCAAGAAGGCCTAGAAATGGTGGAAGAGCGTGCCCGCGCGGAGCTGGGCATGGTCAAAGCCAACGAGATTTACGTCCAGATCGCTAAATAGTGCCCCCACGATCCGCCGCTGCGCGGGTCGCTGCCCCCTTAAGGGGGCTAAATTCTCTTGGGATAGTCCAGCGGGAAATTTCTGCCGCCTTTCATTTGTAGCCCTAGTGAGCTAACGGCCCGCCAGGCACTTGGCTTCCGGGAGCGGTAAATAACTGGGCCGCGTCTACCGCATCAAAGCGGTATTGCATGCCGCAAAACTCACAGCCCACCTCAATATGCTCACGCTCGCTCAGAATGCTGTCAGCTTCTGCAACACCTAACGCAGTGATCATTTTTCCGACGCGCTCACGGCTGCAGTTGCAAGCAAAGCGCGGCGCCTGGTCACCCATCAGAGGCTCAAAGCGCGTAATTTGCTCTTCCCAATACAGGCGACGCAAAACCGTTTCTACATCCAGCTCTAACAGTTCTTCGCGCTTGAGGGTGCGGGTCAGCATAGCAATGCGGTTGTAGTGCTCATTGAGCCCAATCGCGTCTTCGTTTTCCTTGCTCACCATACTGCCAGCCAGATTGCCCTCACCGGCAATGGGCAGGCGTTGAATTAACAAGCCTGCAGCCACCCTTTCGTCTGCTGCGAGCACCAGCGTGGTGTCCAGTTGCTCGCTTTGCAGCATATAGTGCTCCAACACAGCGCTCAAGCGCTCGATGGGCTGGCCAGCATCGTCAAACAACGGCACAACACCCTGGTAAGGCTGCTGACCAGGGAAGCGCGTTTTGGGGTCTAGCGTGATGGCACAGCGCCCTTGGTTGGTGGCATTCACCATCGCGCTCAGCGTGGCCTCAGGGTCCACCGTCTCATTCACCGTAGCGGTGGCGCGCAGGGCCAAATCCGATTGCACCTCCACCACGGCTACCTTGACCGGGCCGTCGCCAAATATCTGTAGCACCAATGCGCCGTCGAACTTGATATTGGCTTGCATCAGCGTGGCAGCAGCCACCATTTCGCCCAACATCTCACGCACCGGCACGGCATATGGCTCGTTAGCGCCAGAGGCACGCCGTCGCAAGATCTCGGTCCAGCTATCGGTCAGTCGAACGATGACGCCGCGTACGGGCAAACCGTCAAACAGGAATTTGTGGAGTTTAGACATATTTTTAATTAGTTGGAGACAGAGCCAAGTTCATTGTGTGTAACTCTCGGTCTATCCCCCATGGCCTCAGGAAATCTGCTTCAGTCCGTCTTTGAACCGGCGGGCATTTGCAATGTAGTGCAATGCACTCAACTGCAATTGGGCTTGCTGCGTCGCAGTTAACTCTCGCACGGCTTTGGCAGGGCTTCCGATAATCATGCTGCCGTCGGCAAACTCCTTACCCTCGGTCACCAGCGCTCCGGCCCCCACGATGCAGCCTTTGCCGATCTTCGCACCATTGAGCACGATGGCACCTATGCCAATCAGAGATCCGTCACCAATGGTGCAGCCATGCAGCATGACTTTGTGGCCTACCGTCACGTTGTCACCCACCGTCAGCGGCTTGCCAATGTCAGCATGCAGCACGCTGCCATCCTGGATGTTGGAGCCGCGCCCTATCCGGATGGTCTCGGTGTCTCCGCGTATGACTACGCCAAACCAGACACTGGCGTCTTCGGCGAGCTCCACGTTGCCCATGACCTGGGCGCTGTCGGCAACCCAGGCGGTGCTGGCAATGCGGGGACTTAAAATGTCAAGTTGGTAGATCGCCATGGTGTGTCGCGCCTGCTGGAAAAACTAGAATTGTAGGGATGGAACTTCGACAGAGTGCGCTTGACGCCTTCAACTTGACAGACCCTTGGCAAAAAGCCGCCGCGACCAAGGCGCTTTGGCGTGAGACCAACGCACTTGCGTTGGATTGCGAGCGGGCTCTACCAGCACCCGCAGACCCGGGGCGCCCGGCACTACCCGCGCTGGTGCATCCACAGGAGGTACCCCGGCGCTCCCCGTTCACCGTGGAAGGCCACTGCGCCTTGGTGCACTCCATCGCACACATAGAATTCAACGCGATGAATCTGGCTTTGGACGCCGTTTGGCGATTTGCCGGTATGCCTGCAGCCTACTACCGGGACTGGCTGAAGGTAGCGGGCGAGGAGGCCCAACACTTTGGTCTGTTAAGTGACCATCTGGAAACCCAGGGATACCGTTACGGCGACTTTGTGGCCCACGACGGGCTATGGACCGTTTGCCACAGCACCCGCCATGACATCGTGGCCCGCATGGCACTCGTGCCCCGCACCTTGGAGGCTCGCGGGTTGGATGCAACCCCGATCATTCAGACGAAATTACGCAGGGTCGCTACACCAAGGGCGCTGGCAGCCGTGTCGATTCTGGACACCATCCTGACCGAGGAGGTAGGCCATGTTGCCATCGGTAACTATTGGTACCACTGGCTATGCCAACGCGATGGACTGGACCCGCTGGAATTTGATGCCCAAGTGGCATTGCAACACCGAGCTCCGCGCTTGAAGCCGCCCTTCAATATCGCGGCACGCCGCAAGGCCGGGTTTTCCGAGACCGAACTGCAGAACTTGCCCCCAATCCAGTCAAGTTGAATTACGATGTGTTGAGCACAATTGCGCCGTACATCCTGTTTTTTTTGAGCCTGCGCCACCCAAGGAGCCCCTTTATGAATAACTTCAAAATCTCCACCCGCTTAATACTCTTGGTCGCGGCGCTTTCCTTCATGCTAATTGCGGGTGCAGCCATGGGGCTGTATGGAATCACCAAGGGCAACGATGGGCTTAAAACTGTCTATGAAGACCGTACGGTACCGTTGGCCACGCTGGGCGAGGTGATGCGACTGACGCAGCGCAATATGCTGTTAATCGCTATCTGCCTGACTAATGTGGAACAAAATGTAGTCACGAAAAATTTGGCAGAAATTGAAACGAACGGCGCAGAGATCAACCAGCACTGGGCCAGCTACACAGCGACCAAGATGACGCCCGACGAAGATGCTCTGGTGAAATCTTTCGCGGAGAGCCGCGCCGCTTTTTTGGAAAAGGGCTTGAAGCCGGCGACCGACGCCCTCAAGCTCAGTGACATTCTAGAAGCGCAAAAGCTCTTCACTGCAGCCGTTGAGCCCAACTACGTCAGGGTGCGCGACAGCCTGCAACCGCTTATCAAAATTCAAACAGACACCGCCAAGCAGGAGTACGAAGAAGCCGTCAATCGTGCTAATTTGATTCGGTGGATTGCCATCATTTCATTGCTGGTAGGACTTCCGGTTGCAGCCGTCTTCAGCTACTTTCTCATTACGGGCTTGTCGCAATCGCTCAACCGTGCTGTGGATGTCGCCAATGCGGTTGCCCATGGTGACTTGAGCCAAAAAATTGAATCACGCGGTAAAGATGAAGTCGCAGCCTTGATGACGGCGTTGTCGGAGATGAGCACTTCCCTCGTGTCGGTAGTGTCTAACGTGCGCCAGGGTTCTGAAGGGGTGGCCACGGCCAGCGCCGAGATCGCTCAAGGTAACAACGATTTGTCGGCCCGCACAGAACAACAGGCAAGCGCTCTTGAGCAAACTGCCGCGTCCATGGAAGAACTAGGGTCCACCGTACGCCAAAACGCGGACTCGGCCCGCACTGCCAATCAGCTGGCCATGAACGCGTCCACCATCGCCATTGAGGGAGGCAACGTAGTTGGCCAAGTAGTGCAGACCATGAAAGGCATCAATGAATCCAGTCGCAAGATCTCTGACATCATCAGCGTCATCGATGGCATTGCATTCCAGACCAACATCCTCGCCTTGAATGCCGCAGTAGAGGCAGCCCGAGCGGGTGAGCAAGGCCGAGGGTTCGCCGTCGTGGCCTCCGAAGTCCGCTCCTTGGCGGGTCGCTCTGCAGAGGCAGCCAAAGAAATCAAGTCTCTGATTGGTGCCAGCGTAGAGCGGGTAACGCATGGCACAAGCCTGGTAGACCAGGCGGGCGCAACCATGACCGAGGTCGTTTCCAGCATCAAGCGGGTGACGGACATCGTGGGTGAAATCAGCGCCGCCAGTAATGAGCAGGCCCTGGGGGTAGCCCAAGTGGGAGAAGCCGTGAGCCAAATGGACCAGACGACCCAGCAAAACGCCGCATTGGTAGAGCAAATGGCCGCAGCGGCCAGCAGCCTCAAAGGCCAGGCCCAAGAACTGGTTCAAACGGTTGCAGTGTTTCGCCTTGCAGAAGGCACGGACCAACCGACCGCACGCGCCAATGTACGTACAGCGTCGCCCCAGCACTTTCCGGGTGCCGAACGCCGTACTTTGACATCTACAGGCGCGCCTCGTAAATCGGCGCCCACTCCCACCAAAAAGGCCGCGGGCACCGCCGCGACCACGGCCACTCTGGCCCACAACCCATCCAAACCTCAGTCCACCGCAGCGCAGGCTGGCACCGACGCAGACTGGGAATCTTTTTAAGGCCAGACGCCCCTGCTTTTTCTCATGCCCCAATCCTTGCCATCCGCCCCTTCGTCAGACACCTCCCCCACGCCGCAGGGCCGTATTGCACGCCAGGCCATCTTGAATGTCGATCAGGCAGTGTTTGGCTATGAACTATTCGATCGGTCCGTCAGCCCTAACCAACACAGTGCAGCTAGCGATGCGCAATTGCTTTTCAACATGTTGTCCTCCGCCGATGCGCAGAGCCTGGGCACTTGCAAGACTCTGTTTTTAAATTGCACCCACGACAGCCTGGCGGGCGGCTATTTAGACTTGATTGCGCCCGAGCGCGCGGTGCTTGAAATTCCAGCTATGCCGACATCGGAGATGGACCAAATCGAGACACGCTTGGCGGGCCTGCAGGATGTAAAGCGGCGCGGTTTCAGGATGGCGTTTGATTACTCGGTGCTCACCCAGCCTTACGAGTCCTGGCTACCACTGGCCTCCTTCATCAAGCTGGACCTATCGCTGCTCAAACCTGATGTGCTGTCCTCTTTTGTGCGCCTGGCCCAACAGAATTCACATGCCCAGTTGATTGCAGAAAAAGTAGAGACTGCTGCACAACACCAGCTCCTTTCGGATCTTGGAGTCAAACTGTTTCAAGGCTTTTGGTTTGCCAGACCCATCATCGTGCCGGGCCAAGCCGTACGCCCCGCCCAAGCGAACATCTTGCAGTTGATTAACCTCGTGCGCAAACAAGCCAGTACGAACGACATCGAAGACCTGCTCAAGCGCGACCCCACGCTGTCCTTCAATCTGCTGCGCTTTATCAACTCGGCGGGTTTCGGCGCGCGCTCTGAGGTAACCTCGTTCAAGCATGCGGTCATGCTGCTGGGGTTAAATCGTCTGTTTAAGTGGGCCGCACTGCTACTAACGTCAGCGAAAGCGGGCGACACGCCCCCCGCGGTGGGCACCACAGCCGTCGTACGGGGCCGCCTGATGGAACTCCTGGCGACTGAAACTCTTCCTGCTGAAGACTGGGACAACGCCTTTGTAGTGGGTGTTTTCTCGATGTTGGACACCATGCTGGGCATTTCCATGGCGGAGGCCATGGCTACCCTGACGCTTCCCGACGCGGTGACCCACGCTTTACTGCACCAAAGCGGTCCTCTAGCGCCGTTGCTGGCTCTCACGATCGCCTGTGAGGTCGGGGACGACGCCGCGTTTACGATTGCGATCCAGGGCTTGGGCCTCAGCAACAACCAAGTGAACTGGGCGCACTTGCAGGCATTGGCGTGGGCAGAAACACTCAGCCGGGACGCGGCCTAAACTAGCCGCGTGGGTGGTGCTGAGCATGTAGCGCGGCTAACCGCTCTCGGGCCACATGGGTGTAAATAGTGGTGGTAGAAATATCTGCGTGCCCCAACAGCATTTGCACAGCCCGCAGGTCTGCGCCGTGGTTCAGTAAATGGGTCGCAAAGGCATGGCGCAGGGAGTGTGGCGACAAGGGTGCATGAATACCAGCTGCGTTGGCATATTTCTTCACCAACATCCAAAACATCACCCGCGACATGGAAGAGCCCGCCTGCACCCCGCGGGCCGTAATAAACAAATCATGGGTTTGTTTGCCCGCCAGTAATTCGGCCCGCGCGCCTGCCAAGTACAGCTGCAACCAATGGGCCGCCTCCTGTCCGTAGGGAACTAGACGTTCTTTGCTGCCCTTGCCGATGATGCGTAACACGCCGTCGCTGGTATTGATATTGAGCGTAGTGAGGGGGACCAACTCGCTCACCCGCAGCCCGCTGGCATACATCAGCTCCAGCATGGTCCGATCCCGTACGCCTAACGCCAAGCTAGTGTCTGGTGCCGCCAATAGAGCCTCTACCTGGGACTCGGTCAATGTCTTGGGTACGCGCAACGCCTGCTTGGCAGAGAGCAGTTTCAGTGTGGGATCCACCACCACATGTTGCTCTCGCAATGCCCAGCGAAAGTAGCGCTTGAATACCGTGAGCCGACGGTTAGCCGTGGTCGCTTTGGTGACCGCATGCCGGTCCGCAAAGTAAGACTGCAAATCCACTTCGGTCACGGCAGACAACTTTAGCGAACGCTCCACCAACCACTGGGCCAACAAAGTCAAGTCCCGCCTGTAGGCCAACAGCGTATTTTTGGACAAGCCCTCTTCCAGCCACAGTGCATCGATAAAAACATCGATACCGGCGGAGTCTGCAGGACTGGGAACGATGTCGCGATCAGTCAATCCGGACTTACTCCAGCTTCAACTTGGCAGATTCAACCACCTTCTTGTAGACCGCATATTCGGCTTTAATTTGCTCGGCAAACTGATCGGGGGTGTTGCCCACTATGAGCGAGCCCGTGTCTTCAATACGTTTGCGCACTGCGGGGTCTTCCAACACTTTGCGCACGGCCGCGTTGATCTTGTCGACCACTTCTTTTGGCATGCCCTTAGGCCCGTAAATGCCATAGAAAGCCATACGGTTAGCAGGCTCCAGCCCTACCTCTTTGAAGGTCGGCACATTGGGCAACTGGGCCAACCGCTGGGGAGCTGCAACCACAATCGGCACCAGCTTGTTGGCCTGAATAAAAGGCATCGCTGATGGCATATTGTCGAAAATTATCGGTACTTGTCCCGCTACGGTATCGTTCAACGCGGGGCCTGCCCCGCGGTACGGAATATGGGTAATGAAAGTGCCTGTCAGGCTTTTGAATAACTCGGTTTGCAGGTGGCCGATGCCACCCGTACCCGAAGTGGCATACGAATATTTGCCAGGGTTGGCTTTCACTGCCGCCAAAAAAGTCTTGTAATCTTTCGCCGGAAAACCAGGGTGAACTGCAATCACATTGGGCGTGGCCGCCACGTTGATAATTGGCGTGAAATCGGTCAACGGGTTGTACGGATTCTTGGGGTTGATCGCCGGATTAGCCGCCACGGTGGACACCGTAGCGACCCCCAACGAATAGCCATCGGGCGTGGCCTTGGCTGTTTCATTGGCACCGACCACACCGCCGCCCCCGGCCTTGTTTTCCACGATCACGTTTTGCCCTAGCGCCTTGCCCAGCGGATCTGCAATCGTGCGGGCAATGATATCGGTCGTGCCGCCCGGCGCAAAAGGTACTTGCAGCTTGATAACCCGGTTGGGGTAGCCCTGGGCCCACGCGCCAAAAACAGTGGTGGCCAAACCGCAGGCCAAGAGAGTGTGACGCAACATGGTGAGAGGTCTCCAATGATATTTTGATAAGTCTACCGGCGCATCGTACTCAGCACAGCCACTTTGGCAAGCCTTGCCCCCATCCTGTGGCTGGTATCCTGCCTGCGTGAACTACGCCCAACTCTTATTTCCAGATTTTTCACTCATTTTGATCGGCTACGTGGTGTGCCGTTACACGCCCCTTAACCGTACGGTTTGGGAGCCGGTTGAAGCTCTGGTTTATTTCTTCCTGTTTCCCGTGCTGTTGTTCCAGTCCATTGTGCGCAGCCCGCTGGACTTGGCCGCCGCATCGCAGCTGATGGGCGCAGGATGGGCGCTGGGTGCAGTGGGCATCTCGCTGGCCTATGCGCTGCCCCATCTGCCCCTCATACGGCGCTGGATACCGGCCCGCGACCACGCCTGCAGCGCCCAGGTCGCCTTCCGCTTCAACTCCTTCATTGGTTTGGCCATTGCAGACCGGCTGGCGGGACCTCAGGGCTTGCAATTGATTGCGGTACTGATCGGCGTGTGTGTACCGCTTTTTAATGTAGGAGCCGTTTGGCCAATGGCACGCCATGCCAGGCGCGGTTTTGTGCGGGAACTCGTTCGCAACCCCTTAATCATCGGCACCGCCAGCGGCCTGATCGCCAACCTGGCAGGCTTGAGCATTCCGCAGTGGTTGGAGCCTACCGTCACCCGCATTGGCGCCGCATCGGTCGCCCTCGGACTTTTGGCCGCAGGCGCAGGCATGCAACTGGGTGCGTTGGGTCGGGCCAAAACATTGGCAGTTGCGGTGCTGACGATTCGCCACGCTGTTCTGCCACTGGCCGCATTGGGGGTGGCCAGTGTGTTCGGGCTCGATACTCTGCAGCGCACGATCCTGTTGGCGTTTTCAGCCTTGCCGACAGCGTCTAGCTGCTATGTACTGGCAGCCCGCATGGGTTATGACGGCGCGTATGTGGCGGGTCTGGTCACGCTGTCGACTTTGTTGGGTATGGTGAGCCTGCCACTGGCTCTGGGTGTTCTGCGCTGAGCATGTTGTGCCAAGACTGCGTACCCAAGGCCAACAGGATGGCACCGGCCACCACCGGAACTAGCATGACCGCTGTCTGTGCAACCGCCATCACGGCATCTGATTCTGCCCACCCAACCAAAGCGCCAAGGTAGTAGCGCGCGTACATCGCAACAAGCCACGGCGCGATCCAGGCGCCCCAGCGGGCCAAGCTACCCCCTGCATTGCCCAGCACGGACTTGCCAGCCAGCAAAAAAACAGCAGATCCAATAAAGACCACGGTGAACAGAGTGCCCAGGATGGGTTTGGCAGCACCAAAACTGCTGCTCCAGTAGCTGTAGGGCAGCCATGCCAGGCAGAGTACACCCAGCCCGGTTGCCAGGGCGCGGGCCCGTGCGGGGCCGCGTGCATCGGTGTAACCCGCGCTGCCTCCCTGCAGCGGCTTGAGCCACGGCAGCACCAACAGTCCCAACAAGCCTGTCACACCGTCCACCAACAAAGTAGTGGGATAGCCCCACACCTCAATGGCAATGCCCTGCCACATAGAGGAGTAAGAGATCGCCAGATTCATCAGCGCCATGTACGCGGTGAATTGGGTGGCCGCGACAGCCGGGTTCGTCACATCCATCATGATGGCCGACCGCGTGCCATACATCAGGCCTTGAAAAGCTGCGTACAGCAAGGTCGCGACCCATAACGCGGTAATCAGAGCGGCGGGCACCGCTGGCCGACTTGCATCGCTGGCGCTGACTGGCATCACCCAGCCGTATTGGGACAATGCGTGCATCAAATAAAACACCGGCAAACTCATGCAGGCCAAGTAGACAAACAGGGTACGCCGCCGACCCAACCGGTCTGACAAATAGCCGCCCAACACACAAAACCCGGCACTAAAAATCGACGTCCAAAAGTTGAGCAAGGCGACTTTGTCGTCGTCTAAGCCCAGTTCGACCGCGAGGTTGCTTTGCAAGGCCAAACTCAGGCTCATCGCGCCAGCGGGCAGTAGCGCGAATAACAATCCGCCAAAGGCACCAGGACTGCCCAGAAAGGAACGGAAGGTATCCACGGCAAAGGTCTGCATTTCACGCCCAGCCCTGGCCAGCCGGGAGCCCGTTGCCACTGCGCGGGCGGGCCCCGGGGCTTCCTTCATGGGCAACACTACCAGCGCAGTCACAGCCAGCAGACACCCCGCCACAAAGAAAAACGTGGATGGAAAACCCGTGACTGTGCTGAGCATCAGCACACCGCTGCCGCCCACCATCATGCCCATGTAGGCACCGGCAAACATCATGCCGCTTGCGACGCCGCGCTCGTTGTCTTGCAAAGTGCTGCAGGCCAAGGCATCAATGGCCACGTCTTGCATCGCGCCAAACGTGTTGTGTACCAGCAAAATGATGGTGAACAATCCCAACTGTTGCGGCAAATCCAGCATCACCGTTGACAACAGTGTCACCGCCATCATGACCTGGGTACCAATAATCCAGGAGCGCCGTCTGCCAAAGCGCTCTGAAGAAAACACATCCACCAGCGGGCCAAAGGCCCATTTGAACGCCCACGGCAAATAGAACGAGCCCACAAAAGCACCAATTTCTGCAGGCCCTACGTCCATGCGCCGTAAGCGGGTGGCCACGGCTGTGGCGGCAAAGCCCAACGGAATTCCTTCCGTGACGTACAACAGAAAGAAGGCCGTTAGGCGGCCATTTTTGGTAGCCAGCAAATTGGGGAGTCGCACGGGATATTTCCTCGCCTTGTTATACGTTTGTCTCAATTTGCCAGTCGCTGCTCAAGCGGGGTCCGCCCCACAGGCGCCGCCGTTAGCACCAACACCTGCAGGCCGCCCAAGAGACCTTTCAGGTGTTTGTTGTAGCGCTTTATTGTCAAAACGCGGGCACTTGAGCCAAAGCCCACGCCACATGTTCTTGCACCAGCGCACTGGCGTCATTCTGACGGGACTGCAACGCCGCTTGCACCGGCGCCCCCGCACGCAAGGCATTGCCCAGCGCTACAGCCACATTGCGCAGCCAGCGCTCGTGGCCAATGCGGCGTATAGGGCTGCCTTCGGTGAACTGCAAAAACTGCGCTTCGGTCCACGCAAACAGGTCGGTCAGTTGCTGGCCCGACAGGCCCGCACGCGGATCAAAGTCGGGCAAGGCACTGCGCTTGGCAAATTTGTTCCAGGGGCAAATGAGTTGGCAGTCGTCGCAGCCATAAATGCGGTTGCCGATCAGCGGACGCAGCTCTCGCGGAATCGCCCCGGCATGCTCAATGGTCAGGTAAGAGATGCAGCGCCGTGCGTCCAGCTTGTGCGGCGCCACGATAGCCTGCGTGGGGCACACGGTGATGCACGCGCTGCAACTGCCGCAGTGCTCAGTCACCGCTGTGGTCGGTGGCAGGGCTAGGTCCAGATAGACCTCGCCCAAAAAGAACATGGAGCCCGCCTCCCGGTTTAGCAATAGGGTGTGCTTGCCACGCCAGCCCTGGCCGCTGCGCGCGGCCAACTCGGCCTCCAGCACCGGGGCTGAGTCGGTAAACACGCGGTAGCCCAGCGGCCCCACGGCTTCGCCCAGGCGCTCGGCCAGCTTTTGCAGGCGGCTGCGCAGCACCTTGTGGTAGTCCCGCCCCCGAGCGTATACGGAGACGATGCCTTCGCCAGGCTGGTTCAAGCGGCCCAACTCGTGCTCAGTCCAGTCATTGGGCGTGTTGCGCGGCAAATAGTCCATGCGCACGGTGACCACGCTCACGGTGCCCGGCACCAGCTCGGCCGGGCGGGCACGCTTCATACCGTGGCTGGCCATATAGGCCATATCGCCATGGAAGCCCTTGGCCAGCCAGGCCTGCAATCCGGGCTCTGCCGAAGATAAATCCACACCCGCCACGCCAATTTGGGAGAATCCCAGTTCCCGGGCCCACGCCTGTATTTGCGAAACCAGTTGGTTGCTATCGAATTGAGTGCTGTTGATCGTCACCGCCCCATTGTAAAAACTCTGGCCTGGCCCGATGAAGACGCGACCCGCGCGTTTGCCCAAGGCCTAGCCGCCCACCCCGCACTGGCCCGCGCCAACATCTGTTTGCATGGCGATTTGGGCGCCGGAAAAACCACGCTGGTGCGCCACCTGCTGCAAGCATTGGGGGTTACCGGCCGCATTAAAAGCCCCACTTATGCGGTGGTGGAGCCCTATGAATTGCCCGACCTGAACATCTGGCACTTCGACTTTTACCGCTTTGCCGACCCACGCGAGTGGGAAGACGCAGGCTTTCGCGACATCTTCGCCAGCCCCGGCCTGAAGCTATCCGAATGGCCCGAAAAAGCAGGTACTCAATTACCAGTACCTGACTTAGATGTCTTCATTTCGGTGCCCACGCCAGAAGCTTGGGAGGCAGAGCGTTATGCGCAGGTCAAGGAGGAGCCTGCGCAGCGGGCGGGGGACACGGAGCAGGACGCTCTGCCTCCCAAGCTTCCCGCAAGCAACAACGCACGTATCGTGACTTTGACCGCACGCACCTCTATTGGCCTAGCCCTGCTGGATGCCACCGGAGACCCGGCATGAAGCGCCGCACCCTGCTCAAAACCGGCGGCATTGTGCTGAGCCTGGGCCTGCCGCACATCGCCCACGGCGCCACCATCCTGACCGTGCGAGTCTGGCCCGCGCCAGACTATTCCCGCGTCACCATCGAATCGGATGGCTTGCTCAAAACCTCATCCCTGTTTGTACCCAGTCCGCCACGCCTGGCGGTGGACATTGAAGGCATCGCGCTGAACCCCGCCTTGAAAGAGCTGGTGGGCAAAGTGAAAGCAGACGACCCCAACATCGCCGGCATTCGTGTGGGGCAGTTTTCTCCCACCCTCGTGCGGCTGGTGATCGACCTGAAGCACCCCGCCCGCCCGCAGGTGTTTGCACTCGACCCGATTGCGGCCTACCAGCACCGCCTGGTGTTTGACCTCTACCCCGAAGAAGAAATTGATCCGCTGCAAGCCCTGGTGGCACAGCGCATGCAAGAGGCCGCCCGCCCGCCTGTAACGGCGGCCTCCGCGGCAACCAGCACCGCAGCAGACCCTCTGCAAGCCTTGATTGCGAAACAGACCAAGCCATCGGCATCAGCGCCCAAATTAGCAGCCAGCGCGGCCCCAGGCGCAGGCGGCGGTATCGGCATCGCAAGCAGTGTTGCTATAACAACGATAGCACCTCAGGCAGATTCCACTAGGGCCTCAGGCCTAAAAGACTTAAAAACCGAGAAAATCGCCACCACAACAGACCGTTTGATCATTATTGCCCTGGACCCTGGCCATGGAGGGGAGGACCCTGGCGCCATTGGCCCCGGCGGCACGCGTGAGAAGGACGTGGTGCTGCGCCTGGCGCATTTGCTGCGCGACCGCATCAACGCCAGCAGCCTGAACGGCAACGCCATGCGCGCCTACTTGACGCGCGACGCTGATTTTTTTGTGCCACTACAGGTGCGGGTGCAAAAGGCCCGCCGTGTGCAAGCCGATTTGTTTGTCAGCCTGCATGCCGACGCGTTTTTTACGCCCGACCCGCAAGGCGCGAGCGTGTTTGCATTGAGCCATGGCGGTGCCACCAGCAGTGCCGCGCGCTGGATGGCAGCCAAAGAAAACAAGGCCGATCTGGTGGGCGGCATCAATGTCAAAAGTGGAGACGCCACCGTGCAGCGCGCGCTCTTGGACATGAGCACCACAGCCCAGATTGCCGATAGCCTGAAGCTGGGTAGCAGCCTGCTGGGCGAGATTGGCCGTGTAGGTAAACTGCACAAGCCACGCGTGGAACAAGCATCGTTCGCCGTGCTCAAGGCGCCCGATATTCCCAGTGTGCTGGTGGAGGCAGCGTTCATCAGCAACCCCAAAGAAGAGGCCAAGCTGCGCAGCGATGAATATTTGACGCAGTTGGCCGATGCGCTGATGCGAGGCATCCAAAACCACTTTGCCAAGAACCCGCCGCAGGCCCGCAATCGGGTGAGTGGCTAGGCCTGCGCTGTGCGGCGCGACCTCCAGGCCCCAAAAATGATCACCAGCCCCGGAATCAAAATCATCGCCCAGATGATCTTGTCCAAGTGCGCCTTCACCCACGGGAAATTACCAAAGAAGTAACCGATCGTGATGATGCCGCCCACCCACAGCGCGCCACCCACCACATCAAACAGCATGAAGCGCGCCCGGTTCATTTGCGCCACACCGGCCACAAACGGCGCGAAGGTGCGCATGAACGGCATAAAGCGCGCCGCCACAATCGTGATGCCGCCGTATTGCTCGTAGAAAACATGGGCCTGGTTGAAGGCTTTTTTATTGAAAAAGCGCGAGTCGTCCCATTGGAACACCTTGGGCCCCAAAAATCGGCCAATCGCGTAGTTGGACTGGTTCCCTAGCACCGCTGCCGCAAACAGCAGGCCCATCGAGGCGGGAAAGCTCATCAGCCCTACGCCGCACATAGCTCCCACCACAAACAACAAAGAATCGCCCGGCAAAAACGGCATGACCACCACGCCGGTTTCCACAAAGATGATCAAGAACAACAGGGCATAGACCCACCAGCCATAGTTGGTGACGAAGGCCTCCAGGTGTTTGTCGACGTGGAGGATGAAATCAAGGAGGGTCAGCGCAATATCCATGGGTTAGGATTATCACCATGCGCAAATTCATCACTCTCGCCCTCCTCGTATTCAGCGGTCTGGTTGCTGCCACCCCCGGCCCCTACGACGAAGCGGCTGATGCCAAAGCCGACATCAAGGCCGCCCAGGCCGAGGCCAAGCGCGCCAAAGTGCCGCTGATCGTCGTGTTTGGTGCCAACTGGTGCGGTGACTGCAGACAGCTGGACGCATCGTTCAAAACCGGTGCGGCTGCGCCTCTGATGGAAAAGAACTTTCGCGTGGTGAAGGTCAATGTAGGCCGTTTTGACCACAACACCGACATTGCCGAAGCCTACGGCGTTCCGCTCAAAAAAGGCATTCCCGCGGTAGCCATCCTGTCGGAAGACGGCAAACCGCTCTATGCCACCCGCAGCGGTGAGTTGGCCGACGCCCGCAAGATGGGCGACGCTGGCATTTACGAGTTTTTTGCCAAAGTAGCCGCCAACCCTGCGCATTAAACGGTCCATAAGGTCAATGGCGCGGCCCCCTAAAATGGCTGGGTGAATATTGCCATACCCGCCCGCCGCCCCATCCGTGAACTCCCCGACGCGCTGATCAGCCAGATCGCAGCGGGCGAAGTGGTGGAGCGCCCCGCCAGCGTGGTGCGCGAGCTGCTTGACAACGCGCTGGACGCCGGTGCCACCCAGATCACCGTGCGCCTAATGGCTGGCGGAGTGCGGCTTATCTGCGTGGAAGACGACGGTATCGGCATCCTGCCCGACGAGCTGCCCATCGCCTTCAAACGCCACGCCACCAGCAAGATCAGCAATTTGAATGATCTGGAAAGCGTTGGCACCATGGGCTTTCGGGGCGAAGCCCTAGCAGCTATCAATTCCATAGCTGACTGTGCAATACTTTCTAGGGCCACAGGCCAATCCGCTGCCTATTTGCTGGATGGCCGCACCGGCGAACTCAAACCCGTGGCGCGCAGCCAGGGCACTACGGTGGAAGTCAACGAGCTGTTCTACAGCACCCCCGCGCGCCGCAAATTTCTCAAAACCGACGCTACCGAACTGGCGCACTGCATTGAATCGGTCCGCCGCCACGCGCTGGCCCGGCCCGATGTGGGCTTTGCGATCTGGCACGAAGGCAAGCTCATCGAGCAATGGCGCCGCTGCGAACCCACCGACACGCCGCTGCAGGCCCTGGACCGCCGCCTGGGCGATGTGCTGGGTGCCGACTTCTTGGCGCAAAGCATTGTGGTGGACTGGAAGCCCGCCTCGGCCAGCCATGAAGACAACCACCGAAGCGGCCTGCGCGTCTGGGGCCGCGTTGGCGTGCCCGACGCCGCCCGCTCCCGCCCCGACCAGCAGTTCTGCTACGTCAACGGCCGCTTTGTGCGCGACAAAGTGCTGACCCATGCCGCCCGCAGCGCCTACGAAGACGTGCTGCACGGCCACCGCCAGCCCATCTACGCCCTGTACCTGGCGATAGCGCCCGAGCGCGTGGACGTGAACGTGCACCCCACCAAAATAGAAGTGCGCTTTCGCGACAGCCGCGAAGTCCACCAGGCCGTGCGCCACGCCGCCGAAGACGCCCTGGCCGCCCCCCGCGCCGCAGCTGCTTTGGCCACGGCGAATGCTGCAGGCTCTGATGCAGCTTCCAGCACGCCTTCCCGCCCGTTTTATGTGCCCAAAGTGCCTGGGGCCCAGGTGTTTCCTGCCCAGGCAGCTATGAATTTCGTAGCAAGGGAGTTTTCAGCACCAGATCCAATAGGTCACCGAGTCAACGACATCAGCGCCCTATGGCAACCCAACAGCGCCCGCCCCCAGGGCGGTTGGGCCGCTGAGGGCTTTGCGCAGGTAAAGGGGGAGCCCGCAAAGCGGGCGGAGGACACGGAGCAAAGCGCTCTGCCGTCCAAGCTCCGAAACGGCGTGACGTGTTATTCAGGCCCAGACGGCTTCAAGGATTTTCTGGCAGCCAGCCGCGTGCTGGTCTGTCTGCTGCCGCTGACGACAGACACCCGCGACATCAT
>JANYEE010000018.1 GCA_025363275.1 Burkholderiales bacterium | reverse complement strand
CAGCATGACCGTATCGTTTCGTGCCGCGGTCTTGCCTTGGGCAGGTGCGCTGGAAGACGATGTGCGCTTTCAACGCGTGGTGCGCGCCGTGCTGCTGCTGTGCACGGTGGCCTGCGCAGTGGTATTGCTGATGCCAGTGGTGGTACCCGACCGCAGCCAGGTACAGACCGTGCCACCACGGCTGGCCACGCTGATGCTGGAAAACGTGAAGCTGGCGCCCTTGCCCAAGCCGCCTGTGGCGGTGACCACACCCACGACCACGCCCGAGAAAGCGGAAATACGTGCCCAGGAGCCCCCGCGCAAAGTGGCCGCCAACAAGGAGGCCCTGGTGCCCGAGGCCCGCGTGCCCCAGCCCAACAAGCCGCCCGGTGAGATAGATGCCGCGCGCCGCAAAGCAGCTGGCGTGGGCCTGCTGGCCATGTCTAAAGACCTAGCCGAATTGCATGGCGCGCCCATGGCCGTGCAACTGGCCCCGGTCAAACAAGGTCCGGGCGTCGGCACCGGGACCGGCGTGGGCGTCGGTGCGGGTGTGGAAGCCGGCCTGCCGGTGCGCGCCATGATCACATCTAACGCCACGGGTGGCAGTGGCGGCATCAACACCGCTGGCTACAGCCGCAACACCGGTGGCGGCGGACTGGCCGGGCGCTCCACCACGCTGGTGGAGGGCGCTGCGGGCGGTGGTGGCGGAGGGGGTATTGGTGGAGGCGGCGCGCGCGGGCGCGGTGATGGCACCGGCAGTGGCCTCGCCAGCGCAGGCGCTGGTGGTGGTAGTGGCGGCAACCTGCAGCGCGGTGGTAGCGGCAAAGCCTCGCGCTCGATTGAAGAGATCAAGCTGGTGTTCGAGCGCAACAAGGGTGCGATCTACGCCATCTACAACCGTGCGCTGCGCGAAGAGCCAGGCTTGCAGGGTAAGGTGGTGCTGGAGCTGAAGATCTCACCGGCTGGCAATGTGGTGGAGTGCCGCATCGTGTCCAGCGAACTGGCTGCGCCGGACCTGAATGCCAAGCTGCTCAGTCGCATCCGTCAGTTTGATTTTGGCGCCAAGGATGTGGACACGATGGTAGTGTCCTGGCCGGTGGATTTCTTGCCGTCCTAAACACTCTGCGCCAGCGGCCAGCGCACACTTAGCCACTGCGAGGCTACCGATGCATCGTCCGGGTCGGTGACCATGGTCACCACCCAGTCATCGGCCTCGCGCTGTACGACAATGCCCTCCACTTTGGGCGCGCCTTGCAGGCCAAACATCCGCCGCACCTGACCGTCCGCACCGACGATGCCGACAGCCGAGCCCGTACAGGCTCCATCGTTCACGCTGTCGCTGGTGTCTTCGGCCACCGCGCTGAACATCCACTCCCCATCAGGCAAGCCTGCACCGTCCGTCAGGCTGAACGGAACACCATCAACGCTTCCCAAATCAATCACCTGCACACCCTTGGCCGCAGGTGGTTGCGGCTGCAGGCCCGCAATCCAGGGGGCCACCAGATTCCAGTCATACCGAATACAGGCGCTGCGGGCATCGCCCTTGTTGCCCCGGTGCAAGAGCAGCAGTTCTCCGCTAGATACCCAAGCGCCTTCGATATTCAAATCGGCAAAGCGCTTGCGTAGCGGTGCATACAGAGGCTTCAGATCGACCTTGGCCATGCGACCGTTGGTTTTGCCAGGCCCGCCCAGCGCCACCAGCACACCGGTTTCGCGGCTGGGTTTGGAGCCCGAACCCAGCGCCAGCAGCGCGCCACCCACACAGCCCGGCAGTGGCGGCAACAGGGCCAGGGTTTCCAGATCCGGCTTGGCCTTTTTGCGCTGCACCGGGTCCTTGGGCAAGTCGCCCTCCAGCAGGCGCAGCAGGCTGCCCGGCGGGGGCGGCGTTCCTGCCGAAAGTGTGTCGTCGAACACGCCCAAGTGCAGCTCGTCGTCGGCCACCACAAAGTAGCTTCTGCCCGAGCGCACCAGGCCACTGGCCGCACTCAGGTGGACGCGCCCCTCGGGATGCTGGACCGGGTCGATCCACAAGGCGCCCAGGCGGGTGGGTTGCAGGCTTGGGCGGATGGCCGAAGCGGATTTAGGCGGTGTGTTGGGAGGCATGGCTGCATGGTACTGCGACCGCCCAATCCTCTCTTCAGTCTCGCCGTTTGCTATGATTTGTATAGCTACCCAGGCATGTTTCACTGGGGCCTCAGGCACTTTTGGCTTAGAAATTCGTCTAAAGAGCCTCTACACTCCTCCCTGTGCACAGTCCCCGCTTCAGCCCCGCCGCCGACCGCAACAAGCAAGCCATTCTGGACATGCTGCGCACCGTGCTGCCGCCGCAAGGCCTTGCGCTGGAGATTGCATCGGGCACCGGCCAGCATGTGGCCTGGTTTGCGCAGCATTTGCCGCAGTGGACCTGGCAGCCCAGCGATGCCACTGCGGAGGGCTTTGCCGACATTGAAGCGCACATGGCGGACTTGAATAACGTACACAAACCGCAGGTTCTGGATGTCATGCAGACGCGTTGGCTGGACGCTGACAGCCGCTTTGATGCGATCTACTGCGCCAATATGCTGCACATATCGCCTTGGCAAACCACTACCGCGCTGATGCAAGGCAGCGCCGCACAATTGGTCCCAGGCGGCGTGCTGCTCACTTATGGCCCTTACCTAGAAGACGCCCTGGTCACAGCCGAGGGCAATAGCAGTTTTGATGCTAGCCTGCGCGCTCAAAACCCGGCTTGGGGCATTCGCAGGCTAGAGGATGTGATCCAAGTAGCTGCGCAGTCCGGCCTACGACTCGCCCAGCGCCACGCTATGCCTGCCAACAACTTGCTGCTGGTCTGGCAGCGCGCTACCCACTAAGTTCAGCGCTCAATTTCGGAGTTCGCGAAACAGCCAGGCGCGGGCCAGCGTCCAGTCGCGTTTGACGGTGGCGGTAGACAGGTCTAACAATGCGGCAATCTCGTCAATCTCCAGGCCGCCAAAGAACTTAAGCTCCACCACCTTGGCAGCGCGGGGGTCTACCTGCTCAAAGGCCAGCAGCGCGTGGTGAATGCGCGCCACGTCCTGACTACCGGCGTCGCCGGCCACCTGCTGTGCTTCCGTGAGCGTTAAAGACACCAGGGGCATATCGCGCTTGAGCGCCTGCTTTGCTACGGCATGGTTCACCAGAATGCGCCGCATCATGATGGATGCCATCGCCAAAAAGTGACTGCGGCTAGCCCACTGCGTGCGGGTCTGCTCCGCCAGGCGCTCCCAGGCTTCGTGCGTTAGCGCCGTGGCACTGAGTGTATGGCCGTCGTATTCCTTGCGCATATGGGAGGCCGCGTTGCGTTTCAGTTCGCCATACAGCGCGGCAAACAGACGGTTAACCGTACGGCTGTCGCTGTGCTCCAAGCCTTGATCCAACGCTTCCAGCCATTGCGTGATGTCACTGGCGTCTGGGGACTTGAGAGCGTGGGTGAGAGCATCCATTGATCGATTATGACTTTTTGCAAGGGGTGTGATCCTTTTGGGCGGGCGATGCTGCGTAAGTCAATAAGGCCAGCCGTCGGCGGCTTTGCCATCCGGTAATCCGTACCAGCGACTAGGGGCTTGCCCTGTCGTTTTGGTCTTTTTAAGAAAGTGAATACACCATGAAATCCAAGCTCACCCTCTCGTTCCATGCCAAGGTACTTGTGCTTGCGCTGTGCGTGTGCGCTACGTCCGTGCACACTAAAGAGGTGTTCACCCCGCTGACCGTGGACGCTAGCTTCAATGCCGCAGAGGCAGCTATCAAAGGCTTTACGATTCCCGACACTGCTGCATTGAAAGGCATCAAACGCGTGGCGGTGCCAGTGTTTGCAGTGGAATTCATCATCGCCGACAGCGTGAGCAGCTATACCTCCAGTTTTGGGGCGGCAGGCCGCTCAACCTCGTCCATGTATTACCGGCTGCTGGGCGTGGGTGAAGCTGATTTTCAAGCCATCACCGATGGCCTATACATTCGGTTTTTGCAAAGCCTGCGCGCCAGTGGCTTGGAGGTCGTTGAGGCCTCGCAAATTGCCGCAGCTCCCGCTTACGCCAAGCTGCTCACGGGCGCAACCGCTGCGCCTATCAAAAGTGACAGCACCATGATGATGTCACCGCCGGGCTTAGGCCTATACGGCTTTGCCAAGCTGGGCGGGGGCAACTCCAACACCAGCAAAGGGCTGTTCAGTGCACTGTCCAACGTGGGCGCAGGGTTTGCCGCAGTGGGCGCGATTGGCGACACGATGCAATTGGGAACCGAGTTGGACGCCACCCTGCTTGAAGTACGCATGCGGGTCAGCTTTGTGCAGTTGAGCGATGACAACAAAGGCTTTTTCGGCAGATTAGCCAATTCTGCATCGACCACCGGAAAGTCGTTTCCGAGTGTGGACAACGTGATGATGAGCGTGCAGTCGGGACCACTGCGCACCGCCATGACGATGAAAAACACCCTCACGCTGGACGCCGCCGCCTTCACCGATGTGCGTGAAAAAGCCGCCACTAAAGCCGACATAGCGGGTGCCGTGGCAGTCGGTCTGCTGAAGCTGGCTATTGGCAGCAAAGACAGCAGCAGTTCTAAAGAAATGGAGGTCTTGGCAGACCCGGCCCCCTATCGTCAAATCATTGGCGATGGCCTGCTTAGCGCAGGCTCGATGTTGGTGGAGCGTATGAAGCAGGAGCGCTAGAGCGGGCAACCTCGTCTGATCGGATACCCTTTGCATCTATGGTGTATTTGCCATAGCGCTGCAAAAAGAGAAGCCACATGTCTACTCCCCCGTCCCATTGGACCGAAATCAAAACGCTGTTTGATGCACTGGCCGATCTGAGCCCTGCGCAGCGCGAGCCCTTCATTGCCAAGGCAGCGCTGCAAGAAGCCCCACTGATCGAGCTACGCTCTTTGCTGGCGCACCACGACCAGGCACAAAGCTTTTTGTCGATGCCTGCGGCTGGACCACTGGAGGAGGAAGCCCCGCGCACCGGCCTGCGCGTGGGCGCTTGGGAGATCGTGCGGGCGGTGGGTGTAGGCGGCATGGGCGAGGTGTTTGAAGCCAAGCGCGTCGATGGCAGCTTTGAAGGTCGCGCTGCCGTCAAACTATTGAAGCGCGGCATGGATAGCACGGCCGTGCTGCGCCGCTTTGCGCAAGAGCGCCAGGCCCTGGCCCGGCTCAGCCATCCACATATTGCGCGCCTGCTGGACGCGGGTGCCTCGGCCGAAGGCCTGCCCTACTTTGTGTTGGAGTACGTAGACGGCCAGCCGCTGGACCAGGCGGTACAGGGCATTGCAGTACAAGCGCGGCTGAATCTTTTTTTGCAACTGGCCGACGCCGTAGCCTATGCCCACCGCAACCTGCTGGTGCACCGCGACCTGAAGCCCGGCAATGTGCTAGTAGACCGCGATGGCCAGGTCAAGCTGCTGGACTTTGGCATTGCCAAAGCGCTGGACCCGCTGGAGGGCCCAGAAGGCATGGATGGCCAGACCACCGTGGGTGGTCACCGCCCGTTTACGCCCAACTACGCCAGCCCCGAGCAGGTACGCGGCGAGCCGGTGACTACCGCTACCGACATCTACAGCCTGGGCGTGTTGCTGTACCAAATGCTGACCGGCACCCGACCCACCGGGCGCAACGCCACCACCCCCGCAGAGGCCGCGCGCAGCGTTTTGGAGGAGGCGCCCACCAAACCCAGCCGCCTGTCACCGCAAGAGGCACTCGATCCGCATTGGCTGCAAACCCGCAAGGTGCTGGAAGGCGACCTGGACAATATCGTACTGAAAGCGTTAGAGAAATCTCCCGAGCGGCGCTACACCAGCGTAGAGGCACTGTCTGAAGATGTCCGCCGTTACCTGGGGGGCTTCCCGGTGAGCGCGCGACCTGCTAGCTGGCACTATCGACTGAGCCGACGCATTGCGCGCAACCGGCTGGCCAGCGCCGCCATCGCCTTGGGGCTACTCGCACTGGTGGGTGGCAGCGCCGGTATTACCTGGCAGGCGCATGCGGCGCGCCAAGCCCAGCAGTTGGCCGAGATGCGACTGAAGGAAGTCCGCCGCGTGACGCATGAGCTGGTCTTCGGCTTCGGCGACAGTGTGGAATACCTGCCCGGCGG
>JANYEE010000150.1 GCA_025363275.1 Burkholderiales bacterium | reverse complement strand
TGAGAAGAAGGCCGACCGCGTCTGGAGCCAGGCCGAAGCCCAGGCCATTGCCAACGCGGTGCGCGGCCAGCAAGCCACGGTAACGGAAGAAAGCAAGCCCACCACGCAAGCGTCTCCATTGTTGTTTGACTTGACCAGCTTGCAGCGCGAGGCCAATGGCAAGTTTGGCTTCAGTGCCAAGACCACGCTGTCGATTGCCCAGAGCCTGTACGAGCGCCACAAGGCCCTGACCTACCCGCGAACTGATTCGCGCGCCCTGCCCGAAGACTATTTGCCGGTGGTCAAAGACACTTTCAATATGCTGGCCGATAGCAGCATGAAACACCTGGCGCCGTTTGCGCTCATCGCGCTGAACGGCAACTACATCAAGCCGACCAAGCGCGTGTTTGACAACGCCAAGGTGTCAGATCACTTTGCGATCATCCCCACGCTGCAAGCACCTAGCGGTCTCTCGGAGGCCGAACAAAAGGTCTACGACTTGGTCGTACGCCGCTTCATGGCGGTGTTCTTCCCCAGCGCCGAATACCAGGTAACGACGCGTATCACCACCGCGGCCCAGCACGCCTTCAAGACCGAAGGCAAGGTGCTGGTCAAACCGGGCTGGCTGGCCATCTATGGCAAGGAAGCCGCGGCTGAAGTAGAAGACGCCAAAGAAGGCGATAAGGGCCAAAGCCTGGTGCCGGTGGCGCCTGGTGAAAAGGTCAAGACCGACTCCGTGGAGACTAAGGGCCTTAAGACCCGCCCCCCAGCGCGCTACTCCGAGGCGACGCTGCTGGGCGCGATGGAAGGCGCCGGCAAGACGGTAGAGGACGATGAGCTGCGCGAAGCCATGCAAGAGAAGGGCTTGGGCACACCCGCCACGCGCTCTAGCATCATTGAGGGTTTGATTGCTGAGAAATACATGCTGCGCGAGGGCCGCGAGCTGATCCCCACCGCCAAGTCCTTCCAGCTGATGACGCTCTTGCGCGGCCTGGATGTGCAAGAGTTGACCAAAGCCGAGCTGACCGGTGAGTGGGAATACAAGCTGGCCCAAATGGAGCAAGGCAAGCTCAGCCGGGAAAAGTTCATGGCCGAGATTGCGTCCATGACCGAGCGCATGGTCAAGAAGGCCAAAGAGTACGACCGCGACACCATCCCCGGCGACTACGCCACGCTGGCCAGCCCCTGCCCCAACTGCGGCGGTGTGGTCAAGGAAAACTACCGCAGATATACGTGCACTGGTAAATCAGGCACTGAAGAAGGTTGCGGCTTCTCGTTTGGCAAATCGCCCGCCGGGCGCACGTTTGAGCAGGCCGAGGTAGAGCAATTCCTGCGCGACAAACACATTGGTCCGCTGGACGGATTCCGCTCCAAAGCGGGCTGGCCGTTTGTGGCTGAGATGGTCATCAAGTTTGACGAAGACACCAAGAACTACAAGCTGGAGTTTGACTTTGGCGACGACAAAGCCGGCGAAGAAAGCGGCGAGCTGATCGACTTCACCGGCAAAGTCTCACTGGGCGTTTGCCCCAAGTGCGGCGGCTCCGTATTCGAGCACGGCAAGAACTATGTGTGCGACAAGTCCGTACCGACCATGGCGCAGCCTACACCGACATGCGACTTCAAGAGCGGCCAAATCATCCTGCAGCAGCCCATTGAGCGCGAGCAGATGCAAAAGCTGCTGGCCACAGGAAAAACCGATCTTCTGGAGAAATTTGTCTCCATGCGCACGCGCCGCGCCTTCAAAGCCATGCTGGCCTGGGACGCTGAAGCCGGTAAAGTGAACTTTGAATTCGCGCCCAGCAAGTTCCCACCGCGCAAGACTGCTGCCAAGCCGGTTGCTACAAAAACTGTAGCAACCAAGGTAGGAAAGACGCGGGCCACAGCCAAGAAAGTACCTGCAAAGAAGGCTTCGGGCACTTCAGCGGCCGCCAAGGCTACCGCGAAGGCAGCCAAGCCAAAAGTGCCGCGCAAAACCACCGCCGCCAGCGGCAAACTGCCTAGCGCTGAGCTAGCCGCAGTCATTGGTGCCGAGCCAGTGGCCCGCACCGAGGTGATCAAAAAGCTGTGGGACTACATCAAGGCCAATGGCTTGCAGGACACCACCAACAAACGCGCCATCAACGCCGATGCCAAGTTACTTAAAGTGTTTGGCAAGCCACAGGTGACGATGTTTGAACTGGCCGGCATTGCGGGCAAACACCTGAGCTAGCGCGACGGGAGCATGGCGCTACTTCACCAAGCCGTAGCGCTTTTCTATGGCCAAGAACGTGCCATCTGCCTTGATGGCCGATAGGCCCCGATTAAAGGCCTCGACGATCTCTTTGCGGCGCGGGTGCTTCAGGCCCGCGGCCACATACAGCGGGTTGCTGGCCAGCGCGTTGGCAGTGAAGTCCAATTGGTCGGCCACGCTGGGCTCCAACTTTCGCAATAAGCCCTTGGCGGTAATTTCGTCTTCCAGCGTCAAGTCAATGCGTTTGAGGACAAGCTTATTGAAGTTGAGCTCCATGCTGGGCACCTCCTCGCGCGTGAAACTGTTGGCACTGTTGAACGCATCGTTGTAGCCGTAGCCGCGTATCACGCCAATCCGCTTGCCCGCCAAACTCTCCAAACCGGTGTATTCAAACGGGTTGTCTTTGCGCTTGATGAATTTGATTTTGCTGACGGCATACGGCGTGCTGAACAAAAGCTCCTTGGTGCGGGCCTCCGTGCGCCATACATCAACCAATATGTCGTAGCGGCCTTCGCTCACGCCCTTTTCGGCGCGCGTCCAGGGCATGATTTCCAGTTTGACGGTGTAGCCTTGGGTCTTATAGGCGGCCCGCACAATCTCCATCGCCAAGCCCTGCATCGGGGCGCTGGGATCGACATACGGCGGGTAGGGGTCGGCCGCGGCGACCAAGGTTTGCTCTTGGCCTCCGGCCAACAAGGGCAAGCACAGCATCACCAGCAACAAGACTTTGCGCATGAAACCCTCCAATCAAGGCGGCTATCACAATTTTTGATGTCCAACGATTTTCAGATCAGTATCGCACTGAGTTTGGTCGATGGCGGGCACGCTCTAGATTTCCCGACATGTCAGAATGCGCTGGCGAGAGGTGGGGCACTCCGGCCCCGCTGTAGTTTCATCTTGGGAAAGCGGGCGACATGACGGACCCAACATCAGCTAGCAGCGTCTTGCAATCGGTTGCCAATGACACCGACGGCCAAGCGCACGTCGCGCTGCGACTGAAGCAGTTCACGCGGCTGGTATGCGTGGCTTTGGCCATTGCCACGGTGCAGTACTCCTTCATGGGCATGCCCCATGTGCCCTGGATCACCGGTACGGGTGTTTGCGCCATGCTGCTGAGCGACTGGCTTTGCCGACGCGGCGCGCTGAGCGCCTCGGTGTTGCTGCTGTTTGCCACGGCAGGCACCATCCCTTTTGTCATCATGTGGTTAGGTGCCGGACTGGCAGATTCGATTCTGTTGGCATTTCCGGTGCTGTTGATGGCGGCGGGCCAGATGTTGCGCCCGCGCTACTTCTTTGCAGTCATGGCAGCCATCATTTCGGGCGTCATCGTTATTGGCACCAGCAGCATGATGGGCTGGCGTACCAGCACCCAGCAAGACACCGATTTCAACCGTATGACAGACAGCGTCTTAATGCTGCTGGTGGGTGGCACCCTGGTGCTGTTTTTGTCGCGCGATATGTTCAACGCGCTGAAGCGACTGCGCATGGAGATTGAACGGCACCAAGAGTCTGAGCGCAACCTGTCGTACCTGGCCCGCCACGACCCGCTCACCCATTTACCCAACCGCATGCTGGCCAACGAATTGGTGGAACAAGCCCTGCGCAGCGCGCAGCGCCAAGACTCTAAGCTGGCCTTGTTGTTTGTGGACCTGGACAACTTCAAAGGCATTAACGACTCGATGGGCCACGCGGCAGGAGACGATTTTTTAGTCCAGGTGGCAGACCGACTGCGCTCGACAGTGCGCAAGGGCGATATCGTTTGCAGGCAAGGCGGTGACGAGTTTTTGGTGGGATTGATGGATGTCAACGCCAGCGAAGATGTTTCTGGCGTTGCCGGTCAATTGCTGTCCAGCATCGCCCAGCCCTTTGCCGTGCAAGGCTCCGAGATTCTGGCTTCGTGCTCTATCGGTATTGCCGTGTACCCGCGCGATGGCACCCATTTTGAAGCGCTATTGCGCCACGCCGACCTGGCCATGTACGAGGCCAAGTCTTCAGGGCGCAACACCTACCGATTTTTTGACGATGAACTCAACACCAACATCCAGCAAAACCTGCATTTGCTCTCCAACCTGCGCCTGGCCATTGCGCAACAGGAGTTTGTGTTGCACTACCAGCCCGTCATCGACCTGGCCACTGGCCGCCTGGTCGGTGCTGAGGCCCTGGTGCGCTGGAATAGCCCCAGCTTGGGGCTGGTCGCACCATTGCAATTTATTGCTGCGGCTGAAAAGTCGGGCCTGATTGTGGACATTGGCCAATGGGTAATTGAAGAAGCTTGCCGCCAGATGCGTGCTTGGCACGCCGCAGGTGCCACCGGGCTCACCATTGCGGTGAACCTGTCGCCGGTGCAGTTTAGGCGCGGCAATGTGGAGACGTTGATTGCAGGTGCGCTGCAGCAGTCAGGCCTGGACCCTGCGTGCCTGGAGCTGGAGGTAACTGAATCGACGCTGGTGCAAGACACAGAGAAATTTATAGAAACCCTGCAGCGCCTAAAGGCACTGGGCATTCGCATCTCGATTGACGACTTCGGTACCGGCTACTCCAACCTCGCGTACCTGCAGCGCTTCTCGGTCGATACGCTGAAGATCGACCAGTCGTTTGTCAAAGCACTCACCACCAACCCACAAAACCAAACGCTGGTCACCGCCATCATCCAAATGGCCAAGGGCCTGAACCTGACCACGATTGCCGAAGGCATAGAAGATGAAGCCACGCGGGCGCTGCTGGTCGAGCTGAACTGCGACCAGGGCCAAGGCTACGGCTTTGCCAAGCCGCTGGCGTCGGATGCGTTTTGGGCCTATGCCCAGATGCGCGCCGCCGCCTAATTTGCTATGCAATTAATAGCTAGCAAGGCAGGTTTTACCTGGGCCCCAGCCCGATTTGACACCAAATTGGCACATCACTGCTTAGAAAACACCGCGTGCGTAGCCAGCGCCGACGCTTGGTGCTGCGTGCAGGCGTAGCCCAGCGCCGGCAGGTTGACGCCATCCAGCAGCCGTTCGCCCGCGCCCAGCAGCACGGGCGAAATGGCGATGTGCATCTCATCAATCAGGCCCAAGCGCAGGTACTGCTGGATCACACTGACGCCGCCGCCAAGCCGCACGTCGTTGCCGCCAGCCGCTGCGCGGGCGCGCTGCAGCGCCACTGCAGGGCCTTCAGTCACAAAATAAAACGTGGTGCCGCCTTCCATGACCAACGGCTCGCGCGGGTGGTGCGTGAGCACAAACACAGGTACCTGGTACACCGGGTTATCGCCCCACCAGCCGCGCCAGCTGTCATCCGGCCAGGGCCCGCGCACCGGCCCAAACATGTTGCGACCCATGATCCACGCGCCAACGTTGCGAAACCCGCGCTGGGCAAAGTCTTCGTCGATGCCAGGCTCTCCGCCGTCTTGGCCAAACACCTTTTTGCGAAACGTGGGGGTGGACATAGCCCAGCCGTGTAACGACGTGCCGCCCACGCCCAAGGGGTTTTGCAAGCCTTGGTCAGGCCCGGCACCAAAGCCATCCAGCGAGACCGTGAAGCTCTCTACGCGGAGTTTGGACATAGCCTGACTCTCTAACCCAGGTGCTTGCCAAAGAAGCGCAGCGTGCGGTCCCAGGCCTGCTGGGCCCACACCGGATCGTATTGCGTGGCGGCAATGCGGCCGGGGCCAACGGCAGTCTCATTCGCAAACGCGTGGTGGGCCAGGTAACGGTGAAACTCATAGTGCACACCGGCGGCCTTGAGCTTTTCTTCCAGGCCATCCACCACGTCAATCTTGAAGAACTCGTCTTGCGTGGCCCAGTGGCCTTGCACCGGAATCTTGATTTTGCTGGCGTCAATATAGTCCAGCGGCGGGCAGCCGTACCAAACCACCGCGGCGTCCAGCTCGGGTGCTTGGGTAGCGCCCAGCAGCGTGAGCGCGCCGCCCATGCAGTAGCCCGTCAGGCCCACCTTGGGCGCGCGGGTCTTGAGGAACTGCACCGCACCGCGGATATCTTGGCCCGCAGCGTCGGCAAAATCCAGGCCGGTCATCAGGTGGTGGGCTTCTTCTTGTTCTACGGTGGCTTTGCCGCGGTACAAGTCGGGCACCAGCGCCTGGTAACCGGCAGCGGCCAAGCGGTCGGCCACGCCGCGAATTTGATCATTCAAACCCCACCACTCTTGAATGACCACGATGGCCGGGGCGTTGCTGGCAGTTGGCTGTGCCAGATAGCCTTCTACGTTGTTGCCATCCGGGCGTGTAAAACTGACCATGGTTCCCATTGCGTCTCCTGGTTGATTTATTGATGCCAGTTATTGTGGTCAGAACGCATGGCCAATGGCTTTGTGGGGGATTGAACAGGCCCGCTGCATGCGGCTTGGCTTACCATCGCGCTGGCTTTAAAAAGGAGACAACTATGTTCAGCCATGTGATTTTGGGTGTAAACGATTTGGATGCGTCGAAGAAATTTTATGACGCCGTACTGGGCGCGCTCGGCGTCAAACCGGGAATGGCCAACCACAACGGCGTGGTGAACCGTTACTTTTACCGCACCGCTACCGGCACCTTTGGTATTACCCATCCACTGAATGGTGAGCCCGCCACGCACGGCAATGGCAGCACCATTGGTTTCAATATGGAAACCACTGAGCTGGCAGACGCCTTTCACGCCGCAGGCATTGCCAATGGTGGCACCACCTGCGAAGACCCACCCGGCTGGCGCGAAGGTGCGGTAGGCAAGCTGTATTTGGTCTACCTGCGCGACCCGGATGGCAATAAGATTTGTGGTCTGCACCGCCCCGCCAAGTAGTGCGTGGATGTGAAATCTGCAGCCCAGAGCCAGTTTGACGAGGCCTACTACCAGCGCTATTACTTCAACAAGAAGACCAGCGTGGTGGACCCCGAGCATGTGAACCGCCTGGGCGCGTTTGTATGCAGCTATTTGCAATATCTGCGCGTACCAGTGCGCCGCGTGCTGGATGTGGGCTGCGGCATCGGCCTGTGGCGCGATGTAATCAAGCGCCATTACCCCCACGCGCAGTTTCAGGGTGTGGAATACAGCGAATACTTGTGTGGCCGCTTTGGCTGGCAGCGCGGTTCGGTGGTGGACTACCGGGCCCCAGCGCCTGGCTCCTCATTTGATCTGGTGATTTGCCAGGGCGTGTTGCCATACCTGAGCGCCATCGATCTGAAGCTGGCACTGAGCAACCTGGGCCGCCTGAGCCGTGGTGCGCTGTACGTCGAGGCCGTTACGCGCGAAGACTGGGAACAAGACATCGTCGATGAGGCCCTGACCGACCCGAGCTTGCTGAAACACCCAGCCTCCGTATACCGGCGCGGATTGCGTGAGGGTTTTACCGAACTGGGCGGCGGTGTGTGGCTCAGCCGCCAGGCCGAAGTACCGCTGTTTGCACTGGAGCAAGTGGATGGCCGGTGACTGCGCCGTGGTGCAGCCCCACGCCGTGTCACGCCTGCGCACCGCACGCTTGGCGCGCAGCACCAAACCCTTTTTAGCCCGTGGCGGCTCAGACGTGCCGCGTTGCGCAGGGTGCCGTCTGGTGCTGAGCCACTGCCTGTGTGCCGAGCGCCCGGTGGTGCCCACGCGCGCAGGCGTGTGCCTGATCATGGCGGACATTGAAGCGCTCAAGCCCAGCAACACGGGATGGTTGATTGCCGATGTGGTGGCCGATACCTTTGCCTTTGGCTGGGCGCGCACGGAGGTCGATCCCGCGCTTTTGGCGCTGCTGGCCGATCCGCAGTGGCAGCCGGTTGTGGTGTTTCCGGGGGAGTTTGTGGCGGCGCAAAGGGTAGTGACGGAGTTGCCCTGGGGTGGCCCGACGGCAAATGGCGCGGCTTCCCAGTGCCCGATGAAGCGCCCGCTCTTCATATTGCTGGATGCGACGTGGCCCGAAGCCCGCAAGATATTTCGCAAGAGCCCGTACCTGGACAAGCTGCCGGTGCTGAGTTTGGCTTCCGAACACATCTCCCGCTACACGCTGCGCCGCAGCAAACGCGACGATCACTTTTGTACCAGCGAGGTGGGCGCGCTGTGCCTGGAGCTGGCCGGTGAGACCCACGCCGCACAGACGCTAGAGGCTTACTTAGGGGTGTTTACCCACCATTACCTGCAGGCCAAACACCAGCAAGCACCCGACCGCGATGGTGTAGCCCATCGGCGTCTGCGCGAGTTGGCACAGCTTGCAATCCCCAAGGTTCGAGCACAAAATTAGGTACGCCCCTGCTGGCGCAGCCGTTGCGGCCTTTCGCACAACCCTACCGATGTATGCCTTGGTTGGTTTGTCAGGAGGGTATAAATACTGTGTTTAAGCGCAGTAGTGGGCACTTCGTACTTCCGCTTTGCGCAGAGGACAATCGCTCCATGACAGAAAACACCAACCAAGCACCCGATGCCGCGCCTCCCGTTAAACAGGAAGCGCTCTGCGAATCTTGCGCGGGCATTCAGCGCAACTGGCGCGGCACCAAGGGGCACCCCGAGCTGATGC
>JANYEE010000130.1 GCA_025363275.1 Burkholderiales bacterium | reverse complement strand
CAATGACGCCCCTTGCTGGCTATCTTTCCTAGCGATCGAGCGCTTAGAGTAAATTCCCATAAATTGCGTACTTATCGCAGGCATTTTCATAGCCCCTGATCGTTGCGTAAGTGAACCGTAAAGGAGACAACTTGTCTTAGTCTTCCGTCAATCGGGGGTGTAAAGATGGTTCCGATATCTGCTGTAGATGACAGCGCCGACCCAACCGTACCGGTACTAGAACTTTTACCTGCACCAAATGGATACAAACGGTCCGTTGTGGTGTTGGGCTGCTGCTGCGCTCCAGGGGCGACCCGGAGAATCATCCCGACTCGAATACTGCGAACGCGCCTCCAATTATTGTTGGTTGCAACTGAATCGCCTGCTACCGTCATTTGATCCGCGCGAAGATAATTGTCTGGTACGGAATCAGTCGTTCCGCTAGGAGCCGTGTTTGCGACAACGTTATCGGTTCCGTAAAGTACCTGGAAGTCCTCAACACCCTGCACTAGCGGTTGTGTATCGAATCCGGTTCCCGTTTGACGAGTGCACATCAATGAAGGCTCTCCATCTGTTCCCACCGCTACGTGAAAAATGCTGGCCATTCTGTCATCGCGTGAAGTGGGTATCGCCGTAATGCTTCTACCCATGCAATCAATCATCGATCCGTCTGCAACTCCAGAGCCAGGAAATGTTTCTGGCGATTGGTATCGTAATATCAAGACGTCGCTACCATAACCAACTTCACTTGCTGACCGAGCAGGGGCAGTGTTGAGAGGATCTGAAGCGCTGGGCTTGGCGTTATTGAATCCAAAGATGTTGGAAGCAATATTAGCGGCCACTTCCGTGGGAGAAGCCTCTCTCGTTGCATAAAAGACGTCTTTGTACCCTGTCTGAACGCCTAATCGTTGCACCAGATCCGACACAAATCGACCATTGTCCCTGAGTTGTGACGTGACATCAAGTGTGTTAAATCCTTGACGTGAAACAACCAAAGCGGAAACGGCGGCCAATGAGATCAACATGCTGATGACCAGCGCCACCATCAGCTCAACCAGCGTCAAACCCGATTGCCTCGAGCGTCCAGCTGAACGATAAATGGTGATTTCGCCTGCTGAAACTGTGGACCCCATCATGTACTGCTCCCAGGCGTTACCGGTAAAACAACTGAAGGGGTAGTGGCTCTATCCAGTGCGTCAACCCCCGTTTTGCTTTTATCCGTATTAGTTTTAGTCCACCCGATTTTTATGACAATTGCAGCACCCGCCGCTCCATTACAGGCCCATTTCGGCACTCCATTGGCGTCAAAAGGACTGCCATCAACGCATGTCGTCACTTGGGCTCCGGGAAGTTCAGCGTTAACACGCGCTAACCATTCGGTCATTTGAGCATTGGCTACCTGCGTATTGTTAGTGCAACTTGAGGCGACATTAAGGCAGTATTCTTCAGTGGTCGCTGCCAATGGCGCAGTGAAGGCTCCAAGGTAAGGATTGCTAGTTGTCAGAACTCCTACGGCCTTGTTTCCGCGAATCATGTCCGCCAATTCTCTAGCAAGTACAACCGCGCTGGATTGAAGTCTTGCTTCGCGATTGGCCTGCAACGCAGCTGCCTGCATACCAACCATACCCAAAATTCCAATGGTCAAAATAACAATGGAAATCAAAACCTCGACCAATGAAAACCCGCGGCTTCGGTACGATGAATAAATATTTTTTCCAGGAGCGCAGGAATGACTGGAGTGGTGTTTAAAAGAGTGTTGTGCCATGCCTTGATTTTAGTAATCAGGCGAAAAAATAGCGAGCAAGTCAGCCTCCACTAATCAGTCTCGTATGACCGTTCAGCGGTTTGTACCCCGCAGTCTGACCTATCGCCTCACCTCATCCACCAAATTCTTGAAGTCATCAATATCTTCAAAACTTCGGTAAACACTGGCAAAGCGCACATACGCCACCTTGTCTAGCTTTTTGAGCTCGCGCATCACCAATTCGCCAATGCGGTTAGACGGCACTTCTCGCAGGCCGAGGTTCAGCAGTTTTTCTTCAATCCGGTCAATGGCGGAGCCGATTTGCTCGGTACTGACGGGCCGCTTGCGCAGCGCTAGTGCAAATGAGCCGCGCAGCTTGGCTGGCTCATAGTCGATGCGCCTGCCGTCTTTTTTGACCACCATCGGGAAGCTCACATCGGGGCGTTCGTAAGTGGTGAAGCGCTTGTCGCAGGCGCCGCACTGGCGGCGTCTGCGGATGAAATCCCCGTCCTCCGAGATTCGGGTCTCCACGACTTGGGTCTCCGAGTGGCTACAAAAAGGACATTTCATCGTAATTTGCGCGCTATTTTGATAGAAAATCGCCCAAGGCCCACGTAAAACCTGCCTGGGTAGCTATCAAAAATGTAGCAAACATGCTTTGCCAAGAATCAACCGTAAACCGGGAAGCGCGAGGTCAAGGCATGCACTTTAGCGCGCACTGCGACGATATTGGCCTCATTGCGTGGGTTGTCCAGCACATCGGCAATCAAGTGGGCGGTGGCACGCGCTTCTTCATCCTTGAAGCCGCGGGTGGTCATGGCGGGAGTGCCAATGCGCACGCCGCTGGTCACCATCGGCTTTTCGGGGTCGTTGGGGATGGCGTTCTTGTTGATCGTCATATGGGCGCTGCCCAAGACGGCTTCCGCTTCTTTGCCAGTAATGCCTTTGGAGCGCAGATCCACAAGCATCACATGGCTCTCAGTGCGGCCGCTGACAATGCGCAGGCCGCGCTCGGTCAGGGTTGTGGCGATGATCTGGGCATTTTTCAGCACTTGCTGCTGGTAAGCCTTGAATTCGGGGGCCAGCGCTTCTTTGAAAGCTACGGCTTTGGCGGCAATCACGTGCATCAGCGGGCCACCTTGCAGGCCAGGGAAGATGGCGCTGTTGATAGCCTTTTCGTGTTGCGACTTCATTAAGATGATGCCGCCCCGCGGGCCGCGCAGGCTCTTGTGGGTGGTGGATGTGACGATGTCGGCGTGGGGCACGGGGTTGGGGTAAACACCGGCGGCAATCAGGCCCGCGTAGTGGGCCATGTCCACCATGAAGATGGCGCCTACGTCCTTGGCCACTTTGGCAAAGCGTTCAAAGTCGATCGCCAGCGAGTAGGCTGATGCGCCAGCGATAATCAGTTTGGGTTTGCTTTCATGGGCTTTGCGCTCCATCGCGTCGTAGTCGATCGCTTCTTCGGCATTCAGGCCGTAGGACACCACGTTGAACCACTTGCCGCTGATATTTAAGGGCATGCCGTGGGTCAAGTGGCCGCCCTCGGCCAGGCTCATACCCAAAATGGTGTCACCGGGCTTAAGAAAGGCCAGAAACACGGCTTCGTTGGCCGAAGCACCGCAATGCGGTTGTACGTTGGCAGCATCCGCACCAAAAATCTGCTTGATGCGGCCAATGGCCAATCGCTCGGCCACGTCCACATGCTCGCAGCCGCCGTAGTAGCGCTTGCCGGGGTAGCCTTCGGCATACTTGTTTGTCAGTTGGCTGCCTTGGGCGGCCATAACGGCGGGGGAAGCGTAGTTCTCGCTTGCAATCAGCTCTATGTGGTGTTCTTGGCGCGCGTTCTCAGCCTCGATGGCGGCCCACAGCTCGGGGTCGGTTTGCTCTACGAGAATATTACGGTGGTACATGGCAGTCCTTCAAGACAATGGGCCGGGTTGACGCGCATGCGAAACCAGGGCTGCCCAGGCGAACGGCTGATCACAGAAGTCCTTGGGGACTTTGCGGCACGCTCCCCAGTGGTGTCCCACGTCAGCGCCCGTCTCCGTAGAGGCAAGGGCACCTATCGCCAGTCGCGTGCAACCAAGAGTTTACCCGACGAAGCCGGTAATCAGGAATTGAACACTGTTGCGACGACCTCAGGCGATTCCTGGGGCTTAGGCCGTTGCAATACCGGAATACTTTGGGGTGGACTGACCGGCACTGCGCGACCCGAGGCCACGGCTTGCAATCGGCTGTGCTCCGCCAGAACCTTGGCGGTGTAGCCACTGTCGTCTTCCTGGTTGCCGGCGCCTACATAAAACTTTAAGCCACCTTCAACCGATCCCGCGCGGGAAATGCATTCCTGCAGTACTTTGACGCCCACCCGCAAGTTAGACACTGGATCAAAAGCCGCCAGACGACCGCCAAAGCCGTCGTACTTGTCGCTGTGAATCTTGGTCATCACCTGCATGAGGCCTTGGGCGCCCACCGGGCTTTGGGCGAACGGATTGAAGCCAGATTCAATGGCCATGATGGCAAGGATCAACGTGGGATCGAGCTTGGTGCGGGCACCTGTTTCAAAAGCTTCGGCCACTAGCGCGCTGATGGGCTCCGGCGCTACGTTGTACTTGCGGCTTAGCCAATAGGCCACTGCAGCTTGCTGTTTTGGCAGGTCTTTCGGGTTGGTAGCCGTAGCGCGCTCTACCGCCACAGGTTCTACGTGGATGCCATAGATGGCAGTTTGGCGATCCTGAAGCCAGCTCATCAACTGGACTTCCCCGGCTTGCCGGATTTCAGGGCGAGCAGTGAGTGTGATCACCGCAAACATTAGTGCCAAGCCCAGCAAGGCAAAACCGTTGTGTGTAATTTCGAAAAAACCTTGGGCGATATCGGTTGCGAATATTCGCAGGCCCTTGGCAAACTTTTGAGTCGCTGTCATAGCTCTTCCTTCTTAGGCGTGGGTCTTGGTGTTGGCTATGCATCGCACGGCCGCACTTCAAACTCCCGTTTGGGTTGGTACGCTATCAATATCCTGCGGCGTCGGAACGACATGTGCAGCGATTTGAATATGCCGGGGTTCGGCAACGGATTCGGGTTATCCCTGAACGTGTCTGGGATCCGGGCGGATTCTAGGTGGCTTTTATATGCCAGGTCAACAATATTGATTAGGCTTCTTATTCTATTTTTGATCGTTAGATTGTCCATAACGAGGCTGCGTATGGGTTTGTAGTAGCTTTTGTAACTTTCTATTTCTGCCAATCACTTCCCCCAAACCCATTGAAATTGCCATTTGAAAAGCACCTGACGGCTGCCTACACTCCGGTGGTCTGTTGATTCAGGCACGAAGTCGGCAGTAGCCAGTCCGGGCCCAGCAGGACCTAGTGATAAAGCGGCCCCGACGATTTTGGAAGCAATCTCTTGCTTCCTTTGTTCTGTGGGACGTGAATCTCCCGCAGACCATGATCAGACAGCAAGGGCCTTTGACCCGCTGTCGAGCCCGGTGCCTTTACCGTCGGATTTCTGATGGTTTTGGCCCGGGCTTTCTTGTGGGGAAAACTGTAGGGGACTCTATATATAGAGTGCTGCAGCTACAGCTATGGCAAATACCTTGGAGCCCAACGCATTTCGCGGTGAAAATACGGGGTTGTAAATTTCTTTCACCCTAATTCTGAGCTCACTGTGACGTCGACTTCCTCACCTAAAAATAACGATATAGCCCAACTGGACAGTTTGACCGGTGGGGCGTTCTCTGCACCCACTGCGGGGGAGCGGGCCACGCGCGTGCGCGATTGGTTGCTGACCCAGCCCGGCCACGAACTGCTGGCCGATGTCTTCAAAGAACTGAGTGTCAAAGACAAGGGGGCTGCGAAGCTGGTCCGCGAGAAGCTCGACGAAGCCAAGCGCGCCAAGGGCCAGGAGTCTTTGGCTGCTGAGTGGGCTGACAAAGCCACTGGCTTGCTAGCAGTCCCCAAGCTCAATATTGCGGATGCCATGGCTTGGCAGCGCGATGCTGCCAAAGCAGGCGCCCCTTTGAGCAAGGAGCCCCTGGCTGGCCTTAAAACCCAATTGGTAGAGCGCGTGCGTGTGGTCGAAGACCTGCAACGCCAAGTGCAAGTGCAGCGAGAGGCCGCTGTCTTGTTGGCCCAGCGTATTGAAGTGTTGTCCACCAAGTCGTGGGCTGATGCCCAAGCCGCCTTGGAAGCGCTAAAGGCAGACGTGGAGCACTGGCAATCGCAAGCTACTGCACTGGCAGATGACGCCAGTTGGCCCAGTGTGGATGCCAAGTTCCCGCCTCTGTTAGATGCATCCCGCGCCCAGTTGCTAGTTGTCTGGGACGCGTTTCAAGCCGCTTTGGCCCAAGCGATTGCGGCCGCGCAAGATGCTGCGGCGCCGCTGCCGCCTGTGCCCATGTGGGCTAACGAACTGCGAGTTGCCCGTGGTGTTCCGATTGAAGCGCCAGCCAAAGCCGCCAAGCCCAAGCTGGACCCGGAAGTTCGCGCCAAGGCCAACGCCGCGGTGCAAGAAGTGTTGGCCACACTGGAAACCGAGATCGCAGAAGGCCATGGTAAAGCCAGCGCTGGTGCTGCTGCTGCGCTGCGCGCTGCCCTCAAAGAATTGGGCCGCGTCATTGACGATAAATTGGAGCACCGTGCCCACGCGGCCCTGGGTGCGGCCGGGGAACTGGAAGGTTGGCAGCGCTGGCGCGCCGACCAATTGCGCGAAGAGCTCGTCGCTAAAGCTGAAGGCTTGTTGAAGCGCCCTGAAGGTCAGGCCATCGGTGGTCGCAAGATGCAAGAGTCGCTGCGCACCCTGCGCGACCAATGGAAGCAGACCGACCAAGGTGGCGTGCCCAACCACGCTTTGTGGAAGCGTTTTGACGAGGCTTGCAACGAAGCCTACAAGGTAGTCGCCGCGTGGCTTGAAAAGGTTAAGGCCGAATCCGCCGAGAACAAGTCTCAGCGCCTCGCTTTGATTGAAGAATTGAACGTTTGGGCTGCCGCTAACCCTACTGCGCTGGACGATGACTGGAAGGGCTTTAACCGCATCCTGCATCAGTTCGGTGACCGTTGGCGCGAAGCCGGCCACCTGGGTGAGAAGGCCTTTGCCGAAATGCAGCCCCTATGGAAAGCCGCGATCTCCAAAGCCGCCGCACCACTGGAAGCGTTGCAGGCGCAAAGCGTGGCACTGCGCCACGCCATGATTGAAGAAGCCAAGGTACTCGGGGCGTCACCGGTTTTGCGCGTGGATTCCGTGCGTGCACTGCAACAGCGCTGGCAAGCCCAAGCCCACGCAGTGCCAATTGACCGCCGCCTGGAACAAAAACTTTGGGACGCGTTCCGCAAACCGATCGACGACGCCTTCAACCGCAAATCGACCGAGCGTGAGACCGCCGAAGCGGCCTTGGGCGCACGTGATCGCGTGGTGCTGCAAGCTGCTAAAGCGCTGGAAGCAGCCAATGCTAGTGGCGACGCGCAGGCTATCCGTGCGGCAATAGCCGCTTTGGAAGCTGCCTTGCACGGACAGGCTGAAGCCCAGGCCGACGTGCAGGCAGCTGGCCAAAGTGAGCAAGCGGTCAAAGCAGTGATTCAATCGGCTGATTTAGAGCCAAATACGGCTGAGGCCCAGGTAGATATTGCTTCGGTAGCTACTGAAATGATAGCGGATGATGTGGCTGATGCAGCTCCGGTGGAGCCCGTGGTGGCACCCAAACCCGCCCCAAAACCCGTTGTTGCCGTGCGTGGTGATGATCGCCCTGGCATGCGCAAAGAAGCGCCTGCCGCTCCCGCAGGGCGTGGGGGCAAGTTTGGCGACCGCAAAGACGGTGCTCGCCCTGGCCGCGATGCTGGCGCGCCTGGTGGGCGCGGCCCGCGCGAGGCAGGTCGTGATGGTTTTGCAGGTCGTGATCGCCCTACAACGCCTTGGCAGGAAGCCCCCCGCCTGGGCGATACAGCCTTTCGTGCCCAGCGCGATGCATTGGACAATGCCCAGTTTGCACTGCGCAAGTTGGCTGCCCAGGCCCATGGCGAGGCCTTGACCCAGCTGTTGACGGCCTGGGAAAGGCGCGATCCCGCCTTGGTGCCCACCACCCAAGACCTCGGTGCCAAGATTGGCGCCAGCGTTCGCACGGACTGGACCAAAGCCTTGGAGGGTGCCGCGAGCGGCTCCGACCAGCAAGCACAAGCCCTGCTACGCCTGGAAATGGCCGCGGAGGTAGCCACCCCAGCGGAGCAGTTGTCGGCGCGCCGCATGTTGCAGTTGCAGCTTTTGACTAAGCGCAATGCCCCAACTCCTTTGCAAACCTGGGGCCAGGACACCACCACCGTGTTGGGTGCCGACTTTGAGCCGACCACGGCGCGGCGCCTGCAAAACGTGCTGAAAGTGCTGATGAAGAAATAAAACGTTTGGGGCCTGCCGACGCTGCAACCGAGCCCGCAGGCCTATTCCGAAATAGTCCGAACGACATAAGGGGTGCCCGTGGATTCCATTGAAAACCTGCTCAAGCGGCTGGAACAACTCAATACGATTGGTGCTGCTTTGTCCAAGGAGCGGGACATCACCCGCTTGCTGGAAAGCATCCTGATTGCGGCCAAGACCATCACCCATGCCGACGGTGGTACGCTGTACCGCGTCACGCCGGACGGACAAGAGCTTCAATTTGAGATCTTACGCACTGATTCCCTGCACATTGCGATGGGTGGCAGTTCGGACAAGCCTATTAACTTTCCGAATTTGCCGCTCAAAGATGAGCACGGGGGCACTAACGATTCGCTAGTCGCGGCGTATACCGCCATTCACAACCAGACGGTGAATATTGCTGATGCCTACACCGAGCCTAATTTTGACTTTTCTGGAACGCGTCAGTTTGATGAGGGCACCGGCTACCGTTCGCAGTCGTTTTTAGCTGTGCCGATGAAAGACCATGGCGGTGATGTCATTGGGGTTTTGCAGCTCATTAACGCCACCCACCCAGAGACTGGTCAGGTAGTGCCCTTTTCCATGGCAGACCAGAGTTTGGCAGAGTCACTGGCATCCCAAGCAGCCATTGCCATTACTAACCGCAATCTGATGGTGCAGTTGGAAACCCTGTTCGAGTCCTTTATCAGCCTGATCAATCTGGCGATTGATGAAAAGTCGCATTACACCGGCGGCCACTGCCAGCGCGTGCCAGCGCTGACCATGATGCTGGCTGAGGCCGTGAATGCCACCCGGGATGGTCCGTTGGCCGATTTCAGCATGGACGACCGGGACCGCTACGAATTGAAAATTGCAGGCCTCTTGCACGATTGCGGCAAAGTCACTACGCCAGTGCACGTGGTCGACAAGGCCACCAAGTTGCAAACCCTGTTTGACCGCATCGACTTGGTGGACACGCGCTTTGAAGTTTTGAAACGCGATTTGGAAATCTCTGCGCTGCGAGCGCAATTGGCTTTGCGTGAGACCCTGGATGCTGAAGCCGAAGTTCAGATTTCTACTCAGTGCCGGGCCGAGATTGATGCGCTGGACGCAGACCGTGATTTCCTGCGCAATGCCAATCGGGGTGCCGAGGTCATGCAAGATGTCGATCTGCAGCGCGTGCGCGATATGGGTAGCCAGCGGCATTGGCGCAACGCACAGGGTGTGGAGACCGAGTTCCTGTCCAGCGACGAAATCGAAAATCTGACGGTACGCGGCGGAACCTTAACCTCTGCCGAGCGTGACACCATCAATTACCACATCGTCGCCACCATCAAGATGCTGGAGCAATTGCCTTGGCCCAAGCATTTGAAGAACGTACCTGAATATGCGGGCGGCCACCATGAGCGTATGGACGGAAAAGGCTATCCCAAAGGGCTGACCCGGGACCAAATGTCGGTACAGGCGCGGGTAATGGGCATTGCCGATATTTTTGAGGCATTAACGGCCAAGGATCGTCCCTACAAGCAAGGCATGAAGCTGTCGCAGGCCATGGGCATCATGCATAAATTCCGCATGGGCGGTCATATCGACCCTGACCTGTTTGACATCTTTGTGAACCAGGGCGTGTACCGCCGCTATGCCGAGCAGTTTCTTGATCCCTGGCAAATCGACGAGGTTAATCCGGCTTCGTGGGCAGCAGCGTAAGAGGGTCTAGGCGGTAGGGCTGTGGATGGGCCAGGTCCAGCCGCAGCACGTCAGCGCGGGTCGGCACGTGGTCCAGCGCCCAGTCGCTCAACACCCAGCGTGAATGCTCGACGTCCAGCGCATGGTGATTTGGGCGGTGGGTATGGCCATGAATCATGGTGGCTGCGTTGAATTTTTGAAGCCATTGCAGAGCCGCTTCGGTGTCCACGTCGGCGTACTCATGCGTGGATTGTTTACGCGCCTCACTTTGCTCTCGCATTTGGCGGGCTAGGGTTTGACGCTCTGCCAGTGGCTTTGCCAGAAATGCGGATTGCCAAGACTCACTGCGTACCTGCGCTCGGAACGCCAGATAGGCTGTATCTGCCAGACACAGCGCATCGCCATGGGTCAACAACCAGCGCCGTCCGGCAAAGCTCAATACGGTCGGGTCGGGGATCAACGTGACGCCCGTCGCCTGCATCAAGGCATGGCCCATTAGGAAGTCGCGATTGCCGTGCAGAATGAAAATGTCCATCCGCTGCGAAGCCGCCCGCAGTGTCCGTACGCAGAGCTGCTCAAATGAATCGTGGACCGCAACCGTGTCGTCGCCCACCCACACTTCAAACAAATCGCCGAGCATAAAAACGGCATCAGCCGTGGTGTGCTGGAGGTAGCGCTGCCAGGCTACGAGGGTTTTCATCTCCGAAGCCTGCAGGTGCAGGTCGGAGATGAAGTCAATGGCCTGCCAAGGGGATGGCGCCTGGAGTTCCATCCCGGGCTTGATCCTGTTTGAAGTGGCTTAGAGCGCCACAGCCTTTTCGAGGATCACGTCTTCTTTGGGCACGTCATCGTGAAAGCCCTTGCGGCCAGTGGCCACTGCCTTGATCTTGTCGACTACTTCAGTGCCCTTAACCACTTTGCCGAACACGGCATAGCCCCAACCTTGCATGCTGGGCGCAGTGTGATTCAGGAAGGTGTTGTCTGACACGTTGATGAAGAACTGGGCCGTCGCGGAATGGGGGTCGCCGGTGCGGGCCATGGCTACTGTGTAGTTCAGGTTCTTCAGTCCGTTGTTGGCTTCATTCTCGATCGGCGCATCGCAAGACTTTTGGGCCATTCCAGGCTCCATACCCCCGCCTTGCACCATAAAGCCGGGGATGACACGGTGAAAAATCGTGTTGTTGTAGTGGCCCTTGGCTACGTAGGCCAAGAAGTTAGCGACTGACTTGGGTGCCTTATCCTGATCAAGTTCGAGGGTGATGACCCCGTAGTTGGTGACGTGGAGTTCGACTTGTGGATTGCTCATGATTTATTTCACCAGAGTGGCAGAGTTGATAACGATTGGAGTGGAGGGCACGTCGCTATTGAACATGCCTTTAGCGCCGGTAGGTGTTGTACGAATTTTCTCAATAACGTCCATGCCGGAGACAACCTTGCCAAATACTGCGTAGCCGTCTGAAGTGCCTTTGGCATTCAGGGATTGGTTGTCCTTCACGTTGACAAAAAACTGAGAGGTCGCCGAGTTTGGCTCGCCAGTGCGCGCCATCGCGATGGTTCCTGCCTCGTTTTTGAGTCCATTGGACGCCTCTAAAACGATGGGTGGGCGCGTCGGTTTTTGGTCCAGATCCACTTTGTATCCGCCACCCTGCACCATGAAATTACCAATGACACGGTGAAAGATCGTCCCGTTGTAGTGTTTGTCTTTGACGTAGCGCAAAAAGTTTTCTACAGTTTTTGGTGCTTTATCGGGGTACACCTCAACAACAAACTCTCCCAACGTAGTCTGGAACACGACCTTGGGTGCGGCGGCTACGGTTTCAGCTAACGCAGGCATGGCCAAGGCGGCCAACGAAAAGGCACTGAGGAAAACGCGGCGCGCGAGGCGGGAAGCAGAGGCTTGCATTAAATAACTCCTTCAAAAAATATTTTCCATTGCTTGTCCAGGCGAATCCAGTATTGTCGCTTGGTCCAACCAGTGCGGGTGCCATCGGCCACTTCACCAAAGGTCACCACCATCGTTTCGGCCGTATCGTTCCATCGCAGTAAAGACAAATCCTTAATTTGTACGCTGCGACCTACGATCTGGGACATCTCAGACTTCAGCCGTGGCGTCCACTGCTCCAGCGTCTTGCCGTTGCTGTTGAAGTCAGATGTGTAGTACGACAAAGTTTGTTGCAGGTTGCCCGACGCCTTTGCGTTGCGCCACGCCATCAACACATTCTCGAACGGTTTGCTGTCGGATTGGGCCGCTTGTGGGGTAATCCACTGCAATTGCTGGGCAATTACGAAGGGGGTAGAACGGACTTCTACGGTACGAATGATGCGCTCCAGGTCCGGGTTGGCCAGCACCACACAACCATCAGTGGCCAGTGGCGCACGGGCGAATTGTTTGGGGGGTGTGCCGTGCAACCAGATGCCACTGCCAGTGTTGCCGCGTTTGGCATCCAGCACATTGGGGTAGTTCAGCGGCAGTGCACCGGAGCCATAAAAGTCTTTCAACGATTTGGGGTCCAGATTGCTACTGATGTAATAGACGCCCAAGGGAGTTCGTTGATCGCCTTCAGTAACCTTGGATATGCCGGCCTTACCGATAGAAATATAGTAGTCGGCAATCAGCTTCAACCCCGTTGGCGTGTTTTGAAACAAGTACAGGCGCGAGCGTGATGCATCCACAGCAATGGCATGTTTGGAGCGTTGCGAGAGCGTCAAGAATTGCGACGGTATAGCCTCAGCTGGTGGGCGCTCACGCAGGGCTTTCATACGCTTGAGTGATTCGTCCCGCAAATCTTGCAAGGCCGTGGCAGAGCCGGAGGCCATGGCGGCAGGCACATCACCCATCGTGGCCAATGGACGCACGCGGGCCGCCAGCAAGTCACCGTAAACCAGCTGGGCCAGCTGAAAATGCGGAATGTCGTCAACCAGACGCTCCGCTTTTTGCAAGGCCTCTTGGTGATGGCTACGTCCGATCAGGTTGTAGATATCAATGAGCCGGGCCTCCGCTGCGCCTGCAGGCGGTAACGCGATAGATGCTGTTGCTGCCACAGGCTTTGTTGAAGTCGATTTGACCGCGTCCTTCTTCGCCTGGGCAGGGCTGCTTATGCCAGCACACAACAGCAGGGCGCCCCACAGGAGCGGATTGCGCAACGGGCTCATCAGCCGCCGACAGTTTCTTTAACGATGTGCCAGCGCTCGCCTTTCTTGGCGAGTTCGAGTGTTTTTCGGCTGGACACTGCCAAAGCGCCAGCTCGGTAGTCCTGCCGGAAACGCGCAACCGCTTTATCCCCGTTCACCGACACCGCCAAATTTTCAATTTTGACGTCAATCTTGGATTTGCTAGTGATCTTGGTGCGGCGGTCGGCCTCCCAAGCACCGCGGCTTTGGGAGCCCGGTGGCTCAAACTCTCTGCCGTATGCACCCAGATAGCCTTTGACGTCCTTGGACGACCACGCAGAAGCCCACGCCTTGATCATCGACTCCACTTCCAGATTAGCTGCCGCAGTTTCTATCGGTTTGGAGGCAGGTGCCGGCGCTGGGGCCGCTGCTGCGGGCGTCGCGGTCACGACTGGGGCCACAGGCCTAGCGGGCGCGGTAACCACGGGTTGTGCCGGAGCTGGTGCAGTTGCCGTCACCGGCGCAGCTACCGGGGGCTTAATGACTGGGGCAGGGACCGCAACGGCAGGACTTGGGGCGTTGTTAGCCTTGGTCAACTTACCGCCTTGGGGCGTAAACAGTTCGCGAATCAGAGCCAGCTTGGGCGGCACGGCCTGGTTCTCGTTGTCCAGTTGTAGCGCCTTGGAATAGGCCTGGCTTGCCAGCTTGGCATACACGTCACCCAGGTTTTCATGGGCGGTGGAGTAGCTAGGGTTGGTTCTAATGGCCATCTCCAGCGCTGTGCGAGCCTTGTCAAACTGGCTTTGTCCGGCATACAGAACCGCCAAGTTGTTGTAGGGCTCTGGCAGCTCTGGAAAGTCTTCCGTCAAGCGCGTGAAGGTGGTGATGGCTTCCGTTGTCTTGCCGCTGTCGCGCTGGATGACGCCTTTGAGAAAGCGCATTTGCGGATCCCGGGGTTTACCGACCAGATATTGGTCCGCCTTCACCAGTGCATCGGCCAATTTTCCAGCCCGAACCAACTGCGACACATCGGCATATTCATCCGCATACGCAATCGATGCTACCAAGGTGGCAGCAAGGGTCATCGCGCGAAGTGACTGGGTGACGTAAGAGCGGATGTGCTTCATAAAACCTTTGGAAAATTACCCAAGAAAAGCCTCGCGGGCCGGGGCTTTATACTGCGTTGGATTGTAGCTGAGGGGGTCGCCGAATCCCTTTTGCCGAAGACCCGAGACTTACCCCTACCCCGAGAGAGCCCGCCGCTAGTGCATTTCGAGCGAAACACACGTTTGAAGGCTTTGCTACCTGACCCATGAGTTTGCGCATTTACAACACGCTGTCGCGTTCCCCCGAGACTTTTGCTCCGCTGGAGCCCGGCCATGTGCGGATGTACGTCTGCGGCATGACGATTTATGACCTGTGCCATATCGGCCACGCCCGCATGGCCATGGCGTTTGACGTGGTGCAGCGTTGGCTTAAGGCCAGTGGCTACAAAGTGACCTATGTGCGCAACGTGACAGATATTGACGACAAGATCATCCGCCGCGCGCTGGAGCGCAACATCCCTATTCGGACCTTGACCGAGGAAATGATCGGCGTGATGCACGAGGACATTGGCCGCTTGGGTATTGAGCCGCCCACCGTAGAGCCCCGAGCCACGCAGTACGTGCCGCAGATGCTGTCCATGATTGCGCAGCTTGAGGCCAAGGGATTAGCCTACAAAGCCGCTTCGGGCGATGTGAATTACGCTGTGCGTAAATTTGAAGGCTACGGCAAGCTGTCAGGCAAATCGCTGGAAAGCCTGCGCGCCGGTGAGCGTGTAGCGGTGGACGACGGCAAGAACGACCCGCTGGACTTTGTGCTGTGGAAGGCCGCCAAACCGACCGAGCCTCAGGATGCCAAATGGAGTGGCACAACGGAAGGCTACGACTACGGCGTGGGCCGCCCCGGTTGGCACATTGAATGCTCTGCGATGAGCTGCCAAACCCTGGGTGAGACCTTTGATATTCATGGCGGTGGCGCAGATTTGCAATTCCCCCACCATGAGAACGAACTGGCGCAGACCGAGGGCGTAACCGGTAAGCCCATGGCCCAATTCTGGATGCACAACGGCATGGTGCAACTGGACAACGAGAAGATGTCCAAGAGCTTGGGTAACTTCTTCACTATCCGCGATGTGCTGACGAAATACGATCCGCAAACCGTGCGCTTTTTTCTGCTACGCGGCCATTACCGGTCTGATATCGGCTACAGCGATGCCCACTTGGACGATGCCCGCAACTCCCTCAAGCGCCTGTACACGGCCCTGGATCTGGTGCCGCCCGTAGAGCCCGCCGTCATCGATTGGACGCAGCCGTTTGCGGATCGCTTCAAAGCAGCCATGGATGAAGACTTTGGTACGCCTGAAGCCATTGCGGTGCTGTTTGAGTTGGCGACGGAAGTCAATCGCAGCCGGTTGGGCGCTACGGCGGGCTTGCTGCGCGATCTGGGGGCTTGCCTCGGCCTGCTGCAAGGCGACCCTAAAGCCTTTTTACAAGGCCGCTCATCCGTAGATCCATCGGCTATTCGAGCGCTGATTGATGAGCGCGCCGCCGCCAAAGCGGGACGCGACTTTGTGCGGGCCGACCAGATCCGCAAGGATTTGCTAGAGCAGGGCATCGTCCTCAAGGACGCTTCGACCGGAACGACCTGGGAAGCCGCACAGTAATGGCCCCGGCGAAGAAAAAAGAGCCAGTTCAAGTGACACCCGATTTTTGGGAAGACGCCTGCAAGCACTTGATGAAGAAAGATCGGGTGATGAAGCGCCTGATCCCCCAATTTGGTGACGCCTGCCTGCAAACCCATGGCGACGCGTTTGTGACTCTGGCGCGCAGCATCGTCGGCCAGCAAATTTCTGTGAAAGCCGCGCAAACAGTGTGGGACCGCTTTGTGTTGCTGCCGCGTAAGCTGGATCCGGCCAGTATTCTGAAACTCAAGATCGACGATATGCGTGCGGCCGGCTTGAGCACCCGTAAGGTCGAATACTTGGTCGACTTGGCGCTGCATTTCGAAAATGGTGCCTTGCACGTCAAAGCCTGGGAAACCATGAGTGATGACGCCATCATTGAAGAGCTGGTGGCGATTCGAGGCATTGGCCGCTGGACGGCCGAGATGTTTTTGATCTTTCATATGATGCGGCCCAACGTACTGCCACTGGACGATGTCGGGCTGATCACCGGTATCAGCCAGAAATATTTTTCGGGTGACGTGGTCAGCCGCAGCGACGCTCGCGAGGTCGCAGCTGCCTGGGCGCCCTATGCCAGTGTGGCAACTTGGTATATTTGGCGCTCGTTGGACCCGGTGCAGGTGGCTTACTGAGAACTTGCGAGACAGATCTTTAGCTCTGTCCTCAACTGACTAGGATGTAACTATGGCGAAAAAAACATTTCTGGATTTCGAGCAACCGATTGCTGAACTGGACAACAAGATTGAAGAACTGCGCTACGTGCAGAACGAGTCCGCCGTCGATATTTCGGCGGAAATCGATCAGTTGAGCAAAAAGAGCCAACAGCTCACCAAAGACATCTACAGCGACCTGACGCCCTGGCAAATCACCAAGATTGCGCGGCATCCTGAGCGTCCTTACACGCTGGACTACGTCTCTGAAATCTTCACCCATTTTGTAGAACTGCATGGTGACCGCCACTTCGCTGATGATTTGAGCATCGTTGGCGGCCTGGCGCGCTTCAACGGCACACCCTGCATGGTGATTGGCCAGCAAAAGGGGCGCGACACGAAAGAGCGCGGTTTGCGCAACTTTGGCATGAGCAAGCCCGAGGGCTACCGAAAGGCCTTGCGTCTGATGAAGCTGGCCGAAAAGTTCAAACTGCCGGTGTTTACTTTTGTGGACACCCCTGGCGCTTACCCTGGTATTGATGCGGAAGAGCGTGGCCAGTCCGAGGCCATTGGCCGCAATATTTTTGAGATGGCCCAGCTTGAAGTGCCTATCGTCACCACCATCATCGGTGAAGGTGGCTCGGGTGGCGCGTTGGCCATCTCTGTGGCCGATCAGGTCATCATGATGCAGTACTCGATTTACTCGGTCATCAGTCCTGAAGGTTGCGCTTCCATCCTGTGGAAGACCTCTGACCGAGCGCAAGACGCCGCCGATGCATTGGGCATTACCGCCCATCGTTTGAAAGCCCTGGGTCTGGTCGACAAAATCGTCAATGAGCCTGTGGGCGGTGCCCACCGCGATACCAAGCAGGCCGCAGCCTTTTTGAAGCGCGCCTTGAGCGAAGCTTTCCGACAGATCAGCGATCTCAAGGTCAAAGAACTGTTGGATCGCCGCTACGACCGTCTGCAAAGCTACGGCCGGTTTACAGATACCAAAGCTGCCTCTAAATAAGCTGCCTCTGAGGCGCGGCTATCGGCAGCGGCGTTCGGCAGGTTTCGTCCAGGAGTAGGGTGCATGATGCTTTCGATGGATGCAGCCCTGCGTGATTTTTTACCGCCTCTACCGCTGGCCGTTGCGCTGAGCGGAGGTGCTGATTCCACGGCCCTATTGGTCGCCTGTGCCGAGAAATGGCCGGGCCAGGTCGAGGCTTGGCACATCAACCACGGTTTGCAGGCTGCTGCCGTTGAATTCGAATCTCGCTGTGAGCGTCTGTGCGCGAGTTTGCAAGTTCCGTTGCGGGTTGCGCGGGTAGACGCCGCGGCCGCTGGCGGCCAAAGCCCTGAAGATGCTGCCCGACAGGCCCGTTACAAGGCTTTTAGTGCCATGGCCCAGGTGGAATCTTCCCTGGTAGCTATCAAATCAGTAGCAGTCGCTCAGCATGCCAATGATCAGGTCGAGACGCTTTTACTGGCGCTGAGCCGTGGCGCCGGCTTGGCAGGCTTGAGCGCCATGCCCGCGCAATGGCAGCGGGATGAGTTAAATTTCTTCCGGCCGTTGTTGCGGGTGGCGGGCCAAGACATCCGTGATTGGCTGCACGCCCGCGATATTTCGTTTTGCGAAGACCCGACCAACGGCGATGTGCGTTTCACCCGCAACCGCATTCGGGCGGAGGTCATGCCGGCCTTGCAGGCCGCATTCCCGCAGATGCTGGACACCTTTGCGCGCAGCGCCCGCCATGCTGCGCAGGGACAGGTGCTGCTGGATGAACTAGCGCAGCAAGACTTGGCGCTGGTGGCGCGGGAGGATGGTCAACCCACCATTAAAGCGCTGCAACGCTTGAGCGCAGCGCGTCAAGCTAACGTACTGCGGCATTGGCTCAAAGCCAGCTTTGGCGTGATCCCCAGCACTGCACAACTGCAAGAGCTCCAGTCGCAGGTGCAGGCATGTGTGACCCGCGGCCACCGCATCCACATTAAGGTGGGGCGGGGCTTCGTACAGAGCAAAGGCCCTGTGTTGACTTGGTACAATCCCTAGGGTCCGCTCCAAAATTTACTGATTTCATGGCACTGATTGTTCACAAATACGGCGGCACGTCGATGGGTTCTACGGACCGCATTCGCAATGTCGCCAAACGCG
>JANYEE010000106.1 GCA_025363275.1 Burkholderiales bacterium | reverse complement strand
GCCTGAACAATTGATGCAGTGGCTGGCCGAGCCGGAGGGCTTGCGGCTGGAGTTCAAAGAAGCCAAAAACCGCTATGACTTCGAAAGGTTGGTGGACTACTGCGTGGCCTTGGCGAACGAGGGTGGTGGCAAGATCATTTTGGGTGTGACGGACCGCCGCCCACGCCAGATTGTGGGCACCACCGCATTCGACGAACCCGGACGCACTGAGGCAGGCTGGCACCAGCGCCTGTCGCACCGCATTCCGGTGGAGGAGATATTGTTGCCCGAGGGCCGCGTGCTGGTGGTGCATGTGCCCAGCCGTTTGCCGGGTACAGCGTGGCAATTTGAGGGGCGGTACCTCAAGCGTGCAGGTGACGATTTGACACCTTTGGGCAGTGCCGAACTGCAAGCCATGTTTGCGGAGACGGGGCCAGATTTTTCTGCAGAGTGCTGCCCTGGCGCAAACCAGCAAGACCTGATTCCAACGGCTATCGCCATGTTTCGCGAACGCTGGTCGAAGAAGTCACGCGACCCACGCAAACTGCAGTGGTCTGATGCCGAGACACTGGCCAATGCCGAGTTGGTTGTAGATGGCCAACTGACCTATGCAGCGTTGATTTTGTTTGGCACCCGGGCGGCACTTGGACGCTGGCTGGCACAGGCAGAGGTGGTGTTTGAGTACCGATCTTCCAACGCGTCGGGGCCCGCTGCTGATCGCGAAGACTACCGCGAAGGTTTCTTCGCTTGGCAAGATGCCATATGGGAAAAAATCAACCTCCGCAACGACAAGCAGAGCTACCAGGACGGCTTGTTTCGCATGGACTTGCTGACCTTTGATGAAGTGCCTGTGCGGGAAGCGCTGCTCAATGCAATTGCGCACCGCGATTACCGGTTGGGTGGGTCTGTGTTTGTCCGGCAATATCCGCAGCGGCTCGAAATCGTAAGCCCCGGCGGGTTTCCACCCGGCATTACTGCGACCAATATTCTGGAACAGCAAAACCCGCGCAACAGGCGTTTGGCGGAGACGCTGGCGCGGTGTGGCTTGATTGAGCGATCCGGGCAAGGCATGAATTTGATGTTCGAGAACGCCGTGCGGCAAGGTAAGCAGTTGCCCAGCTTTGCCGGAACGGCGGCGCACGAGGTGCGACTGACCTTGGACGGCTTAGTGCGCAGCCCTTTGTTCGTGCGTTTCCTGGAACGTTTGGGCGAGCAAACCCTGCGCTCGTTTGCGACAGACGACTTTTTGGCGCTGGACGCATTGAACCGTGAACAGCCTTTGTCACCAGCGCTCAAAGAGCGTTTGCCAGGATTAATTTCTGTGGGTGCAGTGGAGTCTGTGGGGCGCGGTCGAGGGGTTCGGTACATCTTGTCAGCCGCGTTCCATGCCGCGCTGGGTGCCAGCGGCACACACACACGCAAGAAGGGTCTGGACCACGAAACCAACAAGGCATTGCTTTTGACACACGTCACCAAACAGCAATCGCAGGGCGCACCTTTGGCCGAGTTGCGTCAGGTGCTGCCAGCATTGCCATCCAGCGCGGTGCAAGCGCTAATGCACGAGCTGCGTGATGAGAAGTTGGTGGTTCTGGACGGGCAGCGCAGGTGGGCGCGGTGGAAGCTGGCGCAATAAGCAATGGCTAAACATAGCGTTTATATAAACGCTTTAGCGATCACTTTGTTTTTAAGAAAACTCAATAAAAACAAGTGCTTATAAAACATTTTGATGTCGATGGTGCCTGCAAAACAGTTCTTTAGAACTTGAAAATCATCCCGTATCCAAGCCATCCAATCTCTCAAAGCCACCCACCGCACCGCCCTGGCCCAGCTAGACACCCTGTTCGCCTCGCTGCAGCAGCGGGCGTTTGCGGGGGAGTTGTGATTGGCGGAAAATGCCTCACGCAATCAAAACGTTTGAATTTTTCAGGGAATCAACCGCATGACCACCGACATTCAACTCCCCAAAGTCACACAGAACCGCATTGCACGGCTGGCGCAAGCGTCTGGACGTAGCCCGGCGGCGACCTTGCGCTTCGTGCTGCGCGATGGGTTTGATGCGGTAGAGCGCAGCATCCAGGAAAACGCCGACGCAGATGCCGAGTTTGCGGCGGGCGCCACAGTCACACATACTGATGTGATGGCCGATGCGCAAAAGCTGGTCCGCCAAGCCAAACGCAGCGCGCGCGCGGCTGCATGACGCTGCCCATCGTCTGGTCGGCCCAGGCGCGCCGCCAGTTGCTGGCCAACCTGTCCCACATTGCTGACGAGGACCCGCTGACTGCGGAACTGGTTTTCAAGCGCGTAGAGAAGTCGCTGCGCACCCAGACTGAGTTTCCCGACATAGGCAGCCCGGCCCCTGTGGCGGGTGTGCGAACTTACCCGGTTCCCAAAACTGGACACAGCTTTGACTACCGGGTTGTGAAGAGCGAAATCCGTATTCAGCGTTGGTATCGGCAAAGGCAGCAGCCGTTTGCCGGCGAGCTTTAGAGCAAGCGCAACACGCGGCACAATCTACATTCACACCCCATTTTCAGGAGAGCACCATGGACAGAATTACTCTGGAACCCGGCAAGCGCGGCGGGCGGCCCTGTGTGCGCGACCTGCGCATCACGGTGTACGACGTGTTGTCCATGCTCTCCAGCGGCATGTCTACAGCAGAAATCCTGGACGACTTCCCAGAACTCACTGAGCAGGATATCTTGGCCGTGCTGGCCTTTGCGGCGGAGCGTGAGCATCAGGTTTATTCGCTCAAAGCGCAATGAAGCTGCTGCTGGACGAGAACCTCTCGCGCCGCCTGGTGCCTTTTCTGCAGCAAGACTACCCCGGCACCAGCCAGGTGGTATTGCTGGGGCTGGAGTCGGCATCGGACCGCGTGGTGTGGCAAAAAGCCAAGGACGACGGCTACGTGATCGTGACCCGCGACTCAGATTTTCAGGAGCTATCGCTGGTGTGGGGTCAGCCGCCCAAAGTGGTTAGGCTGCGCACCCTGAACCAGACGCGGGCGGCCACGTTGAAGGTGCTCATCGACAACCAAGAGTTGATCGTTGAATCGCTGCTGACCAACGGTCTGGCATCGGTAGAGATTGTTCCTTGATAGGTCGCCATGCCATGAACGCTAAAGCTAAACCACCGGTAGCAAAAGCCGCTGAGACCATTGAAATGGGCTCGGGCAATGTGTTTGCGGATTTTGGCCGTTTTTCCAGCGAACGCCTGTTGCACCACATCACGCTGATGAATCGCGATATGGAAATTTTCATTCGTCCTCGCACTTCGTTGCCTTTGGCTGGCGTTGCTACTGGGGCTGTGACGGTGTGGGCGGCGGCTTGACCGTCCAAGAAATCGTCTGTTAATTGACCCCATGAGAGCAATTTTGCTTAGACCATGCACAAATTACGAATAATTGACCTTATGGGGTCAAACATTTGCATGCACATCGTTTTCCTGCTTAAATTGACCCCATAAGGTCAAATATGCAACTTCACCCCAAAACTCTGAACGCCTTAGCGCAGCGCCTGCAATACGAACGCCAGCGTCAGGATCTGTCGCGCGAGCAGTTGGCGGCGGTGTGCAATGTGAGCACGTCCTTCATACGCGATGCTGAGAGCAACCCCGGCCGCTGTTCGCTGGAAAAGCTATTGCAGCTTTCCCAAGGTTTGGGTTTGCAGTTGACGATTACAGGATGGCAAAACGACATACAGGCGGACAGGTCAGCCATTGCCTCCTCAGAGAGTCCCGCCCCATGATCAGACTGCGCGTGTGGGCCAATGTCCGTCCCCTTGGGTGGTTTGGCCATGCGGCAGGCGAATTCTTTTTTGAGTATGACGCGCAGTGGCTGGCCCAGCCCGAGGGCTACGCGCTGGCTCCACAGTTTGCGCTGCAGGCGGGTGCGTACACCGGCCATTTGGTTCGCAGCTTTTTTGAGAATCTGCTACCCGAGGGCACGGCGCTGGAAGATGTGCTGGCCGCGCTGGCGCTGCGCAATGCGTCTACGCTGGAACTGCTGGGGAGGCTGGGACAGGACTTGCCGGGGGTGCTAACTCTATTGCCTGAAGTTACCTCCGCAGAATTCTTCCCGCAATACCGCCAACTGTCTTACGCGGAGCTCAGTCGGAGATTGCAAAGTCGTCAACCATTGCTTGTATCCAATGATCAGACCACGATGTCACTGGCGGGCGCGCAGGAAAAAATGGGTGTGCAATTCGTTGCGAAATCGCGTCGCTTTCTGGAAAGTATTGGGCGCTCCCCTAGCACGCACATCCTCAAGCCCGACACGCGCCAACCGCGCTACCAGCCCAGCGCCATCAACGAATACGCCTGTATGCAACTGGCCCGCGCGCTGAAGCTGCTGGTGCCCGATGTGTGGCTGTTGCGTGTGCCCGAAGCGGCCTATGTGGTGGAGCGCTACGACCGTATCAACGTGGCGGGCAACATCGAGGGCCTGCACCAGATTGACGGCTGCCAGCTGCTGGGTCACGGCTCGGGTTGGAAATACCAGCGCCAGGGCGGCCTGGCCAGCATCCCCCGGCTGGTGGAGGCCCTGCGCGCCTTGCCGGTGCGCGGTGCGGACCTGCTGCAGCTGCAGCGCTGGGTGATGTTCAACTACCTGATCGGCAATGCCGATGCGCATGCCAAAAACATCTCGGTGCTGGTGGACGAAAAGGGCTACCGCCTGGCCCCCATGTACGACTTGCTGTGCGTGAAGGCCTATGGCGACGAACACCTTGCGCTCTACATTGGCGATGAAGACACGTTTGAAGCCGTGGGCGCCCATTCGTGGGAGGCGTTGTGCCAAGACTGCGGCTTCCGGTTGCCGGAAACGCTCAAGGGCTTTCGCAAACTGGCGCAAGCCCTGCTGCCTGCGTGGCACAGGGTGCTGGCCCGTTTGCAACAAGACGCACAGCCCAACGAGGCTGAACGCGCGCTGCTGGAGCGCATGACCCAAATATTCGAGGCGCACACCAAGAATGCGCTCTCTATGACGGAGGGTGGGGGGAATGGCAAGTAACTTCGCGTTTCTACAGGCCGAATGGCCCGCGCTGTACACCGAGGCCACTAAGGCCGAGCACGCCGCGCTGACCGACCCGCGCACGGCCTGCTTCTACGCCCGGCGCACGCTGGAGCTGGCGGTGGTGTGGCTTTTTCAGGCCGAAGGTGGGCGGGGTGGACGGCTGCAAATGCCGTACAAGCCCGACCTGTCGGCGTTTTTGTTTGAGCCCAGTTTCAAGGTGCTGGTCGGCCCCGCGCTGCACGCCAAGATGGATGTGGTACGCAAGCAAGGCAACAACGCGGTGCACAGCGCACGGCCCATTACCGCGCTAGATGCCACCGCAGTGCTGCGCGAGCTGTTTCAGGTGGCGTTCTGGTTGGCGCGCAACTACGGGCGCAACGTGGCCGCACGGCCCGACCCGGCGCTGCAGTTCCGTGCTGAGTTTTTGCCCCGACCTACCAATGCAGCAGCCGAACAAGCTGCAGCCCAAGCCAGCGCGCAAGCTACGCAGGCAGCGTTGCAGAAACTGGCCACGTTGGCAGACGAGCTGGCCGCGCGCGATGCAGCGCTGACTGCTGCGCAGCAAAAAACCGCCGCGCTGGACGCCGAGCTGGCGCAACTGCGCGCCGAGGTAGCCGCGGCCAAAGCCGCCAACACGGCCACCCCGGATACGCACGACTACAACGAGGCCGAGACGCGCGACCTCTACATCGACCTGCTGCTCAAGGAAGCAGGCTGGAAATTGGACCAAAAGCGCGACCGCGAATTCGAAGTGCAAGGCATGCCCAACAACCAGGGCTTGGGCTATGTGGACTATGTGCTGTGGGGTGACGATGGCAAGCCCCTGGCCGTGGTGGAAGCCAAGCGCACCCGGCGCGACGCGCGCGTGGGCCAGCAGCAGGCCAAGCTGTATGCCGACTGCTTGCAAACGCAGTTCAGCCAGCGCCCATTGATCTACACCACTAACGGTTACGAGCACTGGTTTTGGGATGACAGCACTTATCCGCCGCGCCCGGTGCAGGGCTTCCATAAGAAGGACGAACTGCAACTGCTGGTACAGCGCCGCACCAGCGCCAAGCCGCTGGCAGGCGTGACCATCAACCCGGACATTGTGGAGCGCCACTACCAACTGCGCGCCATTCGCCGCATTGGCGAAACCTTTGAACGCGACCGCCAGCGCAAAGCTCTGGTGGTGATGGCTACTGGCGCAGGCAAGACGCGCACGGTGATTGCGCTGGTGGACCTGCTGCAGCGCGCCAACTGGGCCAAGCGCATCCTCTTCCTTGCCGACCGCGTGGCGCTGGTGAACCAGGCGGCCAATGCTTTTAAGGCGCATTTACCGGATGCAGCTGCGGTGAACCTGGTGACCGACAAGGAAACCGAAGGCCGCGTTTTTGTGTCCACCTACCCGACCATGATGGGGCTGATCAATGAGACAGACGGAGGACTCCGGCGTTTCGGTGTGGGGCACTTTGACCTGATCATCGTGGACGAGGCGCACCGCTCCATCTACCAAAAATACAAATCGATCTTTGCCTACTTTGATGCATTGCTGGTGGGCCTGACGGCCACACCCAAAGATGAGATTGACCGCAACACCTACGGTCTGTTCGGCCTGGAAGACGGTGTGCCCACCGATGCCTATGGCCTGGACGACGCGATTGCCGAGGGCTACCTGGTGCCGCCGCGTGCCGTGTCGGTGCCACTGAAGTTCCAGCGCGAGGGCATCAAGTACGCCGAGTTGAGCGAAGACGAACGTGCGCAGTGGGACGAGCTGGATTGGTCGGATGGCGATGGTGAAGGCCACGCCCCCGACGAGGTGGGCGCTGAGGCTGTGAACAAGTGGCTGTTCAACAAAGACACTGTAGACAAAGTGCTGGAAACCTTGATGCGCGACGGCCACAAGGTGGCAGGCGGCGACCGGCTGGGCAAGACCATTGTGTTTGCCAAGAACAATGCACACGCCAACTTCATTGCCGAGCGCTTCAATGCGAACTATCCGCACTATGCCGGGCAGTTCGCCCGTGTCATCACTTACCAGACGGAATACGCGCAGAGCCTGATTGATGACTTCTCCATCAAAGAGAAAGCACCACACATTGCCATCTCGGTGGACATGCTGGATACCGGTATTGACGTGCCCGAGGTGGTGAACCTGGTGTTCTTCAAGATCGTGCGGTCCAAAGCCAAGTTCTGGCAAATGGTGGGGCGCGGCACGCGCTTGTGCAAAGACTTGTTTGGGCCGGATCAGCACAAGCAGGAGTTTGTGATTTTTGACTTCTGCCAGAACCTGGAGTTCTTTAGCCAGAACCTGGAAGGCAGCAAGGGCAATGTTGCCGAACCCTTGAGCCAGCGCACCTTCAAGGCGCGGCTGGAGTTGTTGAGCGTGCTGGACGAGCACCTGGCGCAAGAGCAGGGCGTTGTAGGTGCCAAGGTGGCAGAGTCCGTGGCGGGCTACAGTCTTACCGCCGCCAAGATGCGTGCCGACACCGCCAGCCATTTGCACGCGGTGGTGGCGGGTATGCGACTGGACAACTTTGTGGTGCGCCCTCAGCGCCGCTGGGTCGAGCCATGGAGTGATGCCAAGGCTTGGAACAAGGTGACAGGCGACCAACTGGTGGAGCTGGCGCAGCATGTGTCGGGCTTGCCCAGCGCCGTGCGCGACGACGATGAAGAAGCCAAGCGCTTCGACTTGCTGATGCTGCGCACCCAGCTGGGCAGTGCGCGCGGCGATGTGGGCTTTGCCCGCCTGCGCGAGCAGGTGCGGGCGCTAGCCGATGGCTTGAGTGAGCTGGGCAGCATCCCGGATGTGAAGAAACACATGGTGCTGATCGAGGCCGTGGCGGGTGAAGAGTGGTGGCAGGACGTGACCCTGCCCATGCTGGAGCAGGCGCGCAGGCACTTGCGTGGGCTCATCAAACTGCTGGAGAAGACGCGGCGCAAGGTGGTCTACACCGACTTTGAGGATGCGGTGGGCGAAACGTCTGAGGTCGCCTTGCCGCTGGGCGGCAGCGCGGGCGACTTTGAGCGCTTCCGACTCAAGGTGCGCGCCTTCCTGCGCACACACGAGAACCACATCACCCTGCACAAGCTGCGCCGCAACCAGCCGCTCACCGCAATCGACCTGGCCGAATTGGAGCGTCTGCTGATCGACAGCGGCACCGCTACCGCAGAAGACGTGGCCCGTGTCGGGCGGGAGGCCCATGGGCTGGGTCTGTTTGTACGCGGGCTGGTGGGCCTGGACCGCGAGGCCGCCACACAGGCACTCAACGGCTTTGTGGCGGGTAAGACCTTGACAGCCAACCAGTTGGAGTTTGTCAGCCTGATCGTCACGCACCTGACGGAGCGCGGCGTGATGGAGCCGGGTTTGCTCTACGAGCCACCGTTTACCAGCTACGCACCGCAGGGGCCCGACGCGTTATTCACGTCGGCCCAGGTGGACGAGCTGTTTGGCGTGCTGGAGCAGGTCAAAGCCCGTGCAATTGCTGCTTAGGACTCATTTTTGAATCAAATCGGGCTGTAGCCCAGGTGTTTATTGCCTAGGTAGCTATCAAAAACGTAGCGACCTTGAGCTGACCTACCAGGCAGCAACCGCCCCATCTGCGCGCGGCTCGGTGCCACCGCACAGCACGCCCTGCGCATTGCGCCAGATGATCTGGCCCCGCCCAAAGGCCTGGCGGTTGTTGGACCAGGCTACATCGTGACCCATGCCTGCCAGTCCGTGGAACAAATGGGCTGGTGTGGAATGTTCCATTTGCACACGCTTATCCCGCTCCCACTCCCAGCGCGGGGCGTCCAGCGCGGCTTGGGGGTTCAGTCCAAAGTCAATCGTATTCATCACCACCTGCACATGGCCTTGGGGTTGCATGAAGCCGCCCATTACGCCAAAGGGCCCCACGGGCTGGCCGTTGCGGGTCAAAAAGCCGGGGATGATGGTGTGGTACGGCCGCTTGCCGGGCGCTACGCAGTTGGGGTGGGCGCTGTTCAGACTGAAGTTGTTACCCCGGTTGTGCAACGCGATGCCAGTGCCCGGTACCACCAGTCCAGAGCCAAAGCCCATGTAGTTACTCTGGATCATGGAGACCATATTGCCTTGGTCATCGGCGGTACTCAGGTACACCGTGCCGCCCCGGGGCGGCTCGCCGGGCAGCGGGTCTAGCGCTGTGGTGCCAATCTGGCGGCGGCGCTCATCGGCATAGGCATCCGATAGCAGATCCTGCACGGAGATACGCATGTGTGCCGGGTCAGCAATATGGGCGAGACCATCGGCGAATGCCAGTTTGATGGCCTCAATCTGGCGGTGGTAGGTCAGCAGGGTATCGCGCTCGTGGAATTCAAAGCCTTGCAGGATTTTGAGCGCTAGCAGGGCCACTAGCCCCTGGCCATTGGGCGGAATTTCCCACACGTCGTAGCCGCGGTAGTTGGCGCTGATGGGTGCGCACCAGTCCACTGCAAAACCAGCCAGGTCCTCTACGGTCAAACAGCCGCCCGCCGATTGGACAAAGGCCGCAGTCTGCTCGGCCAGGGTGCCGCGGTAAAAGCTATCGGCCTGGGTTTCCGCAATGGACTGCAGCGTGCGGGCGTGGTCGGGCAGACGCCGCAGTTCACCCGCCTGGGGGGGCTGCTGCGGGGCAAAGGTGTTAAACCAGTGTTGAAACTGGGTGCCTTGGCACTGCTCCCGGAAGATGCGTGTGGCTTGCTGCCAGGCAAAGGCTACGGTGGGCGAAACCGGAAAACCCTGTTGCGCAAGTTCAATGGCGCCGGCCATGGAGGTGGTCAGGGGCAATCGACCAAAGCGTGCCGCCATGGCCGCCCACGCCGCGGGCGTACCCGGTACTGTGACCGGCAGCGCGCCGTATTTGGGCATGTCCGTCCAACCTTGTGCGGTCAGGCGGTCTAGCGTCAGCCCGCGCGGGGCGGGGCCACTGGCATTTAGGCCATGCAGTTGCCCGCCATGCCATATCAGCGCAAAGGCATCACCCCCAATGCCATTGGCAGTGGGCTCCACCACGGTGAGCGCTGCGGCTGTGGCAATGGCCGCATCAATCGCGTTGCCCCCGGCCTGCAGCACCTGTAGGCCCGCTTGCGCTGCCAACGGTTGCGAGGTGGCCACCATGCCGCGGCGGCCGTAGACCACATTGCGCCGTGACGCGTAGGGGTAATGCTGTGCGTCAAAGTCTAGGTGGCCGGTCATGGCATCAGGCCTTGGCGACTTCCAGTACCAGCTTGCCGAAGTTCTCGCCGTTGAAGAGTTTGAGCAGCGTATCGGGGAAGGTGTTCAGGCCCTCCACCACATCTTCTTTGCTCTTCATGCGGCCGTCCTTCAAGTAGCCGGCCATCTCGGCCACGGCCAAGTGGTAGCGGTCGGCGTAGTCGAACACCACAATGCCTTCCATGCGTGCACGGTTCACCAGCAGACTGAGGTAGTTCTTGGGGCCCTGCACCGCAGTCGTGTTGTTGTACTGGCTGATGGCACCGCAAATGATGATGCGCGCGCCGCGGGTGATCTTGGCCAGCACGTCATCCAGAATTTCGCCGCCCACATTGTCAAAGTAAATGTCCACGCCTTTCGGGCAGTGTTCCTTCAGACCCGCACGCACGGAGCTGGGACCAGCCTTGTAGTCAATACAGGCGTCAAAGCCCAGCTCTTTGACTACCCAATCGCACTTGGCAGCACCGCCGGCAATGCCCACCACGCGGCAGCCCCTGATCTTGGCCATCTGGCCCACCGTCTGGCCCACGGCACCGGCAGCGCCGGATACCACCACGGTCTCGCCCACTTTGGGCTGACCCACGTCCATCAGGCCAAAGTAGCCGGTCATGCCGGGCATCCCCAGTACATTGAGCCACTGCGTTAGAGTCCCCACGCGTAGGTCGATTTTGACCAGGCCGTTACGCTTCATTTCATCTTGCGCTACGGTGATGTATTCCTGCACACCAAAGCCTGCACTCACGCAATCGCCCACGGCGAATTTTTCGTTTTTGCTGGCCACCACCACGCCCACGCCACCCGCGCGCATGACTTCGCCAATGCCCACGGGCGGGATGTAGCTCTTGCCGTCGTTCATCCAGCCGCGCATGGCCGGGTCCAGGCTCAGCGCCAGCGTCTTGAGTGTCACGCCGCCGTCAAGAGGCTCGGTCACTGGCTCAGACGTGTGGCTCCAGTCGCTGGCTTTGGGCATGCCCACGGGGCGGGCGGCCAGACGTATTTGGTGGTTAACAAGGTGGGCGAGGGACATGGCAGAGCTCCAAAAATAGTGAGCGTGGATGGTAGCGCGGCGGTGCCTCAGTTGGCGTATCCTGCGTGACAGCCCAGCTTGCCCTTGCATGACAGGAACGCACCATGCCTTTGAAAAACTCCAACTCCCGTGCCTATGACGTCGTTTTGTACGGGGCCACCGGCTTTGTGGGCCGCCAAACAGTGACTTATTTTGCGCAGCACCCAGACGTGAAAGCTTCCGGCCTGCGCTGGGCTCTGGGCGGGCGCTCGCAAGGCAAGCTCGAGGCGGTACGCGCCGCCTGCCAAGCGCCGCAGGCGGGCATCGTGGTGGCCGAGGCGCATGATGCCCAGGCCATGGCTGCGCTGGCCAAAAGCACTGGGGTGGTGCTGAGCACGGCGGGCCCGTTTGCCTTGTATGGCAGTGAGCTGGTAGCGGCCTGTGTCAAACACGGTACCCACTATGTAGACATTACCGGTGAGACGCCCTGGGTGCGCGACATGATTGCGCGCCACCACGATGCGGCCCAGCGCAAGGGCACGCGCATTATTCCGTTTTGCGGTTTCGACTCCATCCCGTCCGAACTCAGCGTGCGTCTGGCCCAAGAGACCATGCAGCAGCGCCATGGCCTGGCTTGCACCAGCGTCAAAAGTGCGTTCAGCATCCGGGGTGGCTTCAACGGCGGCACCTTGGCCTCCTTGTTCAATATCTTGGCCACGGGCCAGGCTGGTGCGTTGGCCGATCCGTTTTTACTCAATCCGCCTGACACCCAGCCCACGGATGCCAGCGCCCATGCCGATCCCAAAGGCCCGCGCCACGATGCAGATTTCGGCGCCTGGCTGGGCCCGTTTTTTATGGCGCCCATCAACACCCGGGTCGTACGCCGCAGCGCAGCCCAATTGGGCTACGGGCCCGACTTTTCTTACCAGGAATACTTGCGCTTGGGGCGCGGCCCGGTGGCCGCCCTGGCCGCCACCACACTGAGCATGGCGGCCGCATCGCAAGTGGCCTTGCGGTTCGGACCCCTTCGCGCGCTGGCGCAGAGGCTGTCGCCACCCCCAGGGGCTGGGCCGTCAGAGGCCAGCATGGACGGCGGCTCATTTCGCTGCCAATGGGTTGGCAAGAGCGCTGCGGGACATACCGTGCGTGGCGTGATTGCGGACCAGGGTGACCCTGGTAACCGTGCCACCACCAAGATGTTGTGCGAGTCTGCGCTAGCCTTGGCCTTGCAACTGGACGAGCTGCCTGGCGGACGACAGTATGGCGGCTTGCTCACGCCGACCAGCGGCCTGGGCGAGGTGCTGGTGCAGCGCCTGCGCCGTGCGGGCATGACATTAGAAGTAACACCGGAGAAAAAATAAGTATGAAAACCCAGAACCCCAAGGCGCGCGCGACCGCCCTCGTAACCGGTGCCTCCTCCGGCATTGGTGAAGTGCTGGCCCAGCGCTGCGCAGCAGCCGATTACGACCTTGTGCTGGTTGCGCGTTCAGCCGACAAGTTACAGGCCTTGGCCACCCGTCTGGCCAGCCAATACGGTATACGCGCTGACGTGCATGCCGCTGATCTGGCGCGTGCTGGTGCCGCTACAGCTCTGGCCGCCGCCCTGAAGCGCCAGGGTCGCACGGTGGATGTGCTGATCAATTGCGCGGGCGTGTTGCAGCAAGGTCCGTTTGTCGATATAGAAAGCGCGCTGCACCAGGGCATGATTGATTTGAATATTTCAGCACTTACGGCCATGCTTTCGGCCTTCTTGCCCGGCATGGTGAAGCAGGGCCACGGGCGGGTTCTCAATGTAGCCTCCATCGCCGCGTTTCAGCCCATTCCCACGTTGGCCACATATGCGGCCACCAAAGCGTATGTCCTGTCCTTGTCAGAGTCTTTGGCGGAAGAGCTGCGCGACACCGGCGTCACCATCACCACGCTATGCCCAGGAATCACCGCTACCCAGATGTTGACGCAGGCGTCGGGCGCTAACCAAAAGCTCAATGCACTGCCCCATTTTTTAATTGGTGATGCGCAGGATGTAGCAGCCCAAGGGCTGGCCGCCTGCCTGCGGGGCGATGCTATTTGCGTGCCGGGCGCTGTCAACCAAGCAGCGGTGATGGCCTCACGCAGCGCGCCCAAGTGGCTGGTGCGCCGTATTGGCGGGCTATTGGGACGCAGGGCACTGTAATGGTTGATGGGGTGTTGTTGCGGGTAAAGTTCTGGTCATGACAACAATGCTTTTTCCCCCTCCGTGTATATCAGTCGACCAGTTACAAACCACCATGCACCAACAGGGCTATGCCGTCATGGACACTGACACGGTGGCCGCCTGGGCAGGGGTGTCGTTGGCGGGCCTCAATGCGCTGCTCCCAAGTTGGGATGCGCTGCCACCCGATGAGTATTTGAAAGACGGTGGGCGTTACCGTAAACGGCGCCATGCGTGTTTTACGGCCGCCGGTGAGGCTCTGCAGATGGTGCCGCACCGCCCGCACTGGCAGCCAGTCGCTTACAACGCGCTGCACGGTGGCATGCAGCGCTGGTTTGGCCCGGTGCAGGCTGACGTGCTGCAGTCTCCCGCATGGCAGGCGCTGATGTTGTCGCTGTCGCGTTTGTGCTCGCAGCTCAAAGGCCCACAAACCTGGTTTTTAGAAGCCCACCAATTCCGTATTGACACTACCGATGGAATTGGCCGCCCCACGCCTGAGGGCGCACACCGCGATGGTGTGGACCTGGTGGCCGTGTTTTTAGTCAATCGCCATGCGGTAAAGGGGGGTGAAACCCGTGTCTTTGAGGCCGATGGACCCAATGGCCAACGGTTTACGCTGACCCAGCCTTGGTCCCTGTTGCTGCTCGATGACGCCCGGGTGATTCACGAGTCCACGCCGATTCAACCCGAGCGCGAGGGCGGCTACCGCGATACGCTGGTGGTCACTTTGCGTGCCAATGGTTTCCAGGGTGAGCCGGAGCCCGCTTAACTGCGCACATCGCCAACGGGCTCACTGCCAAAATCGGCCCGGTTCAAATAAGCCAATACCTGGCGGGCTGCATCTGCCACACTGCTGAGCTGGCCTTGGGCGTGCAGGCCCTCAAAGGTTGCGCGGTCCGGGAACTGGCTTGGATCAGCGGCACGCAGTTGGTCCTGCATGCTGGTGTCAATGACCCCTGGCGCCAGAGAACACACCTTGGCCCCATGGGGCTGGCTGGCCTCTTCTAAAGCCACACAGCGTGTGAAATGGTCCATGCCGGCTTTAGCCGCACAGTAGGCCGACGACGAGGCCATGGCCCGGCGGCCCAGACCTGATGAAATATTGAGTAGTTTGCGCTGGGCCGTCCATTGGCGCGTACCCGCTAAAAATACCGCACTAAGCTGTAGCGGTGCCTCCAGCCCCACCCGCAGTGCGCGGGCCAAGTCGGTCGGCTCTGCCGCACGCAGCGGCACCAGGGCCGAGATAACGCCAGCATTGTTAATCAACGTAGCCTGGCTGAAATGGGTGGCGTCTTGTGCGGCCAGCCATTGGGCCAAACGCTGGGCTGCCGCTGCTCCATCTGCCAGGTCCACCGACCATTGCTCTAGCGTGGCCCCCGCCTGGGTGGCCAACGCAGGCAAACGCTTGTTGCTGCTGCGCGATAGGCAGATCAAATGCGCCTGCGGGTTAAGTAGCTGCACCGCCAGGGCAGCGCCCAGCCCGCGCGATGCGCCCGTAATGATGGTGAGGTGGGTCATGGGCAGGCTCGGGTTTATTGCAAATGGGTTTGTACGATGGGATGCCAAAGCTCTTTGCGATCCAGCGGGGTTTCTTTGGGAAGGTAGGAATTTTTGATATAAAAAATCTTGCGCTTTTCTAACTCTGCTGCGGCTACCAGCGGGCCAATGCGTTTGGCAAACAGTTGCTCAAAACTATGGTCCTTCAGCGCAACCTCAAACCCGTACTGCAGCCGTTCGGCGATGTCGGGGCGCGCTTTACTGACAAAGAAATAATAGGCAGTGGGGTAGGCGATTGCCCAGCTAGAAATGGTGGCCAAGCCATTGCGCTTGGCCACAGGCCCCACCTCCACGACACCTAGCGGCATCAGCTGGAAGGTGCCCATCTTCATGCGGTTGATCGACGAATTCAGGTCTGGCAAGCGCCATACGCGCAGACCGGCTTCGGACTGGATGGCAAAGTCCGGCCAGTCAAACACCTGGCCCAGCGATACGGTTTGAAGCTGCTCCCATGTGGTGATTTGATTGAGCTGTTGGACGACCTCGGTGGTACCCATACCTACACGCACACCGAGCAGCCCTTTGTAGAGACAGTAGCGAATCGGGATGCTGGTTTTCTCGCGACTTTCGTTGGTCTGAGACGAGATCAAATCCAGGTTGCCGCGCTCCAGCTCGGCATAGGCGCGGCTCTGGCTCCAGCCGGGCAGCTCTTTTTTCTGAAGCACGTAGGGGCCGTATTTGGCTTTGGACTTTTCCAGCAACAAGGTCAACACTTCGCCCTTGTAGTTCAGCTGATTGGCATCCTTGGTATCAAAAAAGTTGTGACGAATCACCAGGGGCTCTTTGGCTTGCAGCCCCGCAGTGGCAATCAGCGCGCCCAGCGTGATCAGTATCCGGCTCCATGCAGTCATGCCTGTGCACCCTCGACCAAAAAACGCACGCGTCGCACACCATTCCACTCGTCCGCGTCTAGCCGGAACGCCAGTGTGACTTTGGCCGGTAGCGGCTCGGTATGGCCAAACCAGATGCCGTCCACAGGCTGGCCCTGGTGCCTGAGTTTCAGGGCCAAGTGCTTTTCGCCCACCAGCCGTTGCGACACGACTTCCACTTCTTCGCTAAAAGTCGGTGCCGCAAAGCCTTGTCCCCACACTTCCTTGTACAGGGTGTCGACCAGCTCTACACGCAGGTACTCGGGATTTAGCGGGCCATCGGTATCAAGGCGGCGTGTCAGTGTGGCGGCGTCCAGCCACTCTTGGGCTACTTCGTTCAGGCCGTTCTCGAAATCGTCAAAAAACTCTTCGGCCACTGTGCAACCCGCTGCCATCGCATGGCCACCAAAACGCAAAATCACGCCGGGGTAGCGCTTGGCCACCAGGTCCAGCGCATCGCGCAAATGAAAGCCCGGAATGCTGCGGCCCGAGCCTTTGAGTTCGTGCTCTTTGCCTTCGGCCGCGCTGGCGGCAAATACGAAGGTGGGGCGGTGCAGCTTGTCCTTAATCCGACTGGCCACAATGCCGACCACGCCTTCGTGAAAGTCGGG
>JANYEE010000081.1 GCA_025363275.1 Burkholderiales bacterium | reverse complement strand
AGCTCGGCTTCAAGGTGCTGGTCGGCGGCGGCATGGGTCGCACGCCCGTCATCGGCACCGTGATCCGCGAATTCTTGCCATGGCACCAGATCATGAATTACCTGGAAGCCGTGGTGCGCGTCTACAACCGCTGGGGCCGCCGCGACAACATGTACAAGGCGCGCATCAAGATTTTGGTCAAGGCCGAAGGCCAGCGCTACATCGACGAGGTGGAGGCCGAGTACCAGCAGATCATCACCGTGGATGGCGCGCCGCACACCATTAGCCAGACCGAGCTGGACCGTGTTTCAGCATGTTTTGAGCCTGTGGCCCAGGTATCTACTGCCTCGGTAGCTACAAAAACTGTAGCAATCCCGGCGGATCGCCAAAAGGATTACGAGCGCTGGCTCAAGCAAAACGTGTCCGCCCACAAAGACCCAGCCTTGCGTGCGGTCACCTTGTCGTACAAGCGTTTGGGCCAAGCCCCCGGTGATGCCGATGCCGACCAGTTGGACACCGCCGCCGCACTGGCCGACGAATTCTCAGCCGGCGAAACGCGCGTCACCCACGACCAGAATCTGCTGCTGCCCTGGGTTCGCGCGGAAGACCTGCCCGCGCTGTGGGTGGCGGCCTGCCATGCGGGCCTGGCCCGCAGCAATGTGCGCTTGCTGACCGACATGATCGCCTGCCCGGGCGGCGACTTCTGCGCGCTGGCCAATGCACGCTCGATCCCTATTGCGGCACAAATCACCGAGCGCTACCAAGACATGGACGAGCTGCACGACCTGGGCGAGATCGACCTGCACATCAGCGGCTGCATCAACTCTTGTGGCCACCACCACAGCGGCCACATCGGCATCCTGGGTGTCGATAAGGACGGCAAAGAGTGGTACCAGGTGTCGCTAGGCGGCTCGGATGGCTCCACGCTCAGCGGCGATGCGGTGCCGGGCAAAGTCGTCGGCCCGTCGTTTGGCGCGCTGGAAGTGCCCGGCGTGATTGAAGCCGTGCTCGACACCTTTCGCCAGCAGCGCCAGGGCCGTGAGACGTTTATCGACTGTTTCAAGCGCGTCGGCATGGACGCCTTCAAAGTTGCCGCCAACGCCGCACGCCTTGCCGATAAACACGAAGACCTGCACGCCCTGCCGAAGGCCAGCGGCTACGCCAAAGACGCGCAGGAAGCCTGACGCCAGTCAGTTAGATCAGTGAGATTACTATGAAATTAATAGCAGCAGACGCAGGTTCTACCAGGGCCCCAGGCCTAAATGTGCTGGAAATCGCCAATACCGAAGACCCCCGTGCGCTGGACCTCGCTGGGGTTACGCGCATTGATTTGAACTTTCCCAAGTTCACCGACGGTCGCGCCTACAGCCAAGCTTTTTTACTGCGTCGCCGCCTCGGATTCGCAGGCGAAATCCGCGCCACCGGTGATGTGCTGATTGACCAACTGGTACAAATGGAGCGCACCGGGTTTGACGTGGCCGTGCTGCGCGAAGACCAGCACCTGGAGTTTGCGCAGGCACAGTTTGATCGCTTTAAAGGCTTCTACCAGGGCGATGCCGTTACAGTGCAGCCGGCCTTCGCCCGTGAAGGAGCCTCAACATGAGCGCTGATACGTCCTCCCAATCCAACCGCTTTGCCGTGCAGGCCCAACCCGGAGGCAGCGCCATGGCCCGCAATGCCGAAGCCAGTGGCGACTACATCATCAAGCTGGCCGAGGCCCAGGCCGTACTGGCCCAGGCTGCAGCGCAGTTTGCAGGCGAAGACGGTAGTCCGTCCAAAGTGACGCAAGCCTCCAGCCTGGGCGCCGAAGACGTGGTCATCAGCCACCTGATCAACAGCCTGAAGCTGGACATCGGCATCTTTGTGCTGGAAACCGGCCGCCTGCACGCCGAAACGCTGGACCTGCTGGAGCGCTTCAAGGCGTCCAGCCGCGCCGCCGTCTCCATTTATATGCCCGTGCAAGAGTCTGTCGTCCAGTTCGTGTCCAAAGAGGGCAAAGACGCGATGTACCAGAGCATCGAGTTGCGCAAGGCCTGCTGCGGCATCCGCAAGATGGAGCCGCTGGATCGCGCACTCCAAGGCAAGGACGCCTGGATCACCGGTCTGCGCCGCGAACAGTCCGGGGCGCGCGCAGAGGTGCCTTTGGTGGATACCTCTGAGCCGCGCACCAAGATCAACCCCCTGGCCAACTGGACCTGGGGCGATGTGTGGCACACCATCCAGGTCAACAAGTTGGACTACAACCCGCTGCACGACCAGTTTTTCCCCAGCATTGGCTGCGAGCCCTGCACCCGCGCCATCAGCCTGGGCGAGGACTTTCGCTCTGGCCGCTGGTGGTGGGAAGATGAAGCTGCCAAAGAATGTGGCCTGCACGTGAAACATGAAGTAGAAGCCAAAGCATGAATGCCATGACCGAATCAACACACTTTGAACGACTCTCCAACCAGCACCTGGACGCGCTGGAAGAAGAAACCATCTTCATCCTGCGCGAAGTGGCGGCTGCCTTTGAGCGCCCCACCCTGCTGTTCTCCGGCGGCAAGGACTCGCTGGTGATGCTGAAGTGCGCTGAAAAAGCCTTTATGGATACGAATGGCCCCTCTGGTAGCCGGGGCCGCATCCCCTACCCGCTGTTGATGATCGACACCGGCCACAACTTCCACGAAGTGACGGATTTCCGGGATTTTCGCGCCAAGGAACTCGGCGCTGAACTGATCGTGCGCAGTGTCGAAGACAGCATGGCCCGCGGCACGGTGCGCCTGGCCCATCCGGGTGAGAGCCGCAATGTGCACCAGTCGGTCACGCTGTTGGAGGCGATTGACGAATTCCGCTTTGACGCGCTGATTGGCGGCGCCCGCCGCGACGAAGAAAAGGCCCGCGCCAAAGAACGCATTTTTTCGCACCGCGACAGCTTCGGCCAATGGCAGCCCAAGGCCCAGCGCCCCGAGTTGTGGACCCTGTTCAACACCCGCCTGCAACCCGGCGAACACTTCCGCGTGTTCCCCATCAGCAACTGGACTGAGCTGGACGTGTGGCAGTACATCGAACGCGAGAAGATCGCGTTGCCGAGTCTCTACTACACGCACAAGCGTGACGTGGTCGAGCGAAAGGGCCTGTTGGTGCCGGTGACCGACCTGACGCCTGCCAAGGAAGGCGAAAAGATCGAATCGCGCGACGTACGCTTTCGCACCGTGGGTGACATCACCTGCACCTGCCCGGTCGAAAGCACGGCGGCTACCGCGGCCGATATCGTGATCGAGACACTGCAAGCCGACGTGAGTGAACGTGGTGCCACCCGCATGGACGACAAGACTTCTGAGGCTTCGATGGAGAAGCGCAAGAAAGACGGGTATTTTTGAACACCCCCCGGCTTGCCCACTGCGTGTGGCCGCTTTCCCCCTTGCAGGGGGCGATACCAGCGGCCCGGCAAAGCCGGTTCCGCGGTATCCCTGGTAAGAAGACACGTTGACCTACAAAGAATTTTTATGACAACCGCTACAACTTTTATAGCTGCCCAGGCAGGTTCTACCTGGGCCTCAGGCACAAATGGCTCAGAAATTGATGTTTCCAGCGCACTACGCTTCATCACTTGCGGCAGTGTGGACGACGGCAAGAGCACGCTGATTGGCCGCCTGCTGGTGGACAGCCGCTCGGTGCTGCAAGACCAGCTAGCGAACGTCTCCAAAAGTGGGGAGGCGGATCTGGCCCTGTTCACCGATGGCCTCTCCGCCGAGCGCGAGCAAGGCATCACTATCGATGTGGCCTACCGCTACTTCGCCACCCCAGCGCGCAAGTTCATCATTGGCGACGCGCCTGGCCACGAGCAATACACCCGAAACATGGTTACCGCCGCCAGTAGCGCCCACGCGGCTGTGGTGCTGGTAGACGCCACCAAACTGAAGTGGAATGTGGAGGGCCTGGTTGAGTTGCTGCCCCAAACGCGCCGCCACAGCCTGCTGGTGAACCTGCTGCGCGTGCCCGGCATCATATTTGCGGTGAACAAGCTCGACGCTTTGGGCGATGACGCTGCCATAGCTTTCGCCAAGATCACCGAGGCACTCCACACTTTTGCAGCGCAAGCCGGCATCACGGTCACAGCCACGATCCCGATGTCGGCCCTGAAAGGTCACAACGTGGTCACCGCAACAGAAGGATGGTGTGGCTACAACGGCCCCAGCCTGCTCTCCCTGCTGGAAACCCTGCCGGTCACGGCGGCCGAAACCGATGTGCCATTCGCTTTCCCCGTGCAGTGGGTCGAAAAATTTCACAGCTCCTCTGATACCACCCAAGGACGCCGCGTGTTCTGGGGCCGTGTTGCTACGGGCAGCGTCAAGCCAGGCGACACCATCAGCGTCCTGCCCAGCGGCCAGACTGCAGTCGTTGCACAAGTGCTGAACCATGCCCGCTTACCCAAAAACGTGGCTGCAGGCCACGGCGCAGGTATCACACTGGACCGTGAGGTAGATGTGTCGCGTGGCGACTGGTTGCTAGCCAGCACACCGGCTGCAGCAGCGCCTAACGACGACGACTTTGCCGACAACGCGCCCACCCAGGGCATTTTCCAGCCCCTGCGCGACATCAAAGCGACCGTGGCCTGGATGGACGACGAGCCCCTTGTCGCCGGTCGGGTTTATCTGGCACTGCATGGCCACCGCTGGATCAAGGCCAAAGTCAAGCGCATCGTGCACAGCCTGGACATCAACACCCTACAAGAGCATGACGCGACGCAAATCCTGCCCAATGCGATTGGCCATATTGAGCTGGCGTTGCAAGAGCCCATCGCCGGCCTGCCTTATGCCCAAAGCCGGGTCTTGGGTTCGCTGATTTTGGTGGACACTGCCAGCCACAAGACGTCGGGTGCGTTGCTCTTGAACTGACGGTCTGAACTGGGGGTTTTTAAAACCCAATAAAATCGAGGGCTTGGCACTTAATGCCCGCCTCCCATCTACTAGCCGCAAACACCATGACCCACATCGTCACCGAAGCCTGTATCAAGTGCAAATACACCGACTGCGTGGACGTGTGCCCCGTCGATTGCTTTCGCGAAGGCCCTAACTTTTTGACCATTGACCCCGACGAGTGCATCGACTGCGCCGTCTGCATCCCCGAGTGCCCGGTCAACGCCATCTACGCCGAAGAAGACGCACCCAAAGACCAACAGCACATGATTAAGCTCAATGCAGAACTAGCACTGTTGCCGGGCTGGAAGAGCATCACCAAGCGCAAAGCGCCGCTGCCCGATGCGGACGACTGGAAAGACAAAACCGACAAGCTGGCTGAGCTGATTCGCTAAGCTGCGTGATCCGGGTACAAAACGCGGCATGTCATCTCCCACCATTGAAGCGGATGCCGTTGTCATCGGCGCAGGCCCGGTGGGCTTGTTCCAGGTGTTTCAGCTGGGCCTGCTCGAAGTTAAGGCCCATGTGATCGACGCCCTGCAGCATGCAGGCGGCCAGTGCGCCGAGCTTTACCCCGACAAACCCATTTACGACATCCCATCGGTACCCGCCACCACGGGCCGCGCACTGACACAAAGCCTTCTTCAACAAATAGCGCCCTTTGGTGCACAGATGCACTTCGGGCAGCAGGTGCAAACCATGGCGCATCAAGAGGATGGACGCTGGCTACTAACGACCACTACGGGTAGCCAATTTCTGACCCGTGCCGTTTTCATTGCAGCGGGTGTCGGTGCCTTTGTGCCGCGTACGCTACAAGTACCCGGTATCGGTCTGTTCCACGGCACACAAGTGCATTACCACCCCCAAGACTTCGCGCGCTATATGGGTAAGGATGTGGTCATTCTGGGAGACAACGATTCTGCGCTGGAGATGGCCCTGTCGCTGTGCCCCGATACGCCCCATGCGCAGGCGCACCAGGCCCGCTCGGTCACCGTGCTACACCGGCGCGATGTATTTAACGCCGAGCCCGCCACACTGCTGGCTTTTCGCTCCCGCATCGCGGCCGGCCAAATGACTTTGAAGATAGGTCAAATAAGCGGTTTCGATATCGGAGCAGACAATCGGTTGACAGCGCTGCTGATCACCGATGCTGAAGGCCACACGGCAGCCCAGCCACTGGACGCACTGGCCGCCTTTGCGGGCCTTTCACCCAAACTCGGCCCCGTGGCTGACTGGGGGCTGGTACTGGAGCGTAAACAAGTCACCGTGAACACAGAAGACTTTGGTACCAAGCTACCGGGCGTGTTTGCGGTGGGCGATGTCAACACCTACCCCGGTAAAAAGAAACTCATCGTGTGCGGCTTTCATGAAGCCACACTGGCCGCCTACGGCGCTATGCGCTTCATCGCGCCCGATAAGAAGGTAGTGCTCCAATACACCACCACCAGCCCGCGCTTGCACACATTGCTCGGTGTGGATGCCCGTCCATCGGACGAGAAAAAGTAGCGCTAAATTTCAGAAAAATTGCAGTGCTTAAAAAACCTATAAAAACCACGCTATAATTTAAGGCTGTATTCCTCGATAGCTCAGTTGGTAGAGCGCCGGACTGTTAATCCGTAGGTCCCTGGTTCGAGCCCAGGTCGAGGAGCCAAAATAAGAATCGAAAAGCCCTTGCGCTAGATGCGTCGGGGCTTTTTTCTTGTTCCTGCCGATCACCGCTTCGTCCGAGTGTGAGGTATTTACTGAAAGACACACATGTTTGATAAAAGTGGCCACTGGACTCCGCTGGAAACTTTCGACGACTTCGATAACGGCATTTCCGACCTGATTGAACTTTGGTCTGGACCCACGACTCAAAGCCTCAAAGAGTCCGCGCTGGCGCATTTCAAAGCGGACTTGGAAGCCGCCACGCTGAAATGGGTGGACAACCGCGCCAAGACCAAAAAATATGCGGCGATTGGTGTCGAGCTGGCCGAGTTTGAGGCAGCCGTCAAACCCTCCTAAGCGGCGACTTTCGCCCATTGCCGAGAAACGCCAACCCGCATGAACGACCACTACGCAACATTGGGCCTTAGTCCTTCTGCCTCTTTGGCCGATATCAAGAAGGCGTTTCGGCAGCTTGCGTCTATCCACCATCCGGACCGCAATACCGACGAAAACGCACCGCAGCGCTTTCGTCTGGTTCAGGAAGCGTATGAGATTTTGTCCGACGACA
>JANYEE010000077.1 GCA_025363275.1 Burkholderiales bacterium | reverse complement strand
AGTCGTGGTGGGAACACCTTCTTGGGTAAGGCTGCAGAAAAAAAATTCGGGCTGCGATCCAGCGCACTTAAGACCATCGCGCCGATGGTGCGCGCTGCCTCGCAGTCGTGGTCCAGTTGCTCGTTATTTTTCACTTGCCGCGCCAGCTCGCCAGTGCCCTGGCCGCCATCTTGCCAAGGCGCCGTGGCCAACAGGGCTTGTGCCATACGGATTTCGTCGGGGCTCAGGAGGTCGGGCAGATGTAAGAGCATGGCTAGGACTTGCAATGGCTGGCGAGGTTCGAGATCAAAACTTCACGTTCAAGGTGACTTGGGCATTGCGACCCATGCCGGGGATGTAGTGGCCGGTGTACAGGGAGTCGGCATACACCACGTTGTTGACGTTGCTGACATTGGCCTTGATGGAGATCTCTTCGCTGAAGGTGTACTGCGCCATCAAGTCCAGGGTTGTGAAGGCAGGTGCCATCCAGCCGGGGTTGCGGTTGGCAGACTGCTCGCTGCGGAAATTAATGCCGCCGCCCACACGCCAATGGGCGTTGATCTGGTAGGTGGTCCACACCGTACCGCTGTGGATGGGGGTGAGGGCAGGGCGCTCGCCGGCCCGGTCGCCCGCACCTGCGGTAGGGCTGGCCACGTCAATGGCGGCATCTGGCATCCACATGTAGGAGCCATAGACTTCCCACGCTGGTGTCAGGCGGCCCGTCAGGTCGATCTCCAGGCCCGAGGAGTGGCGCTGGCCAGACAGCAGAAATGCGGTGGCTGCCGAATCCGGGTCGGTGTTGCGCTCGTTGGTTTTGGTGGACTGGAACAGTGCCAAGCGGGTGGTAAAGCGCTTATCGGCGGTATCCAGCTTGGCGCCGATTTCGATGTTGCGGCTTTGCTCAGGTGCGGTGTTGGCACTGAGCGCGCTATACGAATAGGTGTCAGCCGACGTGTTGAACGAGGTACCCCAAGAGAAATGGTAAGAGTGCAGATCGTTGGGCTGGTACAGCACACCGACGCGTGGGCTCCAATCGTCAATGGTTTGTTTGTAGCTGGTGGTTGTGACGGCACCGATGTTGTCAAAGTTGCCGCGCAGGGTGTCGTAACGCAGGCCACCCAGTACTTTCCAGGTCGGTGTGACTTGCACCATATCCTGGGCGTAGACCCCCAGATTTTGGGCAGAAAACGCACTGGATTTGGTCACTGCGCGAAGGCTCTCGTCAATCGACAAACCATCGTTGGGCGTGCCCGCCAAAGTCTTGGGTTTGGTGACTGGGGAGGCTACGTACACGTTTTTGAATTCACGTGAAAAGTCCACGCCAGCCGTCAGTGCATGCTGGTAGCCCCAGGCCGTAAATTTACCGCTGTAGTCGCTTTGCCCGTACAGGGAGTCCAGGTCTTGGATTTTGGCGTTGTTACCGCGATTCAGAATCGTGTTGAGGCCAAAGCTGTCTAGCGCCACGGTGGCCACGGGGCATTGCGGATTAGTGACAACACCCGTTTGCGCATTGGTAGTTTGTTGGCACATGCGGACCGTACCGGAGCGCTGGTCCCGGGTGTAGTTGCCGCCGCGGATAGCGGTTTTGAGTTCGCCGCCATCTTCAAAACGGTGGGTGTGGCTTGCGTTCAGGTTGCGTGCCGCGCCCGCGTTGTAGTCGCTGGCCATGCCAAAGTAGGCACTTGGGTCGAGCTTGTTGTTGACGGTAGTGTTTGCCGTAGGAGAAGCCGCCGTAGGTTTGATCCAGGGAATACCGTAGTTCATTCCGTTGTTGTTGATGAGGCTGTAGATGCCAATCAGGAACTCGTCGGTACTGCCGATGCCAAAGCGATAGGACGCGGCAATCCCCTTTTTATCAATGCTGCTGCCTGCACCGTTGTTGTCCGCCTTGGTCGCCATCGCATTGATGCGCAGAGCCGCGCTCTCATCTGTCTGAATATTGAAATCGCCGGTCACGCGTCGGTAGTTGTAGCTACCCAGCGTGGTGGAAACCTCGCTCTCATCCATGGCGTGCGGTCGCTTGCTCACTTGGTTCACCGCGCCGCCGGTAGAGCCTCGTCCGAACAGCATCGATGCCGAGCCGCGCAGCAACTCAATACGATCGTTATTGAAAGTGTCGCGCTCATAAAACGCGGGGTCCCGCATGCCATCAATGAAGATGTCGCCCGTGGTGGCTAAAGAGAAGCCGCGCAAACGAATGTCTTCTTCGCCACCCTCTGCCGCCTGAAAGGTCACACCTGCGGTGTTGTGCAATACATCTTTCAAGGTGTCCAGATTGCGGTCGTCGATTAGCTTTTCAGTCACTACGGTGACCGATTGGGGAATGTCGCGCAACTCTTGTTGGCCTTTGCCGATGCTTGTGGTGGTGGCCCGCAAGGCGTCTTTGCCCTGGGGTGCTTCGGCCTTTTCGACAATCGTGATGGACTTGAGGGACTTGACCTCGGTCTGGCTGACCGGTTGGGCCATGACTGACAGCGAGCCAGCTAACAGCATGGCGCCCAGCGGTAGAAGCGGCGCTACCGGGTGGGCTGTAGTGCGAAGAGGTGAGGAATAGTGGTGGGGCATAGCAGTTTCAGTCAGTTCGAGTCAGTGGTTGTGGCTGGCTGGCTGAGTCAAGCGCCGAGAGCGCTTTGACGTGGCTTGCTATGGAATTTTCGTAAACAAGAAGCATTCCTGTTCACGCTCAAAAAAATGGGCGTCTTATCGACTCAGTGACAGCGATACCGCCTGCCAGCCGTGCTGTGCAGCACCGGATTGGGCGTGGCAGGTATCAATGATGTCGCGGGCGCAGTCTTCACAGCGGCCGCATTGGCTGGCCACACCCAGTTCAAACTGGATTTCGTCAAAGCCTTTGCCTTCCAGCGCGTGCTGGACAATCGATTTATCCGAAACCCGGTGGCAGACACAAACAATCACGGTCAGTCCTTTATCAGCAAAATTGCCTGGGCTTATTCTAAATGAGAATCTATCGTATTTGCATTTGAGGTGTAAAAAAAGCCAAATGACTTTGGCTTTGTCCTGACGCAAACGCTTTGGTCAGGACGACAGCTCGCCCATTTGCGACTGCAGGTAGTTTTGCAGCCCCACCTTCGCAATGAGTTCGATTTGGGTTTCCAGAAAGTCGATGTGCTCTTCGGTGTCATCCAGGATTTTTTGTAACAGCTCGCGCGATACGTAATCGCGCACGCTTTCGCAATGGGCAATACCGGCCTTGATGGTGGCTTGCGCACCCACTTCAGCTTTCAGGTCGCAGGCCAGCGCTTCAGGCACATCTTCACCTACCAAAATTTTGGACAGATCCTGCAAGTTGGGCAGCCCGTCCAGCGTAAAGATGCGGTCCATCAGCAGGTCTGCGTGCTTCATTTCACCAATTGATTCGGCGTATTCCTTCTTGGCCAGCTTGTCCAAACCCCAGTGTTTGTACATGCGGTAGTGCAAAAAATACTGGTTGATGGCGGTGAGCTCGTTCTTGAGTTGTGCCTGCAAATGGGCAATGACTTGGGGGTCGCCTTTCATCGGAGCTCCTGAGGTAAAAACTTCATTATGTCCAGCGTGCGGACGAAGGCGAGGGTGATCGTTAACAAAACCTATGACCCTGATTGAGATTGAAAATCGCTGCGGCGCAGCAAATGCATTAAGCTGCGTCCTCCAAAGCAAATGGCTATCGGCCAGAGATTTCAATAGCTTGGCAATTTAACCTTAGAAAGTTCTTTCATGTCACTGATCAACACCCATGTCCCCGCATTCAAGAACGAAGCTTTCCACAACGGCAAGTTCATCACTGTGACCAACGAAACCCTTAAGGGCAAGTGGAACGTGTTCATTTTCATGCCGGCCGCTTTCACATTCAACTGCCCTACCGAAGTGGAAGATGCAGCTGACAACTACGCTGAATTCCAAAAGGCTGGTGCCGAGGTCTACATTGTGACGACCGACTCCCATTTTGCACACAAGGTATGGCATGAGACATCGCCTGCGGTTGGCAAGGCCAAGTTCCCGTTGATGGGCGACCCAACGCACGCGTTGACCCGTGCGTTCGGCGTGCATATTGACGAAGACGGCATGGCATTGCGCGGCACCTTTATCATCGACCCACAAGGCACGATCAAGACCATGGAAGTGCACTCCAACGAAATCGCCCGTGATGTGAAAGAAACTGTACGCAAGTTGAAGGCTGCCCAGTACACCGCCGCCCACCCCGGCCAAGTGTGCCCCGCCAAGTGGAACGAAGGTGCCAAGACCATCGCTCCATCGATCGATCTGGTCGGCAAGATCTAAGCTTTTCAGGCCCCACCGGAGCGCAAGCTCCCCGGCCGGACAGCGTCAAGGTGCATTTGCACCTTGCCGTCCGGCTTTTTTATGCCAAAAGCGGCTGTGGCCCAGGTATTTATTTCCTGAGCTGCTATGAATTTAGTAGTAAACCAAGGACACCACTATGCTCGACGACACCCTCAAATCCCAACTCGGCGCTTACCTGGAGCGCGTAACGCTCCCGATCGAGATCGTGGCGTCGCTGGGCGATGACAGCAACTCGGTGGAGATGCGCGAGCTGCTGCAAACCATCCAAAGCCTGCGCGCTGACAAGATCAGCGTGGCCTACGACGGCAACGATGCGCGTAAGCCATCCTTCTCGCTCAAGCGCGCTGGCACGGACACTTCTCTGCGCTTCGCCGGTCTGCCGTTGGGTCACGAATTCACCTCCCTGGTGCTGGCCCTGCTGTGGAGCGGCGGCCACCCGCCCAAGGTCGAGGCCGAGGTGATTGACCAAATTCGCGCGCTGGATGGGGACTTCAACTTTGAGGTCTACATGAGCCTGACCTGCCACAATTGCCCGGACGTGGTGCAGGCCCTGAGCCTGATGGCCATCTTTAACCCCAAGGTCAAGACGACTGTGATCGAAGGCGGCGCCTTCCAGGACGAAGTGACTACGCGCGAAATCATGGCTGTGCCCAGCATTTACTTGAACGGTGCCTTGTTCGGCAATGGCCGCATGCTGGTCGAAGAAATTGTGGCCAAGCTGGACACCGGCGCTGCTGCCAAAGATGCTGCCAAGTTGTCGGCCAAAGACCCGTACGACGTGCTCGTCATCGGCGGTGGCCCCGCAGGCGCGGCAGCAGCGGTGTATGCCGCCCGCAAAGGCATCCGCGTAGGTGTTGCGGCTGAGCGCTTTGGCGGCCAGACCAATGACACCATGGCGATTGAGAACTATCCTTCCGTGCAGGAAACCGATGGCCCCAAATTTGCCGCCGCGCTGGAAGCACAAACACGCTCTTACGGTGTGGACATCATGAACCTGCAAATGGCGCAGGCCGTGGTGCCCGCGCCAGAAGCGGGTGGCCTGATTGAAGTGAAGCTGGCCAACGGCGGCTCGCTCAAATCCAAAACCGTGATTTTGTCCACCGGTGCGCGCTGGCGCAATGTGAATGTGCCTGGCGAAGCCGAGTACAAAAATAAAGGCGTGGCCTATTGCCCGCATTGCGACGGCCCGCTGTTCAAGGGCAAGCGCACTGCAGTCATCGGCGGCGGCAACTCTGGCATTGAAGCTGCCATTGACTTGGCGGGCATCGTCGCCCATGTGACGGTAGTCGAATTTGCCGACCAGCTCAAGGCCGATGCCGTGCTGGTCAACAAGCTCAACAGCCTGCCCAATGTGACCGTGCACACCAACGCCCAGACCACCGAGATCACCGGTGCCGATGGAAAGGTCAACGGCCTGAAATACAAGGACCGCACGACCGGCGTGGAGCACCACGTGGCGCTGGAAGGCGTGTTCGTTCAAATCGGCCTGGTGCCCAACACCGAGTTCCTGCGCGGCACGATCGACCTGAGCAAGTTCGGTGAGATCTTGGTGGACGCCAAAGGCCACACCAACGTGCCCGGCGTGTTCGCTGCGGGTGACTGCACGACTGTGCCGTTCAAGCAGATCGTGATTGCTGCGGGTGATGGCTCCAAGGCCGCGCTCAGCGCCTTTGACCACCTGATCAGAACGCCGGTGGTACAGGCCAAGGTTTCAGAGGCTGTTGCAGCCTGATTTTTAGGGAATTACGGGGAAAATGGGTCTGAGGCCTTAGTGGAATATGCCGGGGTAGCTATGAAAAACATAGCGTTCCTCGGCATTCCATTGCACACTAGGGTGGCGCTCTCTGGCGCAAACAAGGCGCGATTAGCCTAGTCAGGCCACACGCTGTTTCCAGGTGTTGTCATTGACTCTGCGGGGTGGAGACCTGCGCGCACAGCAACTCTTAGGCTCACGCGGATCATGTTGATGAAAGTCGCTGAAAGGCCCTTAGCTGACTTTTGGAGCGCCCAAAACGGACGCTGTATACAGCGTCAACGTAGAAATTAGCGAGGCCAAAAGGAAATGTAGTCATGCCAATGACCATTGATGGCGGGCCAAGCGAGAAGCGCGCCGAGAGTAGAAATGCCAAGGATTAGCGGGAAGAAATAAAGCAGTTTCCAAAAAACATGGTGGCGGAAGATTGCTTTTTCGAGAGCTTTGCTGTCCGGGGTGCCTTGCCTTCTCAGTTTCCTAATAAAGAGAGGAAATTTGTTTCTTTCCGCCCAATAGCCCCAGCCGAGCAATAAGGATGACAGTAGCGCACAGCAATATTTGTGATCGCCGGCTCCCAAGCACCCGAGGAATAACAAAAAGGCGGATACGCCCCACCTGTTAAGGAAGAGCCACCAGACCGAAAACTGTTTGTCTAGGAGTTGGGCTTTCCCAACTTCGGGAGGATTGTTTGATATTTCCATAGCGCTAACGTGAAGATGACCGGACCACCAACATGAGCGGCGAAGCCGCCTCCTGCTGTTGTAGGTCCGCGTCGATTGACAAGTTAAGCCTCGCTGGCGTTGCCGCCATCAACAGCCTTGTCGGGATAGATGAAGCTCTCGACGATTTCTTTCTCGCTCAGGTACTTCTGTACCTCAACTTCCGACCCCTCGGGGAGAACCATCTTCAGGATGATGGTCTCGTCCGCCAGCGACGACTCTTGCAGGCGCCAGGTTTCCAGCATGTCGAGGCGAAGCTCCATCTGTGCGAAATACGCTGCTTGCTGATTCTTGACACGTTGATTCGCGATCTGCTTCGGCGGTGAAAACAGCAGTGGCACACCGTTCGGCTGGCCACGCATGAGTTGCTGTCGAATTTTGTTCAGAATGTCTATGACTGGCAAGATCTGCAGTGTCTTGCCAGTGACAGTCGCATCACAGATAAATAAAGCGCCTTCCCCGGAGCGCTGTTCGTTTGCGAAGTAGAGCGCCACATCGCTACTCTGCGACCAATCCAGAAAGTTCGTTCCAGCAG
>JANYEE010000020.1 GCA_025363275.1 Burkholderiales bacterium | reverse complement strand
AACATCAGCTCGGGCTCCAGCGAGCCTTCAATATGCATATGCAGCTCGGCCTTGGGCATGGCGCGCAGCAGCGCGGGCAATCGTGCCTCAGGAATCAGGGGGTGCTTCATAAAAATCCAATCACGCGTCAGTCATCCAGGTCCGTCAGGCGCCCAGGGCCAAGAGTGCGATGCTGACGCCCAGGCCCGCAGTCCAAATGAGGGTGCGAAGCGTTCCCAAATTAGCCAGATAGGCAGCCACGTAGGCAAGGCGTATGCCGACGAAGGCCAAGGCCAGCATATCGATGCGGCCTTGGTCAGCTAGGGCCATTTGCGCAAACAACACGCCTGCAATAAACAAAGGCAAGGCCTCAAAGCCATTGACCTGAGCCGCATTGGCACGCTGCTGCCAACCAGTGAGCTTGGCTTCCCACTCCCGCGGATGGTTGTTGTCGTAACCACCGCTCTTTCTGGAAAGACGGGCCGCACTCACTTTGGCCAGGCCTACGGTTGCAATCGGCAACACACACGCCACCAATACACACCATTTTGCAATCGACATCACTTATTCCTTGGCCAGCGGGCCTATTGATTAGGGAGGCTCCACGCAGGAGCTCCAATGGGTGTGGATGGTAACGAACTCGCTAACGGCCGGTTTTGAGGCGGAGCAAAGAGTCCGGGTCCTTGGCTTCGCGTACCACGGCAAGCCGATCCCAAAGCTCCTCCACCAAACGGGAGTTGGCATCGTAATAGCGTTTGCCAAAGACTAGGTAATAGGACTTGACCACCAACGGAGGGTCAAGCTTTTCAAACTGCCGCCGAAATTCCGGCTTCGTCATGAGTTCTTCACCCTGCTCTGTGACCAATGCACCCAACTGGGCGCGCCCTGCAATCAACATGCGCAACACACTGTCCGCATCACCCGCAGTCTGGTCCACCAGCACACCCAGCTTGGTCAGGTCTGCCACGACCGAATACCCGCGTTGCACCACCACGCGAGAATTCAGATTAGTGAACTGCTTGCCATCCCACTGAGTACCAGAACCCTTGACGCGAAACAAGGAGTAGCTGCTGGACTGCATGCGCCGGGAGGTGTCCAGCTGGCCATCGGCCGTCGACGGATAGACAGCGAACGCTGCACGCTCATCGCTGTAGCTTGCACCCACGGCACCCGCCACGGCGCCAGTTGCCACTTCTCGTAGGCAGCGCAGCCACGGCAGGCCCACTTGCTCCAGTTCGATACGCTGCAAAGCTGCCGTCGTCTTGAGTAGAGGCACACCCACCTTATTGATCCAGGGACGCACCGCCGTTTCGTCGTAACAAAGCGTGATTACGCGGGTTTGGGCCTGGGCTCCCTGACCAAAGCCCAACAGCAAAAGTAACAGCAAGCAAAAAAGGCGCATCGAGTATTTTTGCAAAAAAGGCGACTGACTGAAATACTAAGGCATCTCCACGCGACCCATCAACCGAAGCTACGCTGCTGCGCCAGCGCCCCCAATCGCTGCGTAATCGCAAAAAACTCGGCCACGGTGTCATCAATGATGGCCTGCGCCGACTTGATGGAATCAATCAGGCCCACCGTTTGCCCCGCCAGGGCCGGGGCGGCTTCCATATCGCCCCCAAAGTACACCTCCAGGATGCCACTCAGCGCATCAGCGGGCATCACGCCAGCATCCACAATGCCTTTGGTACGTTCGGATTTGAGCGCGCGAATGCAGGGCGTAGACTTTTTATTGAGCATCCAGGTGCCGGTTTCCTTGGCGCCGACGATGGCGTTCTTGTAGTTGGCGTGCACCGGGCTCTCCGCGCAGCTGACAAAGCGTGTGCCCATCTGAATCGCTTCGGCGCCTAGTGCAAAGGCAGCCGCCATACCCCGGCCATCGCAAATTCCGCCTGCAGCGATGAGTGGAATATCGGTGCGTGCACGTATGGCCTGCAACAGCACCAGCGTCGACACCTCTTCGGGATTCTTAAACCCGCCGCCCTCCGCGCCCTCCACCACCAGCCCGTCAATACCAGCGTCTACACACTTGAGTGCAGCATCGACCGTGGGCACCGCGTGGTAGACCGTGATGCCAGCATCCTTCAAAGGCGCAATGAACTTGGCCGGGCTACCGGCGGAAGTGGTCACAAACTTGACGCCCGAGGCGCAGACAAATTTGAGCATCTGGTCGTCACTTAAAAAGCGGATCGGCAGATTGACGCCAAACGGCAATTTCAATGCGGACATGGCGTTGATCTCTGCCCTGCATATCTCCGTCTCGCCCGACGATGTTTCGATGACGCCCAGGCCACCGGCGCGGGACACGGCCGAGGCCAACTGAGTGCGCGCGATCCAACCCATCGGGGCTTGGATGATGGGGTATTTAACGCCCGTGTGGGCAAGAACGCGATTCATAGAGTTTCCAGAAAAAAGGCCGCTGATCAGCGGCCTGGGTTAGCAGAACCGGAAGGCCTACTTGCCGCCAGGAATTTTGCCTTCCACGCCCTTGACGTAGAAGCTCAAACCACCCAGGAACTTGTCATCGGCCACGCTGTCCTTGGCAATTTGTTCCTTGCCAGTGTTGTCCACAATCGGACCCTTCCAGATCGAGAAGCTGCCGTCTTTCAGGCCTTTCTTCACCTCTTCCACCTTAGCCTTGGTCTCAGCCGGCACATCGTCTGCGATGGACACTATGTCAATCGCACCTTCTTTAACGCCCCACCAGCTCATGCCCGTTGCCCACTTGCCATCCATGGCTTCTTTAGTGGCCTTGATGTAGTAAGGGCCCCAGTTGATGACGCTAGATGCCAAGTGGGCTTTGGGGCCGTAGGCGGTCATGTCAGAGTCCCAACCGAAGGCGCGCTTGCCCTTGGCTTCTGCGGTTTTCAGAACAGCAGGGGAGTCGGTGTTCTGAAACAAGATGTCAGCGCCGCCATTGATCAGGCTGGTGGCCGCCTCGGTTTCTTTGGGCGGATTGAACCATTCGTTCACCCACACCACCTTGGTCTTGACCTTGGGGTTCACGCTTTGCGCGCCCAGCGTAAAGCTGTTGATGTTGCGAATCACTTCAGGAATGGCGATGGATGCGACCACGCCCAGGGTGTTGGACTTGGTCATGGCACCCGCAATCACGCCCGCCATGTAGGCACCTTCATAGGTGCGGCTGTCGTAGGTGCGCATGTTGTCACCGGTCTTGTAGCCAGTGGCGTGCTCAAACTTCACGTCCTTGAAATCCGCCGACACTTTGAGCATGGGTTCCATGTAGCCAAAGGTGGTACCAAAAATCAGCTTGTTACCGTCGGTGGCCAGCTCGCGGATCACGCGCTCTGCATCCGCAGACTCGGGCACGTTCTCAACGTACTTGGTGACGATCTTGTCGCCGAATTCTTTTTCGAGCGCTTTGCGGCCGTTGTCATGCGCAAACGTCCAACCGCCGTCGCCCACAGGGCCCACATAGGCAAAGGCAATCTTCAAAGGCACTGCCTTGGGAGCCGGTGCAGGTGCTACAGCGGCTGCTGGCGGAGCAGGCTCTTCTTTCTTGCCACAGGCCACCAAAGCGCCCGAGGCCACAGCGGTGAGTACCGCCAGCTTCAGCAGCGCGCGTTTGTTCACATTCATCATGTCAATTCCCTTAGGGTTACGAGTAAAAACGAAGCTCATGGTCTGAAAAAATCAGCTGCCCGGGTAAAACGGCTTGCCGATGGCAGCGGGCATATTAATACGAATCCAGCGCGGGTTGCGCGATATCAAAGCCAGCACCACGATAGTGGCCCCGTAGGGCAGCATGCTCAAAAACTGGCTAGGCACTTCTACCCCCATGCTTTGTAAATGGAACTGCAGCATGGTGACCCCACCAAACAAATAGGCACCAAGCAATACGCGTGCAGGACGCCAGGTGGCAAAGGTGGTCAGCGCCAGCGCAATCCAGCCCTTGCCGGCCACCATACCTTCCACCCACAGAGGTGTGTAGACGACTGAAATGTAGGCGCCTGCTAGGCCGCACAGCGCGCCCCCTACCACCACGGCGCCTAGCCGGATCCAGCGCACCGGGTAGCCCAGCGCGTGGGCGGACTCCGGGCTTTCACCCACGCTGCGCACGATCAGGCCCGCGCGGGTACGGTACAAAAACCAGATGAGTGCCAGCGTGAAAAGTACGGTGAGGTAGGCAAGCGGATGCTGGCGAAACAGCGCTGGGCCGAACCAGGGGATATCAGATAACCAGGGAATGGCAAAACTGGGGCGCTCAGGAATCTTTTGCTGCACATAGCTGATACCCGCAAAGGCCGAGAAGCCCGCCCCAAACAGACTCAGCGCCAGCCCGGTGGCGTACTGGTTGGTATTCAGCCAGATCACCAGCACGCCAAACACCGCTGCCATCACGGCGCCCGCAGCCATGCCTGCGACAAAACCCAGCACATCGCTACCTGAATGCACCACGGTGGCGTAGCCGGCAATGGCCGCGCAGAGCATCATGCCCTCCGCGCCCAAATTGACCACGCCGACTTTTTCGTTGATCAGCAGCCCCAGCGAGGCAATGGCCAGCACCGTGCCCGCATTCAGCGTGGCGGCCAGCAACAAGGCATAGGTATCCATCATGGGCTCGCTTGCAATTTTTGAGACGCTGCAACCCAGCGCAGCCGGTAGTTCACCAGCGTGTCGCAGGCCAGCAATGAGAACAGCAACAGACCTTGGAACACCCCGGTCAGCGATTTGGGTAGGCCCAGTCGCGATTGGGCCAACTCACCGCCGATATAGAACATACTCATCAGCAAAGCCGAGAACACCATGCCCACGGGGTGTAAGCGCCCGACAAAGGCGACGATGATGGCCGCAAAACCATAGCCTGCGGGCACATAGGGCGTGAGCTGGCCAATGGGGCCTGCCACCTCCAGCGCGCCAGCCAGACCCGCCGTGGCGCCCGAAATCAACAGCGCCGTCCATAAAGCGCCGCGCGATGAGAAGCCGGCATAACGCGCCGCCGCTGGCGCCAGGCCGCCCACCTGCTGCGCAAACCCGGCGCGGGTGCGGAACAAAAACACCCACGTAACAGCCACACCCAGCAACGCAAACACCAGACCGATACTGACCCGCGAACCGGCAAACAAGCGTGGAACGCGGGCTGCGGCTTCAAAGGTCTGGGTCTGCGGAAAGTTGTAACCATTCGGGTCTTTCCAGGGGCCAAACACCAGGTAGCCCAGCAACTGCACGGCCACATAGACCAGCATCAGGCTGACCAGAATCTCGTTGGCATGAAAGCGGTCGCGCAGCAGCGCAGTAATGCCGGCCCAGGCCATGCCGCCCAACACACCGGCCAGCAACACCGGCACCACCATCCAGCCGCCCGTGGTCTTGTCAGCCAGCAGGGCCACGCCACTGGCGGCAATCGCGCCAAGAATGTATTGGCCCTCCGCTCCGATATTCCACACATTGGAGCGAAAGCACACCGCCAGCCCCAACGCAATCAGCAGCAGGGGCGTGGCTTTGACCAGCAGCTCGCCCAGCGCATAGCCGGTTTTGATCGGGTCCCAGAAGAAAACCTGCAGACCGCGCGCGGGGTCTTTGCCCAACAGCGCGAACAAGATTACGCCAATGACGACCGTGCACAGCAGTGCTAGCAGCGGAGAGCCGTAGCTCCAAACCTGGGACGGCTGTGGTCGCGCCTCCAGTTTCAATCGCATCACCATAGCCCGCTCATCCATTCTCCAATACGTTCAACGCTTGCCTCAGACCTGGGCAAAGACGGCGAGAGCCGCCCGCGCGCAATCACATGCAGGCGATCACACACTTCAAACAATTCGTCCAGCTCCTCGCTGACCACCAGCACCGCGCAGCCCGCCTCGCGCAGTGCCAAGAGTTCACCGCGGATCTGCGCCGCCGCGCCCACATCCACGCCCCAGGTGGGCTGAGAAACGATGAGCAACTTCGGGCGGGCGTCCATCTCGCGCCCGACAATAAATTTTTGCAAATTGCCGCCTGACAAAGAGCGCGCCGCTGCCCGCGGGCCGCCGGCTTTGACCTTGAACTGGCTGATCAGCCGCTGGGCGTGGTCTTCCATCGCCTTGACACGAATCCAGCCGCCAGCCAAGCGCGGCCAGGCAATCGACCCGGTGCGGGTGAGCAGCAGGTTGTGCGCCAGGCTGAGCGTGGGCACGGCCCCGCGGCCCAGGCGCTCCTCGGGCACAAAGTGCAGACCCAGCGCGCGTCGTGGCCCTGGCGGCAGATGCGACACATCGGTGCTGCCCATGTGAATACTGCCCGCGGGAGCACGCCGGTCTTCGCCCGACAGCGCGTAGAGCAATTCCTTTTGCCCGTTGCCCGACACGCCGGCAATGCCCAGTACCTCCCCGGCGCACACCTGCAGGTCGATGCCGCCCAAGTCCACGCCAAACTGGTCCTCGCGCGCCAGGCTCAGGGCCGTCACCCGCATCACCGCATTGCCTGCAGGCTTGCTGGTGTGCTGCAGCTGGGGGGGCTCGGCGCCAATCATCAGGCGCGACAAAGACGCATTGGATTCGTTGGCCGGGTTGCACACCCCGGTCACCTTACCACCGCGCAGCACGGTACAGGCGTTGCAGAGTTCGCGAATCTCATGCAGCTTGTGGCTGATGTACAAAATACTGCAGCCCTGGCTGGCCAGTTTTTTTAGCACCACAAACAACTTCTCGACCGCCTGCGGTGTCAGCACTGAGGTGGGCTCGTCAAGAATGAGCAGTTGCGGGTTAGTCAGCAGGGCGCGGATGATCTCGACCCGCTGCATTTCCCCGACGCTCAACGTGTGCACGGGGCGGCTGGGGTCGATGTCCAGTCCGTACTCGGAGGCCTTGGCCTGGATGTTGGTCGTCACCTCCGGCAGGCTCAGGGTCTTGTCTAGGCCCAGCCAGACGTTTTCGGCAACCGTTAACGTATCAAACAGGTTGAAATGCTGGAACACCATGTTGATGCCCAACGCGCGCGCCTCTTTGGGGTTGCGAATGTGCACCGGCTTGCCGTTGACCCGAACCTGACCGGCATCCGGCTGGACCGCGCCAAAGATGATTTTCATCAGCGTGGACTTGCCCGCACCGTTTTCACCCAGCACCGCATGAGTCTCTCCAGGCAACACGGTCAGCGACACATCGCTGTTGGCCACCACACCAGGGTAGGCCTTGGTAATACCGGTCAGTTGGAGTCGGGGTGCCGTGGGAGATAGGGTCGCCATGCGCTTACTGTACTCGCTGCAATCTGTTCTATGCTAACTACTATGAAGACCCAACTCTTGCAATTTCTGCGCCACGGCCAAGTGGTCACGCTGGCCGCAGTCGACACCCACCGCACACTGCTGGAGGTGCTGCGCGAGGACCTGTACTGCACCGGCACCAAAGAAGGCTGCAACGAGGGCGATTGCGGTGCCTGCACCGTAGTTATTGGCGAAGCTGTGGGTGGCAAGCTGCAGATGCGCGCGGTGAATAGCTGCATCACGCTGGCGCACTCGGTTCAGGGCAAAGCCCTGTGGACGGTGGAAGATATCGCCCCCACGCTCGGCACTGACGTGTCCTCGCTGCCCCCCGAGGGGGCCGCGCCTGGCTTGGGGCGGCCCAGCGCTACGGCGGTTGCGGTAACACTCCATCCCGCCCAGCAAGCCATGGTCAACTGCCACGGCTCGCAGTGCGGCTTCTGCACGCCGGGCTTTGTGATGAGTCTGTTTGGCCTGTACCAAAGCTGCCAGGGCCGGGCGGTGAGCCGCGAACAGGCCCAGCAAGCGTTATCGGGCAACTTGTGCCGCTGCACCGGCTACCGACCGATTCTGGATGCGGCCCAGCAGATGCACACCCTGCCTGTCGCGCTGATCAACGAAGCCGAAGTGCTATCAAAATTAGAGCTACTCAGGCAGGAAATACCTGGGCCTCAGCCCGATTTGGCTTATAAATCGCCAAAAACATTGTCGGAAATGCTCCAGGAGCGGTCTCGCCACCCCCAAGCCCAAATCGTGGCCGGTTGCACCGATGTGGGCCTGTGGGTGACCAAGCAGCACCGCCAGTTTGACCAGGTGCTGGACGTGACCCAGGTAGCCGAGCTGCGCCGGATCGAAGACTACCCGCACCACATCGCCATTGGCGCAGCGGTGCGCCTGACCGACGCCTTTGCCGCCCTGGTGGCGGACCGGCCGCAACTGACCGAATTTGCCCACCGCTTTGCCGGCCTGCCGGTGCGCAACAGCGGCACCCTGGGTGGCAATGTGGCCAACGGCTCGCCGATTGGCGATTCCATGCCCTTACTCATTGCGATGGGCGCCAGTGTGGTGTTGATGGCGTGGCGCAAGAACAGAGTGGTGCACCGCGAATTGCGGTTGGAGGACCTGTACACCGGCTACCGGACCAACGTGATGACCGCAGACGAGGTGCTGGCCTGGATCAAGGTGCCCAAGGCAACAGCAAACGACACACGCGCAGCGATGGGCCGCCCCGAGCCAGCGAGCGCCCCCCCGGGGGGCAGCACAGCACACGCAGTGGCAAGCGTGGGGGCCGACAGTCTGCGGGTCTACAAGATTTCCAAACGTTTTGAAGACGATATTTCTGCGGTTTGCCTGGCGCTGGATGTTGCGGTGGTGGGTGGGGTGGTGCAGCGCGCCTCCGTGGGCGTCGGGGGCGTAGCCGCCACACCGGTGCGCGCCCGCCGGACCGAGGCCATGTTAGTCGGCCAACCCTGGACCCGGGCCACCGTGCAGCGGGCCATCCAAACTCTGCGCGCTGAATTTTCACCCATCTCCGACATGCGCGCCAGCGCCGCCTACCGCAGTGTGGTGCTGGGCAATCTGCTGCAGCGCTATTGGCTGGAGCGCCGGGGCGGTGTGGACACCGACCTGCAGCAACTCAACGCACTGGAGGTTGCAGTATGAGCGCGAACGCATCGCCTGGGCCCACTGCAAGCCGCATACGCACGCAGCAAAGCGGCACCTCCATCGCCCATGACAGCGCGGTAGCCCAGATCAGCGGCAGCGCCACCTACTTGGACGACATTCCCGAAGTGCGCGGCACCCTGCACGCCGCGCCCATCTTGTCCCAGGTCGCCCATGGCAAGCTGCTGGGCGTCGATGCCAGCGTGGCGCTGGCCATGCCCGGCGTGGTGGACGTGGTGCTGGCCGGCGATATCACCGGCAGCCCCATGCTGGCATCTTTCATGGGTGACGAGCCCATCTTTGCCAAAGACACGGTGCAGCACGTGGGCCAAGTGATTGGCCTGGTGGTGGCACGTACCGTGCAGGAGGCCCGCCGCGCTGCGCGTAAGGTGCAGGTCATTGTTGAGGCAATGACGCCCGTGTTGACCGTGCAAGACGCGCTAGCCGAAAAAAGCTTTGTGCTGCCGCCCGTGACCGTGCGCCGGGGCGATGCCCAGGCCGCGCTGAAGACGGCGGTCCACACGCTACACGGCACACTCGAAGTAGGCGGCCAAGAGCACTTCTATCTGGAGGGCCAAATTGCCTATGCCCTGCCCCAAGAGCAAAGCCAGTGGCTGATCTACAGCAGCACCCAACACCCCGGCGAAGTGCAGCATTGGGTGGCCCACGCCCTGGGCCTGGACAACCACACCGTGCGCGTGGAATGCCGGCGTATGGGAGGGGGATTTGGCGGCAAGGAAACCCAGGCCGGGCACTTGGCCGTGTGGGCGGCGCTGGCCGCCACCAAGACCGGCTGCCCGGTCAAGCTGCGCCTGGACCGTGACGACGACTTCATGGCCACCGGCAAGCGCCACCCTTTTGCCTACGAGTACTCGGTAGGTTTTGACGACACCGGCCGCCTGACCGCACTGCAATTGAGGATGGCGGTGAACTGCGGCTTCAGCGCCGATCTGTCGGGCCCGGTAGCTGACCGCGCCATCTTCCATACTGATAACGCCTACTACCTGAGCGATGTGGAGATCACCTCGTACCGCTGCAAGACCAATACCCAGAGCCACACTGCATTCCGCGGCTTTGGCGGTCCGCAGGGTGTGATCCTGATCGAGACCCTGATGGGCGACATTGCCCGGCGCCTGAGGCTGGACCCGCTGGATGTGCGCCTGCGCAATTTGTATAGCGATGAAACCCTGCCGGGCACCACCACCCGGCGCGACACCACGCACTACGGAATGCAGGTCGAGGACAACATCCACTTTCCACTGCTATTAAAACTAGAGCAAAGTAGCCAATATAGACGCCGGGTACAGGCCATATTGGCTTGGAATTTGGCCAATCCAGTGCTCCAACGCGGCATCGCCATCACCCCGGTGAAATTCGGTATCAGCTTCACCGCCACGCTGTTCAACCAGGCCGGTGCGCTGGTGCATGTCTACCTGGACGGCAGCGTGCAGGTCAACCACGGCGGCGTAGAAATGGGCCAGGGCCTGCATACCAAGGTCGCGCAAATCGTAGCGGATGAGCTGGGGATTGATTTCCACAAAGTGCTGGCCACCGCCAGCGACACCAGCAAGGTGCCCAATGCGTCCGCCACAGCGGCCAGCGCCGGTACCGACCTGAATGGCCGCGCCGCCCAGTTTGCGGCGCGCCATGTGCGCGACAACCTGGCAGCTTTTGTATGCGGCCTGGATGGTTGCGGCGCCGGTGCCATCCGCTTTGAAGGCGGCCAGGTGCACTCTCCCAAGGCTAGTCGCGGCTTTGAAGAAGTGGTCCACATGGCCTATGCCAACCGCATCCAGCTCTGGAGCGACGGCTTCTACCGCACGCCCAAAATCCACTACGACAAGGCCACCCTCACCGGTCGGCCCTTCTTCTACTTTGCCTACGGCGCCGCCTGCACCGAGATTGCTATCGACACCCTGACCGGCGAGAGCCGCGTGCTGGCCGTGGACATCCTGCACGACGTGGGCCGCTCCATCAATCCGGCCATCGATGTCGGCCAAATCGAAGGCGGCTTTGTGCAGGGCATGGGCTGGCTCACTACCGAGCAACTGGTCTGGAACGATCAAGGCGTGCTCACCACCCACGCCCCCAGCACGTACAAAATCCCCACCGCCGGCGATGTGCCCGCGCACTTCAAGGTTGACCTGTGGCCCGAGCCTAACCGCGAGGACACCGTGTTCGGTAGCAAGGCCGTGGGTGAGCCGCCATTTATGTTGGCGATCAGCGTGTTTGAGGCGATTCGCGATGCGATTGCGCAGGCGCGGGGCGATGGAGCTTGTGTGCAACTGACGGCACCGGCAACCGCAGAGCATGTGCTGCAGGCATTGATGCGAGACCAAGCCCCGTAGCACCGCTCAGGTTTGGGATTTATAAAACTGAACGCTGTCCCGCCCTGTCGATTTAGCCTGGTACATCGCAAAATCGGCCGCGCTGAGCAGGCCGTCGAGTTCTACGCCGTCTTGTGGAAAGCGGCTGATGCCAATACTGGCGGTCACTTTGGAAATGTGTCCCCGCAGCTCATAGTCTGGACGCAATACTTGCAATATTTTCTGCGCCACGCTGTGGGGGTCATCTTGCCCCTCCACTAATACCACAAATTCATCGCCCCCTAAGCGGGCGAGCAAATCACCCTCACGCACGCAGCTCTCCAATCGCCGCGCAACCTGCTGCAGCAGCAAGTCGCCGCTCTCGTGCCCCAGTTCATCATTGATGGCTTTGAAATGGTCCAGGTCGATGAACAACAAAGACACAACGCCCTGGCTTCGCTCCGACCGATGCAGCGAGCGTTTGAGCGCGTCCATGAACATCGCACGATTGGGAAGCCCAGTGAGCGTGTCGTGGTAGGCGCGGTAACGCATGTCATCGTGCGCGCGCTTGCGTTCATCCACGTTAAGAAGGGCAGTCATCACGCACTCATGACCCTCATAGCGGATGCGCTGTGACGAATACAGAGCCCAAAACGGCGTGCCCTGCGCGTCTTTTAGCTGCAGCTCCAGATCGCGCACGCTACCTGTACTCTGTAGCGCAGCAATGAGGCTATCGCGGTCTGCCGCATTGACATAGAAGTCTCGCGTACGCAGGTTACTCAATTCGGCATCACCCATCCGAAACTGGGCACGGGCGTGCGCATTGGCATAGACGATTCGCTCATCTGCAGATCTCACAATCAAGATCGGCAACGGTGCAAATTTCAAAATACGCCGGAGTTGACGCTCCCCCTGGTGCAGTGCTTGCTGAATCACTTCGTTTTGCAGCACCAATCGGCGCGAGTACAAATACGCCAGTGTCAACATGACGGAGACCAAGACAAACATAACCGACAAAATAACGATAGTCGATGTACGCGCGACCTCACCAAGGGTGTAGGAGAAATCGTCCTCTAGGGGGGTCAGGCGCTTGTTGATATCGTGCAGCTCCTGCAAAAAGTTGCGCTGCGACTCTACTGACAAAAGACCTTCGGCTGCGCGTGAGCGAATCCGGTGACCCACATCTCTGAGCTCTTCAATATGCACATCAGCCGCAGTCCAGATGCCAATAGCTTTGTCGATAGCAGGGAGTCTTCTAAAATTTCTGAACAGAAAAATCATTCCGTTGATATCGTCCGGGTGGTTGCGGCCTTGCAGGAAACCGGCGTAGGCAACAATAAAATCGGGGTCCCGCTTTTCCAATTGAAGCCGCGCCAACCGGTCTCCTTGGTTGACAGACAAAGCGGCTAAATAGGCAGCGTAATCCGATTCGTCGGAATACAACGTGTAGCGCGACAGAGCGTAGATGGCGTCTTTTTGACCCTTGGACCACAGACCCTCAGCCTCCACGTAGGCACGTACCGCAGACAGGATCTGGATACTCGCAAAGGCAAACAAGAAAAGTCCGATGACCAAAGCTACGAAAACCCAAACCACGACGAACAGCCGGAGTCGTTTGTCGCGGGGGCCTGCCGGTTGGAACGAAAGAGCTAAATCGGACATGCCTTCTTTTCCTCTAAAGAACAATTGCGCAAGCCAACGCAATGCCTCAGCGGCGGTCATGTGATCCATGCTCTTGTATTTTCGCGTCTGTACCACTATAGCCCAACCACCCGTAGAAGTCCCTAGTCTGCAGCCACCGAAAAACGAGCCCGCCGGTGGTACAACTGAGGCTGCCTGTTTATCAACACCTCACATGACGCACTCTCCCCTTTTGAACCGGCGTGCACTGCTCTACAAAACCGCCGCCCTGAGCGCACTGGCCTTGCCCGCTGTATCCGCCACGGCACAGGGCAAGACCCTGCTGCGTATTTCCACGCCGGCAGTGCCTGAGGACTGGCACGCCAAGATGTGGACGGTATTCAAAGACTCGCTGGAGAGAAATGCCGCTGGTGAATTTGACGTCCAGATCAACCTGAACGGTGCACTGTTCAAGCAAGGCGCCGAGCCAACCGCCATGGCCCGTGGCAACCTCGAGTTGGCCGCCATTTCGGCTTTTGACATTACAAAGCTAGTGCCCGAGTTTTCTATCTTTACCGCTGGCTACATGGTGCGCGACCCGGCTCACCAACAAAGCATATTCACAGGCCCCGTGGGGGCCGAATTGTTCAAGGCCGTGGCTGACAAGATGGATATCACCGTACTATCCACCTGTTACCTGGGCACCCGCCAGCTCAACTTACGCGAGGTCCGTACGGTCAAAACACCGACCGATCTTAAGGGCCTGAAGCTACGGATGCCAGGCTCCAAGGAATGGTTGTTTCTGGGCAATGCTTTGGGCGCCACCGCCACGCCGCTGGCTTTTGGTGAGGTGTATTTGGGTTTAAAGACTGGCACGATTGACGCACAGGACAACCCCCTGCCCAGTATTCGTGCTGCCAAATTTTATGAAGTCACCAAACAAATCGTCATGACCAGCCACTTGGTGGATGGCCTCTTTATCGGCATCGCCAACAAAGCGTGGCGGGCCCTGTCGCCTGCCCAACAGAAAAAGCTGGCCGCTGCGGCGCAAACCGCGGCAGCTTTCAATAACGACAACCGCCTTCAAGAAGAGGCGCAACTGGTCAACTTTTTCAAAAAAGAGGGCTTGCAAGTCACGGTGCCCGACCTGGATGCCTTTCGTAAATCTGTGCGCGTGGCCTATCTGCAATCAGACTATGCCAAGGCGTGGGCGCCTGGCATGGTCGACCGCATCAACGCCAGCCGATGAAGCACCGCATAGCTAAAATTGGGGCCCAGGTCAGCCGATGGTTACAGGGTGGGGCGCGTGCCGTCAGCGGCGTGCTTTTTTTGTGTCTATTTGCGGTGTTTGTGATTCAAATCATCGCGCGTTTCGGTTTGAACCAGCCCTTGCCCTGGACAGATGAACTCGCTGTGATTCTGTACATCTGGGTCATTCTGTGGACGGCAGCACTGGTTGTGCCTGAGCGCGAGCACGTGGTATTTGACTTGGTGTGGAACAGCGTTGGCCGTCGCTATCGCCAGATGATGGTGATCACCGGTAACCTGCTGCTGGGCGGACTGGCATTGGCGGGCATGCCCGCCACTTGGGATTATGTGCACTTTATGCAGCGTGAAGGAACACCCGTGTTGGAAGTGCCTTTGATGTGGGTTTTCCTCCCCTTGGTGCTGCTGATGGCTGCGCTAGTGGTGCGTAGTACGTGGGCCATCTGGCAAGCGCTGCAGGGCCGCGGCTTGGACAGCGAATTACGCCTATGAACACGGCTCTGTGGGCTCTGGTGGGCGTCTTGGTGGGCGGCATGTTGCTGCGTATGCCCATCGGATTTTCTATGCTGGTATCTGGCTTTGCCTACCTGCTGGTCAAAGGGCAAGATTTAGGTCTGGTAGCCGAGCAAGTAGGCAACGGTTTGTACAACAGCTATGTGCTCCTCGCCGTGCCGCTATTTGTGTTTGCCGCCAACATCATGAACGCCGGCACCGTGAGCGAACGTATTTTCGACTTCTGCCGCATTCTGGTTGGGCGCATGCGCGGTGGCTTGGCACAAGTCGATATTTTGGTCAGTGTGATTTTCTCGGGCATGAGCGGTAGTGCGATTGCAGATGCAGCTGGGCCAGGCCTGGTAACCATCAAACAAATGCTTAAAAAGCCCGAGTACTCGCGCGGCTTTGCGGGTGCTGTGGTGGTGGCCAGCGCCACGCTGGGGCCCATTATCCCGCCCAGTATTCCGATGGTGATTTATGCGCTGGTGTCGGGTGCATCGGTTGGCGCTCTATTTTTGGGCGGAGTCGTGCCTGGCTTTTTGATGGCCGCGCTGATGATGGGCGTGGTCCACATTATTGCGGTCAAGCGCAACATGCCGCGCGACGAGCCCGTGCCACGCTCCGAGTGGGCCGGCCTGATGTTTCGGGGTGCGCTACCGTTGTCCATGCCCATCGTGCTGTTGGGCGGCATCTACTCTGGTGCATTTACGCCGACTGAGGCTGCCGCCGTTGCGGCGCTGCACGCGCTGGTGCTGGCTGCCTTGGTTTTCAGAGCACTGACCTGGCGCAGCTTTTGGGATGTGGTGATGGAGTCAGCACGCGGTAGTGCCGTTATCACCCTGATTTTGGCCGGTTCTTTTATGCTGAACTACGCCTTTACGTCAGAAGGCGTGCCGCAGGGTATGGCGATGTGGGTCGACAACCTGCACCTGACACAGCTGCATTTTTTGCTGCTGGTGAACGTGATGTTCCTGGTATTGGGCTGCTTTCTGGATGTGTCCGTACTGCTGCTGGTGTTCGTACCCATGCTGCTGCCCGCCGCCAAGTTGCTGGGTGTGGATCTGGTGCACTTTGGCGTGTTGGTGGTACTGAACATGATGATCGGCCTGATTCATCCACCGTTTGGCATGCTGCTATTTGTGACCAAGGCGCTAACGGGTATTCCCATCGGCGAAATGATGAAAGAAGGTTGGCCGTTTTTGGTTATGTTGTTGCTACTGCTGGTCGCGATGACGGTGTTTCCTGAGATTGTGCTGTGGCTTCCACACACCATGGGATATCGCACCGCGTAAGGTACCCGCACAATAGGCCAGCCGCTAAGCCTGCCGACGCGAGCAAGGCGATGCGTTCACAGCACCAAAATAGCGCGAAAGTCGTTGACGTTGGTGAACGTGGGGCCAGTCACAAACAGATCATCCAGGGCTTCAAAGTAGCCATAGGCGTCATTGCGGTCCAGGAAATTCTCAATCTTGAGTCCTTGCGCACTGGCCCGTTCCAGCGTGTCGGGTGCTACACGGGCGCCTGCGTTGTTTTCGACACCATCGATGCCATCGGTATCGGCCGCCAGCGCATAAACGCCCGGCTGCGAATGCAGCGCCTGGGCCAGCCCCATACAAAACTCACCGGCGCGCCCGCCCCGCCCACGCGCGGCACCAGGCGCTCGTGGGCGCAGCGTCACCGTCGTCTCTCCACCACTGAGGAGTACACAGGGCTTGGTAAACGGCTGCCCCTGACGCGCCACCGCGCGGGCCAGCGCCGCATGCACCTGCCCTACTTCGCGTGATTCACCTTCCATAGCATCACTCAAAATATAGGCTGCGAGTCCCGCAGCACGCGCAGCCGCGGCGGCGGCTTCCAGCGATTGTTGGGGTGTGGCGACGATCTGCACCAGGTTGCCTGCAAACGCGGGGTGGTCAGGCTTAGGCGTCTCTAACGCGCCGTTTGACAGCGCATCCACAATTGCGAGGGGCACGTCGATGGCATACCGACGGAGCACCGCCAGCGCATCTGCACACGTAGTGGGGTCCGCAACAGTAGGGCCGCTGGCAATCACGGTCGGATCGTCTCCGGGCACATCACTGATCAGCAAGCTCACTACGCGCGCCGGTGCGCACGCCAGGGCCAAACGTCCACCCTTGATAGCGGAGAGGTGCTTGCGCACACAGTTCATCTCGGAAATGGTGGCGCCGCTGGCGAGCAGGGCTTGGTTGATCTGTTGTTTGTCGCGCAGCGCAAGGCCGGGGGCCGGCAAACTCAGCAACGAAGAGCCACCACCCGAAATTAGACACAGCACCAGATCATCTGCTGTGAGTCCCTGCGTCAAATCCAAAATACGCCGGGCCGCAACCAAACCTGCAGCATCGGGCACGGGGTGGGCGGCTTCCACGACCTCGATGCGGGCTGACAAACCCACGGGGCGCGGCGGAACGTGGTCGTAGCGCGTAACCACCAAGCCCGACAAAGCTGCCTGTGCCGGCCAAAGCGCTTCAACCGCTTGGGCCATGGCACCGCCGGCCTTGCCAGCGCCAAGCACCACGGTGCGGCCTTTGGGCGGTAGCGGAAGAAAAGGTTCTAGACAGTGCAATGGCTGTGCGCGCTGCACTGCGCGCTGAAAGAGATAAGCCAAAAAGGCCTGCGGGGCCGTGTGGGGGTCCGGGGCGCCCATGCTTTTTAGACGCGCTAGTTGGCGCGCACCGCTATCTTGGCGTAGCGGTCAATGCCCAACATCTGAAAAAAGACAGCCACCAAACGGGGAACAAGCACAAATTGCACTTGGCAACCCCGGGATTCACACTCAATAACCCAGTTCAAGACAGTGCCGGCGGCCGGAAAGTCCATACGCACAGTGAGCGCGCATGACACCACCACATGGTCTGCAGATTCACCTGCTGCGACCAACTTGGCCATGGCCTGCGTGGCTTCGCCACACACTTCACCCACCAGTTCGCAGGCCGCAAACGGACCTGACAACACGGGCAAGTCATCTGCCGACACGGACGACGGACCTTCGGTCAACCCACCAAACGTGGAACTGGACTGATCCTGAATGAAGGTACATGCCGCAGGCCTCCACGAAGGGGGTGACACTTCGTACACCACGCAATAGTCCAATGCCAGACTTTCAAAATCGTCGTGGCGCTGCAAAATACATAGGGCATCGAGCCGCAAGCGCCACCACAGGGCATCCACCGTGTTGTCGTCCGCAGGCGTGTACAGTTCCAGCGCACGCAATAGTGACTCCACACCACTCCAGTGCAACTCCACTGGCTGGTTGGTCCAAAAAGCCATCAAATCGGCCAGCGTAGGGGCGGCTTCTGGTTCAATATCTGCCAGTGCTATCCAGTCAACATGCCATGCTGCCTGGGGCGCAGAGAACTGGGCGCGCAGAGCTACCAGCGCTGATGCCGATAAAACCTTGGGAGACTCCCAGGCCTTGCTCTGACCCATGGCGAACTTGGCGGTTACAGGCGCGGCAACTGCCGTCTCCGAGCGGCCCTGCAGCATCTCGGGCAACGAGAACCATTCCCCCGGCGAGCGCCCAAAACGCTCGGCGTAATCCATGGCAACGACATCAAAACCGTCTTGCTGGCCGCTGGCACGGTACAAATCAAATAGCGCCGAGGCCACCACATCGGCCGTACGTGTCGAAATATCATCCGCTTGCAATAAGCCCAGCAACACGGCTTCGGCCGACGCGCTGCCGCCCTCTGCAAAATGGATGGCTGCATCCTGCAAGGCACTCTCAATGTGCTCTGGCAGGGGCTCCACGGAAGCACGGGAAGCTTCTGCCATTGGCGCGGCCTGCTGCGCAGAAGTTAATGTAGGAAAGTCAATGCCAACCGGTGGGGCCAGATCCTGGAGGACCGGCGGATCGGACCGACGCTGCATCGTGGGTGCGCTGTCGGGTACAGGCGCATCCCAGGTATCCACTTCCGCACTGCCCGGCGTAGACATCAGCCCCGTGAAGTCCAAGTCCAGATTGTCCAGCTCCGCCGTTGCAGAGGAGTCCTCAGGCGGGGGGGTACGGCTGGCCGCAGGCGACGGGACCTCACTGCGCAGCGGCGCCGGCTGGGTCGGTACGTAATCAAAAACAGGCGCGCTGGCAGGCACGGCAGGGGCATGGGATCTGGCATCTACCGCTGGCACGACAGCGGCGACTTTGCTTCGCGCCCAGGAGCTGATCATGTGGGCCTCGATCGCATCGATTTTCCGCAGTGTGGAGGCTCTGTCGTCGACCGTGAAACCTGAGCTATTAGGGAACGATGACACCCGCTCGCCGCCGTCCACGCCGGTGGCACGGGTTCCGTGCGGAGATTTGCGTAGCTTGCGCAAATAATTGAACTCTCGCCGCCGTACCAGATCGTCCTGACGCTTGCGTTGAATCAGGGCTTGCAGGGCGTTTTTCTCAGCCTCACCGACTATGCTGTGCTGCGATTCGGCGGCGTCGTGCGTGCCACTGCCCGATGCGCCACCATTGGGCGCACGGAAAATGCTGGCTACCTTGGACAGCAGCCCTTGTGATTGTGGTTTCGTCCCCATAACGCAGTCTACAACGCGACGCCCCGTCCCCGTCTGATTACCCCTCCCGATAAACCCCAATGGCTTGTGTCTATTTTGACTTGTGCAGCTATCAAGCAGGTTTCGCGCCAGCGACATCGTGACGAGCCCGCCACGGTTAGACTGGCGCGCTGCTTTGCACAATGAAACGAATAAGGAGTTGAATATGAGCGATTTGGTCAACTACACACTGGTCGATGGCGTGGCGACAGTCACTTTGATGAACGGAAAGGTCAACGCACTGTCCCCAGAAGTGGTTGCAGGCATCAACAGCGCGCTGGATCTGGCCCAGCAAGCCAAAGCGGTTGTCATTTTGACGGGGCAGCCCGGTATTTTGAGCGGCGGCTACGACCTCAAGGTCATGAAAGCGGGCCCAGAGGCCACACGCAATTTGGTGGCGTCTGGTTCTGCGTTGACCCTGCGGATGCTGGCGCACCCCCAACCCATCATCGTCGCGTGCCCAGGCCATGCTGTGGCCAAAGGTGCTTTTCTGCTGCTGGCCTGCGATTACCGCATCGGGGTCGAGGGCTCCTTTCAGATTGGTCTGAATGAAGTCAAGATCGGCATGACCATGCACCAAGTGGGCCTGGCACTGGCGCGCGACCGACTCACCCCGGCCGTGTTTCAACGCTCGGTGGTCAATGCTGAGATGTTTAGCCCGCAGGCGGCGCTCGCTGCCGGTTTTCTGGACCAAGTGGTGGCCGTGGACCAACTCATGGCTACGGCCCTCGCCGCGGCGCAGCAATTGGCGCAACTCAATCCGAAAGCCCATACCCAAACGAAACTTAAAGCGCGCAAGGCTTTGTTGGAAACACTGGCCGCGGCCATTGAAGCCGACAAGTTGACTGGTCTGGACTAAACGAAACGCCTATCCCGATCCTAGTGCAGACTTACCCGTCAAAGACTACAGTGGAAGCGCTGCGCTGCCTTTGTGGTGCGGAATACTCAACCTAAAGGATCCCCATGACACCTGTTCGCATACTCACCTCCTCGTTGCTTGTGGCAGCCTCGCTGGTGCTGGGAGCTTGCACCACACCGGTCAACCCCAATACCAACGTTGTCGCCTTTAGCGGCAAACTCAGCGCCAGTGAAGAGGTGCCTGCCAACGCCAGCACCGGCAGCGGTACGCTGAAAGCCACCTTTGACACCCAGGCCAACGTTTTAAACTGGACCGTTGCGTACTCCGGATTGACCGGCCCCGTCACAGCGGGACATTTTCATGGCCCCGCTTTGCTGGGCCAAAATGCTGGCGTAGCCATGGGTTTTAGTGGCAGCCTGGAAAGCCCCATCAAGGGCATGGCCACATTGACACCGGCTCAAGCAGCGGACTTTATGTCCGGCAAGTGGTATGTCAACCTGCACACCGCTGCCAATAAAGGTGGCGAGATTCGCGGACAGGCCTTGCTGGCCCCCTGACCCACATCATCCTCCCCGAGAGCAACCATAGGCTAGCCTGGCTGCGTCTCGGGCGTACCGCCTCCGTACGCCAACGCACGGAGTCAAAACACTTCTGAACCCATAGTACGCACTTGTTAGCCACACGACTTAATGATGCCAATGGGAGATACTGGACAAGCGCAAACGTCGATACCGGCACATACGGGTCGCTCCACTAACGCCCCGCAGGATCCGGCCAGCATCCCGCTCAGGTTTGAGGGCACGGGCGAATTAGTTGTTCACGGCCGGCTAGCTCACCCAAATCGAGTTCGCTGGATTTCCCAACTTGTTCATCTGGGACGCCCAAGTGCCGATGTTCTCCATCGCTGATGCACCCCATGGCTGAGACCCTGCTCTCCAACAACCGGACACCACGCACACTGCGGTTGGTATCCCGCGCCATCATTTGGGTGGCGGCAGCAGTGCTCGTAGTGGCACTGATGTGCGCGCTGACCATCGCCCTAGTGGGCTGGAATTGGCTGCGTGGCCCCCTGGAACAATATGCATTGCAAAAGACCGGGCGGGTGCTGGCAATTCAAGGCGATCTGAACGTGCAGTTTGGCTGGCCGGTCGCTCGGATACAAGCGCAGGCGCTGGGTTTTGCCAATCCCTCATGGGCACAAAACCCGCACCTACTGACAGCGCAGGGCATCGAAGTAGGCATCGATATTCCCCAGCTATTCCACCGCAAATTGGTATTGCCTGACGTGCGCCTGGAGCAGGCCGATGTATCGCTGGAGCGCTCGCGCGAGGGCCGAAAAAGCTGGCTGCTGGACTTGGGCCAAACCGATGAGGAGGCCCGCATCGGCTTAGGACAGGTCAGCATTGAGCACGGCTCCATAGGCTTTGACGACCCTAGCCAAGAAACCAGTCTGCAAGCCACACTGAGCACTGCTGCCAGCAGCACTGCCAAAGCGCCCACCACCGGTCTACAGTTCACGGTGCAAGGCAACTACAAAGGCCTACCAGTGAAGGGCCAAGGCAGCGGTGGCCCGGCACTGGCCCTAAGCGACACCCAACTGCCCTACCCCCTCAATGCGCGCGCCACGATCGGCCGCACCGCAATCACGCTGGACGGTACGGTGACCGATTTACAAACGCTCAGAGCTGCTGACCTCCACATGACGCTGCGCGGCGATAGTCTGGAACAGTTGTATCCCTTGCTCGGTATCGCTTTTCCGGTCACGCGCCCCTACACCGCGGCAGGTCGGCTGGTGCATAGTGGCAGCACCTGGCGTTTCGAAAAATTTGCCGGCCGCGTGGGAAGCAGCGACCTGGCCGGATACGCCCAGGTGGTCATCGGCGGCAAACGGCCGACGCTCACGGCAGAAGTACAGTCCAACCGCCTGGCGCTGGACGACTTGGGGCCAGTCATCGGCGCCCGACCGGGTAGTGTCAAGCAAGCGGTCGCCCAGCTGCAGAACACCGGCCATGTGCTACCTGATCTGCCATTTAATACCGAGCGTTGGGACTCGGTGGACGCCGATGTGCAACTGCAGGCCAAAAGCCTGCTGCGCGCTCAGGCCCTGCCGCTGGAAAACTTGCGGGTCCACTTGAGCCTGCACGATGCGCTGCTTACGCTCAAACCCCTGAACTTTGGATTAGCCGGCGGACAACTCGAAGCCACCGTGACACTGGACGGGCGTCACGCACCGCTGACTGGCCAGGCACAAGCGCTGGTGCGCAAAGTGCTGCTGGGCAAATTGTTTCCAACGCTGGACCTGGGTAAAAACAGCATCGGCCTGGTACATGGTGAGTTTGATCTCAAAGGCACGGGCAATTCGGTCGGCAGCATGCTGGCACACGCCAATGGCAAGCTCGGTCTGGTGGTATCCGACGGTCAGATCAGCCAGTTGATGATGGAAAAAGCGGGCCTGCACTTGTGGGAAATTCTGGGCCTGAGCCTGACGGGCGACCGACTGATCAAGCTGCGCTGCGCGGTAGCCGACTTTGACGTGAAACAGGGCACCATGCAGGCCAGCGCACTGGTGCTGGACACGCAGGTGAGCACGTTGATAGGTTCTGGCAACATCGATCTGAAAAACGAAAGCATTGATTTGATGCTGGACCCCCGCACCAAGGCCACCAGCCCACTATCGCTGCACAGTCCGATTTATATCCGTGGCAGTTTTGCGCACCCGCGAGTGCAGATCGACAAAGGACGTGTGATCACCCGCGCCGCAGGCGCAGTGGGCTTGGGTCTGCTCAACCCGCTGTTGGCGCTGATCCCGCTGGTAGACGCAGGACCCGGAAAAGACAGCGACTGTGGCGAGCTGGTGCGCGATGCCAAGGCCCGCCCTTGAAACCCGCCTCTTACTCCGTTGCAGCACCGGCCTCAAACCACTGACGGATCAGCTGGCGCTCTGGTTCAGTGATACCGGTGGCGTTGTTCATCGGCATGGCTTTGGTGACCACCACTTGCTGGTACACCGCCTGCGCGTGGGCAGCCAGGCCTTGGGGGGAGTCCAGACGCACGTTCTTCATTTGCACCGCAGCGCCGTGGCACTGGTAACAACGCTGTTCCAGCACGGGTTGCAGTGTTTTATAGTCTAATCGGGCTGTGGCCCTCGTATTACTTGACTTAGCAGCTCCTGATTTGATAGCATTTGTATTATCAAGGGCGGGCGCCAATGCCAAGATCACCGCAGCAATACCGACGCAACCTGCCACCGCATACCACCCCGGGTGGCGGTTGCGCCCGAGTTGGTAGCCATGGCGCAGTACAAAAAACTGGCGGATCGCAGCGCCTGCCGCCATCATTACGACCAGCACTAGCCAGTTGTGCGAGTGGCTGTAGGTGAAGCTGTAATGGTTGCTGAGCATCGCAAAAATCACTGGCAACGTGAAGTAGGTGTTGTGCACGCTGCGTTGCTTACCGCGCTTGCCATGCACCGGGTCCACCGGCTCGCCTGCGCGGATGCAGGCCACCATCTTGCGCTGTCCGGGAATGATCCAGTACGCCACGTTGGCCGTCATGGCGGTGGCCATCATGGCGCCCACCAGCAAAAACGCAGCGCGCCCGGCAAACCAGTGGCAAGCCAGGTAGGCCGCAGCAGCCACCAATGCGGCCACCAGCGCGCCTACGATGACTTCACCATGCTGGCGGTGGCTGAAAATTCGGCACACCGCGTCATACGCGACCCAGAACACCACCAAAAAACCCACGGCCACCCAACCCGCTACCACGGGTGTCCACTGCATGACCGACTTGTCGATCAGGTAAGTGCCCGCATGCCACAGATAGCTGACGCTGAACAGCGCAAAACCCGTCAGAAAGGTGCTGTAGCTCTCCCAATAAAACCAGTGCAGCTTGTCCGGCAGGACCGGCGGCGATACCGCGAATTTGACAGGGTGATAAAAGCCGCCACCATGTACCGCCCACAACTCGCCACTGACGCCCTGGCGTTTGAGGTCTTCATCGACCGGTGGCGTCAGGCTGCTGTCCAGAAACACAAAATAAAACGACGAACCTACCCACGCAATGGCGGTAATCACATGGGTCCAACGCAATAGCAGGTTGGCCCAATCCAGCAGATAACTCTCCATCAGCAATATTCTCCTCAGCAGTGAGCCAGTGTAATTTCGGGTGGCAGCAGGCTATCCGATGACTTGCAAGAGTTGGGCCGCAGCCGCCACGGCAATCACCTCAGGGCGCTTGTCGTCAATGCCGGGCACGCCGATAGGGCAGGTCACGTGGTCCAGCTCTTGCGCGGTGAAACCGCGCGCCTCCAGCCGGTGTCGGAAGGTTGCCCATTTGGACTTGCTGCCAATCAGGCCAATGTAGGGCAAGTCCTTCCGATCGCGCTGGCGTTGTAGACAGGCGGCCACCACGGCAAAGTCTTCTGCATGGCTAAAACTCATAATGAAAACTCGGCTTCCAGGCACCAGATCCGCCACGCCAGCCTCTACCGGATCACTGTGCTCGGTGTGCACATGGGGCGGCAGGTTGGCGGGGAAGACTTCGTCGCGGCTGTCAAACCACCGCACATCGGTGGGCAGCAAACCCAAGACGCGTACCAGGGCTTGACCGACATGGCCGCCACCAAATACGGCTACCGGTGTGTGCGCCGGACGCAGCCGATCGGCCAACGCGGGCGCATTGGCCGCGCCGATACGCTCAAAACGCAATTGCACTTCGCCGCCGCAGCATTGACCCAAGCTGGGGCCCAACGAAAAAGTACGCTCCAAAGATTCAGTAGCCCCTGTGGCCAACCTGTCACGGGCTAAGTCCATGGCGTCTTGTTCCAAACGGCCGCCGCCGATCGTGGCTAAAAAGCTATCGGCGAATACGGCCATCCAGGTGCCAGCATCACGCGGCACCGACCCCCGCGTAGCCAACACGGTGACCAGCACCGCCGGCTCAGTTTGCAGACGCAGCAGAAGCTTTTCAAGCCAGTCCATGGATCTGCTGCGCTTTCAGGTTTTCAAAATGCATTGCCGTTTTCATCAAATATTTACAAAAAAATACTGGCGCTACGCGCCCGACATGGGGCACAGTATGCCTACAAGAATTGGAGATTTTCGATGCGCTTTCCTCAGATAACACCGCGCCTAAAGGCTACTCTGTCGTGGATGGCCGTCGTTGCGTTATCAGCATCGTGTTCCACACCGCCGTCGCCGACAATTCCCAACGCCACTGAAGTGCCGGTACTTACACCCCTACCGCCGACCACGGTTGCACCGCCCCCAACCCCGCCGTTAATCATCGACAAACGGGTGTCTGAAGCCAAAACACCACGGGATTACCGAATGGATGCTGCCAAACACTTGTATGCACTTAACCAGGCACGCCTGTATCCCGGCAAGATGCCGCCCCTCTTGCATGCAGTCGGGGTATTGCAAGTGGAGATTGATAGGGGGGGCTACGTGACTGGCATCAGCTGGATGCGCGCTCCGCGCCATGCGCCGGATGTGATGGCAGAGATTGAGCGATCCGTGCGGCAGGCGGCGCCCTTTCCGGCACCGCTGCGCATGGGTAAAGTCACCTACACCGACACCTGGCTGTGGCACAGCAGTGGGCGCTTCCAATTAGACACACTGACCGAAGGCCAGCTGTAGAACGAGGACTACCACTAGGGGATTACGACCCCCGGTAGGTGGAGTAGCTCCAAGGGCTCACCAGCAGCGGCACATGGTAATGCTGGTCTGCATGGGCCACACCAAAATCCAAGTGCACATTGGTCAGAAAATTGGGCTCTGGCAAGCTCACCCCGCAGGCCTTGAAATAGTCGGCCACTGCAAACTTCAGGCGGTAAGCGCCTACTTGCAACTCAGCGTGCGCAATCAACATGCCCTGGGGCGGACGGCCATCTTCATTCAACACAAAGCTGGCAAGCTGCGTGTAGCCAGCATCCGAGCCGCGGTACAGCGTGACCGCCATGCCCGAGGCGGGAGTGCCATGCATGGTGTCCAAAACGTGTGTACTCAATCCCATGGTGCTGTCCTCTTGATGTGGACTTGCAGTATCGCTGCAGTCCATTGCGTTAGGGGTATTCCCCAGTTGTTACCAAGTTGGTGCATGACGACACTGGCGACCCAAGGCTAGCGGTTCCACACACCAGGAGATGTTTATGCGTTTGAGTTTGTCGGGATTCTTTTCATCCACGTCCGCGCGCAAGTTGCGGCTCATTGGCGTTGTTCTTTTGGGTCTGGCCGGTGGTGTGTATGCCACCAATTACTCCCTGTGGGTGAATGGCCGCAGCAGTAACGCCCAGCCTGGCAACCATGCCGACTTCAGCTACTGGGGCCCGGCCGGCACGGCAGCGGGCGTGAACAAGGTCTCGGTCAACTGGGACGGCTACAACCGCGTGGCCGATCAAAACTATCGTATCCGAGACGCGCTGGACTGCTACTGCACCGGCAACAACTGGTGCTATGTAGCGGCCCACAGCGCAGGCAATTTGCAAATCGGCTATGCACTGTCGCTGTACGGCGGCACGGCGCGCACCAAAAAGGACGCCACCCCCAACAGCGCGGGCGTCTGCGGGGCCACTGATGGCTCCACCCAAACTGGCTGGAATATCAAATGGGTGGACGTAGCAGCCGGTGCCGGTGGTGGCAGCGAACTGGCCAACGTAGGCAGCTGGGCCGTATCGGACCCACTGACCTCCGACCTAAAAACAGCCACTGCACGTGCGATGTATGACCATAACCAAACCCGCGCCAAATGGTTCTACATGTTTGCCGGTGCCAAGGGCACGTTGTACTCGGCCGTGCTGCCGGGCCAGGACGATGAAGCCGTGGCCTACCACTCGTCAGGCGGCATGTCTGGCAGCGGTGGCGCAGGTTTGTGCAACCCCTCCGACTGGTTCTGCAATGACCTGACCCTGGGCACTGCGGCCAACGAAGGTGGCTCGGCCAAGTGGGCCTACCACAGCGTGCAATTCCGCGACGACAGCGAATCCCTGAACCATTACACCAATGGAAGCTGGGGCGGTGTCGTCTCGAAGGTGCGCGCCGATATGGTCACGTACGCAAACTGATGTCGGCTTGAAACGCAGACACGTTCTGGGCCTGGGGGCTGCTGCCACAGTTGCAGTAGCTACCTTGGCCTTTTTTCTGAGCGCCGGCGCTACGGACGCCGATCCCACCAACAACCAATCGGGTGCTTCCAACCCATCGGCAGTGCAAAGCAACAGCATGGCCGCCAGCGCTGCAACCGGGAGTACCGGGCCCTACAGCGCCGCCGGCTTGCAGGCACGCCAGGCTCAGCTTGCCCTGTGGCAAGCGCGCTACGAGCGGGCGGAGCGGCTGTATGCCAGCTACCGCGACGCTACGCGCTACCCCCCCGATTCGCGCCCGCTTACCGAGCATCCAGACCAAGTGCGGCCCTTTGCCCCTGTGACCGAAGAGCTAAAGCTGCTCAACGACAAAGGCGAACCCGTCAAAGGTGTACGTTTGCGCACCAGCCAAGAGCGCGTGTTCCTGAGCGGCACGGAGTCCGTGCGCTTTGCAATCCAGGCGGTGGACGACAACAACCTTCCGCTACCGTTAACCATCCGCAATGCGTCGGCTCGCTCAATTGCCGATTCGCGAACGCCGGTCAAAAACATCCAGGCAAATTTAAGCTTTAGCGACAACGGCAGCGGTGCCGACGACACTGCGGGTGACGGCAACTACATGGCACGGCTGAGCCCGGCAACCCAGGGGTTTGAGAACTACAACGGCACCATCCGCACCCTGGCGGAAGTAACGGCCAATGGTCAGCAGGGCGTCGTGCAACTGGATGTGATCTACACCCCCGATATGCCGGCCACCTGGGGTGGCGTGCGCGAGGCCGTAGAAGCTGGCTCCTTGAACTTTTACATCAAACTCAACGTGCGCCAGGCAGGCCGCTATGTGGTTAGCGGCCGTGTAGACGATGCCAATGGCGTGCCGTTTGCGTTAGTGCAGTTCAACGACGAGCTGGCGGCAGGCACGCGCGAGGTGCGCCTGCAAGTCTTTGGCGCACTGATTCGCGACAAAGCCCCAGTCTTCCCCCTGAAACTGCGCGATGTGGATGGTTTTTTGCTAATTCCCGACACATTCCCGGACCGCGCCATGATGGCCCGCCAGCCCGGTGTCATCTACACCAGCGCCCGCTACCACCGCGACCGTTTTTCTCCCAATGAATGGACAAGCGAAGAACGCGAGCGATACCTGACAGAATACGGCAAGGACGCCGAAACCGCGCGCCAACAAGTGCAGGATTTAACCCGCAAATAGGCACGGGGCTTGCAACGTTTGCGGGCGGTTTCCACCGACCATTGCCTTATTCGACGCCCCGCTATGCCCATCTACGACAGCACCCAGCCCTACCCGCGCGACCTGATCGGTTATGGCCGAAATGTGCCCCATGCACAGTGGCCGGGCAGCGCACGCATTGCGGTGCAGTTTGTCCTCAATTACGAGGAAGGCGGCGAAAACAGTGTGCTGCATGGTGATGCGGGCTCCGAACAATTTTTGTCTGAAATGTTCAACCCCGCCAGCTACCCAGAACGCCACCTCAGCATGGAAAGTATTTACGAATACGGCGCGCGCGCTGGCGTGTGGCGCATCCTGCGCGAATTTGAGGGGCGCGGCCTGCCACTCACGGTGTTTGGCGTGGGCATGGCACTGGAGCGCAACCCCGAACTCACCAGTGCCTGTGTCGAGTTAGGTCATGAAATTGCCTGCCACGGCTGGCGCTGGATCCACTACCAGAATATCGACGAAGCGACCGAGCGCGAGCACATGCAGCTCGGCATGGCGGCTATCGAGAAACTCACAGGCAACCGCGCGCTGGGTTGGTACACCGGCCGAGACAGCCCGCGCACCCGCCGCCTGGTGGCGGACTACGGCGGCTTTGAATACGACAGCGACTATTACGGGGATGACCTGCCCTTCTGGATGAAGGTTCAAAAGACCGATGGCAGCGTCGTACCCCAACTCATCGTGCCCTACACGCTGGATTGCAATGACATGCGCTTCTGCCTGCCCCAGGGTTATTCACACGCCGACCCGTTTTTCCAGTACCTCAAGGACACGTTTGACGCGCTGGTTGCCGAGGGTGATCCGGACGGATTGAATGCCCCAAAAATGATGAGTATCGGTATGCACTGCCGGCTGCTGGGTCGCCCTGGACGCATCACCGCCCTGCAGCGCTTTCTGGACCATATCGCGCAGCACCAACATGTCTGGGTAGCCCGACGTATTGACATAGCCCGGCACTGGAAAGCTACGCATCCCTTTTCGGTGTAACTCACTCCATGCTCCTGACACTCCAACAAATCAACACCGCACCCCTGGAAGAAGCCACTGCGTTGCTGGCCAGCCTGTACGAGCACTCGCCCTGGATTCCTGCTGCGGCGCTGAAGCAGCGCCCCTTTGTCTCTATGGCTCAGCTTCAACTGGCCCTGGCGCAGGTGGTCACCCATGCGGGCGTACAAGCCCAACTGGCCCTGATCCGCGCCCACCCCGAGCTGGCTGGCAAAGCCATGATCGACAAAAACCTCACTGCAGAATCCACCAACGAGCAAAGCACAGCTGGCCTGACCCAGTGCACACCCGACGAGTTTGCACACATCCACCAACTTAACCGCGACTACAACGCCCGCTTTGGCTTCCCCTTTGTCTTGGCGGTGCGCGGACCGCGCGGCACGGGTCTGACCAAGGCGGACATCATGGCCACCTTTGCGCGCCGCCTGCGCGGCCACCCCGACTTTGAGCGCCAGGAGTGCCTGCGCAATATCCACCGTATAGCCGAAATTCGCCTGTTCGATTTGCTGGGCAGTGTGCCAACAGCAGGCAATGAAGTTTGGGACTGGCACGAAGAACTAGCCCAGTATTCCGAGCCTCCGTTTGCACAAGCAGGCCAGCTCACCGTCACCTACCTGACCGACGCCCACCGTGCTTGCGCCGCCCATTTGCAGCGCCAGATGCTAGCTTGCGGTTTTGACAGTGCACACATCGACGCGGTGGGCAATGTGGTGGCATGCTATGAAAGTGATAGCTGGACAGGCAATAAACACCAGGGCCACAGCACTAAAGCACTTAAAAATAGTAGAAAACTGCTCACTGGCAGCCATTTTGATACGGTGCGCAACGGCGGCAAATACGACGGCCGCCTGGGCATCTATGTGCCCATGGCCATGGTGCAGTCGCTGCACGCTGCGGGCAAGCGCTTGCCTTTTGCGCTGGAAGTGGTGGCCTTTGCCGAGGAGGAAGGACAGCGCTACAAAGCTACGTTTTTGGCCTCCAGCGCACTGACCGGCCTGTTTCAAGATGCGTGGCTTGAGCAGACTGATGCCGATGGCATCCGCATGCGTGATGCCATGCTGCACGCCGGACACAACCCGGCCGACATTCCCGCGCTGAAGCGGGACCCGCAAGACTACCTGGGCTTTGTCGAAGTGCACATCGAACAGGGCCCGGTGCTCAACGCCATGAACCTGCCGCTGGGCGTGGTCACGTCCATCAACGCCAGCGTGCGCTTTCAAGGCGAAATCATCGGTATGGCCAGCCATGCTGGCACCACACCCATGGGCCAGCGCCGCGATGCCGCTGCAGCCGTGGCTGAGCTGCTGCTTTTCGTAGAGGGCCGCGCCGCACAAGACGGCGATTCAGTCGGCACCGTGGGCATCTTGAGCGTGCCCGCTGGCTCCATCAACGTGGTCCCGGGCCGCTGCCAGTTTTCCTTAGACCTGCGCGCGCCTAGCGATGCGCAGCGCGATCGCCTGGTCAACGATGTACAGGCCGCGCTGCACACCATCTGCCAGCGCCGCGGTGTGCAAAGCACACTGACCGAGACCATGCGCGCCAGCGCCGCTCCCAGCGACCCGGCCTTGCAGGCTCGCTGGGAGGCTGCCGTGGCACAGCTGGGCTTGCCGGTGCACCGCATGGCCAGCGGCGCCGGGCACGACGCCATGCAGCTCCACACGGTGATGCCCCAGGCCATGCTGTTTGTGCGCGGCCAGAATTCCGGCATCAGCCACAACCCGCTGGAGTCCACCACCAGCGTCGACATGCAATTGGCGATTGACGCCTTCACCCGATTCACCGAAGACCTTGCCAACGATTTGGCGACTGACTGACAAATCAACCCCTATGCATACCGCCAACGTGAGCACCCCACCAGACGCCATTTACGCCGCGCTGGACGCCTGGGTAGATGCCCACTTCGACGACGAAGTGCGCTTTCTGCAAGCCCTGATCCAAGTACCCACCGACACCCCACCCGGCAATAACGCACCGCATGCCGAGCGCACTGCGGAGCTGCTGGCCGACTTTGGCTTTGTCGCCGAAAAACACCCGGTGTCGCAAGACGAGGTGCTCGCCGCGGGGCTCGAATCCATCACCAACTTGGTGGTGCGCAGAACCTACGGCCCGGGCCCCACCGTGCTGTTAAATGCCCACGGCGATGTAGTGCCACCCGGAGAGGGTTGGACCAAAAACCCCTACGGCGGGGAAATCGACAACGGATTTATTTACGGCCGCGCGTCTGCGGTCAGCAAATGCGATTTCGCCAGCTACACGTTTGCCGTGCGCGCACTGGAGGCCGTGGTCCGGCCCTCCCACGGCAGTGTGGAATTGCTGTTCACCTACGACGAAGAATTTGGCGGCGAACTCGGCCCCGCGTGGCTGCTGAAGAACAAGGTCATAAAGCCCGACCTGATGGTGGCCGCAGGCTTCAGCTACCAGGTCGTCACCGCACACAACGGCTGTCTGCAAATGCAGGTCACCGTGCACGGCAAACAAGCCCATGCGGCCATCCCCCAATCGGGCGTGGACGCGCTGCAGGGTGCCGTCAAAATTTTGAATGCGCTGTACGCCCAAAACACGCTGTACCAGCAGGTCACTTCCCAGGTCACAGGCATCACCCACCCCTACTTGAACGTGGGTACGATTGAAGGTGGCACCAACACCAATGTGGTGCCGGGCCGCGTCAGCTTCAAGCTGGACCGACGCATGATCCCCGAGGAAAACCCGGCGGAAGTGGAGGCCACGTTGCGCGCAGTCATCGCCCAAGCAGCGGCCGAATCGCCTGGCATCACGGTGGATATTCAACGCATCCTGCTGGCCAACGCCCTGAGGCCTCTGCCCGGCAACCAGCCGCTGGTGGCGGCGATTCAAAAGCACGGCGAGGCCGTGTTTGGCGAACCCATACCCGCCATGGGCACGCCGCTGTACACCGATGTGCGCCTGTTCTGCGAGGCCGGCATTCCCGGTGTAATTTACGGTGCCGGGCCGCGCACGGTGCTGGAATCGGGTGCCAAGCGCGCCGATGAACGCCTGGACTTGAACGACCTGCGGCGCGCCACCAAAGTGATGGCGCGGTCATTGGTGGATTGGCTGTCGGCCAAGCCCAGCGCCTAAGTCTGCGCATGGCCTGGCACGCACAGCTCACCCTTGACTACACCCTGGAAGCAGGCCGCACGGTAGCCCGCCACCACCATACCGGCCCGCTGCGCATTCTGCAAAGCCTCTACCCCGAGGGCGACACGGTGTGCCACAACGTGCTGGTGCATCCGCCCGGCGGCTTGGTGGGTGGCGACACGCTGGACATGCAAGTGCATGCCCACGACAGTAGCCACGGCCTGATCACCACGCCCGGTGCTACCCGCTTTTACCGCTCCGAAGGCGCTGAGGCCTTGCAAGCCGTGCACCTGCGCGTGGCCGACGGCGCACGCCTGGAATGGCTGCCGCTGGAGACCATTGCCTACAGCGGCTGCCGCGCAGAAAACCGCTTGCTGGTAGACCTGGCCCCCACGGCAGAACTGATCGGCTGGGACATCACCGCGCTGGGGCTGCCTCTGGCATCGCAGCCTTTTGTACAGGGCTATTTGCGCCAGCACCTAGCAATGCCGGGGGTGTGGATGGAACGCGGCAGCCTGCGCGCGGACGATGCCCGCCTGCTGCACAGCCCCGCCGGACTGGCCGGGCAGGCCTGCATGGGAACGCTTTTTTTTATGGCGGGCACGGCCCTACCCCGCGCCCGCAAAGAGCAGGCGCTGGAGCTGGCTCGCGACCTGATCGGTCAACACACCTTGGCGTCCACGGCAGGTGCCACCAGCTCGCATCCGCGAGTTCTCGTAGTGCGCGTATTGGCCCCGGTGGTAGAACCAGTCATGGATTTATTGCGCCAAATCCGCAACGTCTGGCGTAGCGCGTTATGGGAGCAAAAGGCTGTAAATCCCCGCATTTGGTCAACCTAGTGCTATGATTTTGATAACAACGTAGGCTGCATGGAGACATTTAGCCCGATGACTATCGATGGCCAAACTGGAAGATGACCTGTCGAGCTGTGCCGCTCTGGTAATTGACGGTAACGCGACGTCGCGGTCGATCCTGATTGCACAGCTTCGGGACTTTGGTGTGGGCACCGTAGTGCAAGCCGCACGCGCGGTAGATGCCCGACGGCAACTGGAATACCGCAGTTTTGACTTTGTGCTGTGTGAGCAAAACTTCCCGGCCGAGTCCATGTCGGGCCAGGACTTACTCGATGACCTGCGGCGCAACCAGCTGCTGCCCTTCTCCACCATCTTCATCATGATCACCGCCGAAGCCACCTATGCCAAAGTGGCAGAGGCGGCCGAATCAGCCCTGGACGGCTACCTGCTGAAGCCGCACAAAGCTACCCAGCTGGGCGAACGATTACACCAGGCACGTGTACGCAAACTGTCCTTGCAGGCCATCTTCAGCGCCATCGAGGCCGAAGACTTTGAAGGTGCAGCCAAGCTGTGTTTGCAACGCTTTGAATCCAAAGGATTGTTCTGGCTCTATGCGGCACGCGTGGGGGCCGAGCTGCTGCTGCGCGTGGGTCGCCATGCGGATGCCCAGCAGTTGTACCAGGCAGTAGTGGCCGCCAAGACCCTGCCCTGGGCCAAGCTGGGCGTGGCCCGTGCGCAGTTGGAAGCCGGACAAATGACACAGGCCACCAGCACGCTCGAAAACCTGGTCAGCGCCGACCCCACCTTTGCCGACGCCTACGACGTAATGGCGCGCGCCCACTTTGAAATGGGTCGCTTTGGCAAAGCGCTAGAGACCTACAAACAAGCGAGCATGTTGACACCGGCGTCCATTAGCCGTTTGCAAAATCTGGCCATGATTACTTATTACAACGGCGACCATGAAGAGGCCGAGAAGCTGCTGGACCGCACGGCCCGTATGGGCCTGGAATCCAAAATGTTCGACTGCCAGACTTTGGTGTTGTTGGCCTTTACCCGGCTGGAGAACGGCGACCGCAAGGGTCTGCAGCGCTGCCATGATGACTTTGCCCGTTTGATAGACCGTAACCCGGACAACGCTCGCCAGCGTCGCTTGGCCGATATTGTTATCGCACTCAACCTGCTTCAGCAGCATCAATTTGCAGCCGTGCTGGAAGCCGTGCGTACTTTGGTCAAGACAGTGTCCCAACCCGCCTTCGATTTTGAGTCCGCAAGCAATGTGTTGGCGCTGCTGGCCCAACTGGCTGACCGTGCGATCCAGCTGGACGAAGTCGACAGCGTGGTGGAGACGCTGGGAATGCGGTTTTGCAGCAACCGATCACTGACCGAACTTCTAGCCGCAAGTGCTAGCGCCCACCCGCCGTTTGCGGACCGCATGCGCGCAGCCCAGGCCCAAGTGTTGGAGTTTGCCGAAACCGCCATGTCGCTCAGCATGTCGGGCGACCCGGCGGCGGCGATACGCAATCTACTGCTGCATGGCAAAGCCACGCTGAATTCCCGACTCGTAGACAACGCCTACCAATTGCTCCAAAAACACAGCACCAAAATCTCGCAGGCCGCTGAATTAGGCCGCGAGATTCAAGACGTCCGCAGCCAATGTGGCACGGGAAATGTGAAGGCTTCGTTGGGGGAACAAAAGCGCCAGGCCGGTGGTCTAGCACTGCGCACGGGGAGCCGGACCAACGACAAAGCTACAACGCCGGGGTCTGGCGCCAGGTGAACAGACTCCGGGTTTTAAATCGCGACCAGCTCGCGTACCCGGTCAATCTCCATGTTGGAGCCTTTGCCAAACGCACGCACGGCGCCGCGCTCCATCACCACGTAGTCATCGGCCAGCTCGCGGGCAAAGTCGTAGTACTGCTCCACCAGCAATATCGCCACCGGTTCACCATGGAGGCCCCGGTTAGCCAGCATGCGGATCACGCGGCCAATGTCTTTGATGATGCTGGGCTGAATACCCTCGGTAGGTTCGTCCAAAATCAGCACCCGCGGGCCTGCGGCCAAGGCGCGGGCAATGGCCAATTGCTGCTGCTGCCCACCAGATAAATCTCCGCCACGGCGACCCAGCATTTGTTTGAGCACAGGAAATAATTCAAACAACTCCGCTGGAATGGGCGTACTCGCCGGGCGGTAGGCCAGACCCATACGCAGGTTTTCTTCGACCGTCAATCGGCCAAAAATCTCGCGGCCCTGCGGCACAAAACCCAGGCCCGCGCGGGCGCGCTCATAGGGAGTGGATTTTTGAATGTCTTTGCCATCCAGCGTGATGGTGCCAGTCTTGATGGGCACCAGGCCCATGAGGGACTTGAGCAGCGTGGTCTTGCCCACGCCGTTGCGGCCCAGGATGACAGTGACCTTGCCCAATTGCGCTTCGATACTGACGTCGCGCAGGATGTGCGAACCGCCATAGTACTGGTTAACGTTCTGAATTTTTAGCATGGTTTCGCCTTGACGGGCCGCCCCTAAAGGCGAATGCGCCCCCTCGGGGGGCAGTGCAGTACACGAAGTGACGAACGTGGGGGCATTTATCTGCCTAAGTAGACCTCGATAACACGCTCATCGCTCTGTACCTGGTCCAAGGTGCCTTGCGCCAACACCGATCCATCGCACAGCACGGTCACGATATCGCTGATCGTGCGGATAAAGCCCATGTCGTGCTCCACCACCATCAGTGAGTGCTTGCCCTTCAGATTCAAAAATAGCTCGGCAGTGCGCTCAGTTTCTTCATCGGTCATACCGGCCACCGGCTCGTCCAGCAGCAGCAGCTTGGGCTCTTGCATTAGCAGCATGCCAATCTCCAGCCATTGCTTTTGCCCATGGCTCAAGTTGCCAGCTTTGCGGCTCAAGCTCTCAGTCAGATGAATGGTGTGCAGCACCTCCAGCAGGCGGTCGCTTTGTGCAGAGTCCAATCGGAAGAGCATCGACGACTGCACGCCCTTGTCGGTGTGCAATGCCAGCTCCAAGTTTTCGAACACCGTGAGCTGTTCAAACACTGTGGGCTTTTGAAACTTGCGACCAATGCCCAGTTGCGCAATCTGCGGCTCGGTGTGGCGCAGTAAATCGATCGTGCTGCCGAAGAACACGGTGCCCGAGTCTGGCCGGGTCTTGCCAGTGATGATGTCCATCATCGTGGTCTTGCCCGCACCATTGGGGCCAATGATGCAGCGCAGTTCGCCCGGCGCAATGTCCAGGAACAGGCCATTGATCGCCTTGAATCCATCAAAGCTGACATGCACATCGTCCAGGTACAGGATGCGACCGTGGGCCACATCCACCTCGCCCTGGGTCACCACGCGAGAAAAGCCTGCTGCGCGGCCACCCGATTCAGTCTGTACCTTGTCGGCTTCCATGGCTGCGCGGCGGGCCTCAACCCGTTTAGCGCCCAGTTCCAACAAATCAGGCGTCATGATTTCACGCCCTTCAATTTCTTCACCAGCCCCACCACGCCGCTGGGTAGGAACAGCGTCACGCCGATGAAGAGCGCACCCAGAAAGTACAACCAAAACTCGGGGTAAGTGACCGTCAGCCAGCTCTTGGCACCATTGACGATGAAGGCGCCTACGATGGGCCCGATCAGCGTGGCGCGCCCGCCCACGGCAGCCCATACAGCCATCTCAATCGAATTGGCAGGGCTCATTTCGCTGGGATTAATGATGCCCACTTGGGGAACATACAGCGCACCGGCCACGCCGCACATCATGGCCGAGATGGTCCAGATGGTGAGCTTGTAGCCAATGGGGTTGTAGCCCGAAAACATGACGCGGGTTTCAGCATCGCGCACGGCCTGCAGCACGCGGCCAAACTTGGCCGTGACCAGCCAGCGTGCCATCAACAAGAAACCCAGCAGCGTGACTGCGGTCAGCACAAAC
>JANYEE010000246.1 GCA_025363275.1 Burkholderiales bacterium | reverse complement strand
GTTTCGTAACCTTGCTCGCGCACGGCTTTAACGATGGCCGCGGCCAAGTTCAATTCTTCAAAGTTCATGGGTTCTGCGCCCATCCGGGCGCGTGGGAATATCGGCCAGTCTGGGCGCTATTGCAACCAGTCAGTCAAAAGGCAGATGGATTCAAAAGATGGACGCAGATTGTCGGTCTGGCCCCCAGCAAGTTGCTGGCGTCGCGGGCAACTGACGCACCGCAACAAACGTTATTGTCTCACGCCCAGGGGTTATTACCTAATTAAGGCCCCGGTGTTGGTTTTTAAGCCCAGAGAGGCGGTAAAAAAATGTCACCAGACTGGCTATCCAAACACTGACCTGACAGAATGTGGCAACGATGAAAAAGTTCATGCTTAGGCGCCTGGGCGTCGCTCACGAGGGCACGACCGAGACCCCCAACCTGCAAACCTGCTTGGAAGCCGTTTTGGGTCAGAGCGATACATTGGTAGAGGACATGCTGGAAGGTCTGCAAGCTTCGCTGGTGACCGGAAAAGCCAAGTCCTTGCATGGTATGCCCAATGCCTTGGCCCGATCCGCTATCGAGACAGTGATTCAGCGGGGTGACGCATTCAAGGCGGCGTTTGCCGCCTCTTTGCGAGCAGCCCTGTACGGAGGCGATACCCACCGCAACCGCACCCACCCTTCCGTCAAGTTTGACGACTTCCAGTTTCTCGATGAAGACCAGCTCGATGCCAACATCGAATTTGCATTGACGCAGCAGGAGGTAATTTTGGCCGTGGATGACACGCTGCCTCTGCTCAATGGATTGATCAGCAGCCTGATGGGCTGGATTACGGTGCAGGCTGCGCTCAACCCGCTGAAGCCCGAAGTGTTTGTGTTTGCGCTCCGCGAAAGTTTTGCCAGCCAAGTGGATGATGAGGCTGCCCGCGCTGCAGTGATGACGCAGGCGGCGGGCGCCTTGGGCGTTAGTTTGCGTTCGCTCTACAGGGAGGTGTCGGAATGGTTGCGTTCCCAGGGCGTGGAGCCCGTGGGCACGCTGGCGCCGGTGGGTGGCAATATGGGCAACTACATCAAGCCCGCGGAGTCCTCGGTAACCCGCACCATGTTGACACTGGACAAACTGCGTCGGCTTTTCTCCGGTGAATTGGACCCCGGCCCCGGTGCCAACAAAGACTTTATGCATACCGTGCCAGCGTCCTATGTGGCGTTGGAGGACATGAAAATGGTAGAGCCGATGATGAAGCGGCTCGTGGAGCGGGCGAGCCAGCCCAATCCAACACCGACCCGGCTGGCGATTACCCCAGGCGATGCCAAGGCCATCCGCCGGGACCGGACCCACAGCAAGCGGTTGGGCCGGCAACTGGGCGAAGAGGTCGTGCGCATGATGCTAGAAAACCTGATGCAGGACCGCCGACTCATGCCCAAAATCCGGCACAGCCTAAAGTCGCTTGAGCCTGTGCTGATCAAGCTCTCGCAGCGCGACCCGCGCTTTTTTAGTGAGCGCCAGCATCCCGCGCGCCAGTTCATGGACCGCATAACCAGTCGCAGCCTGGCTTTTCCGCAGGAAGAAGATCCCAGGTTTGCCCGTTTTCAAAAAGCGTTGGAAAACGCAGTGAGCGTGTTGGACGGTGGCGAAGGCGATGCTGCGTCCTTTACCCGCGTTTTACGCAAGCTCGAAGAAGGCTGGGCCCGCGACGAGCAAGACCAACGCCAGCGAGCCGAGGAGGCTGCACGCGCTTTGCTACACGCTGAGCAACGCAATCTGTTGGCCGAGCGTATGGCCACCGACTTTGCAGAGCGTGTGAAAGGCAAAAAAATTCCAGACATGGTGGTGAGCTTTCTGCAAGGTCCCTGGGCTCAAGTGGTTGCCGAGTCGCAATTGCAGTGCGTGGATGGAGCTGTCGATTCCGATGGCTACCAAGCGCTGGTGGACGATCTGATCTGGAGCGTGCAACTGCGTTTGGCGCGACGAAATCGGGCCAAACTGGTGAGCTTGGTGCCTGGTATGTTGGTGAAGATGCGCCAAGGTTTACATCTGATCTCTTATCCCGAAGAACGTATCCCGGTGTTCTTTGATGCGCTCATCACTTTTCATGAGAAGGCCTTTGAGGTACCTAAACTGGCGGCTGGTGACCCAGATACAGCGGTGTCGGCGGATCATGCTGGCACGACTGACCATGACGATGTTCTAGCTTCCACCGATCCGAAGGATTTGATGCCCGCAGATGCCGTTTGGATGGCTAACGATGAGGCTGCGGATTCGGGATATTTGCAGGGAAGTGACGGCCCGCGTCCACCGCTGGACGATGCGCCCGAAGTACCGGACGAGGGCAGCGTTCAGGACTGGACCGCGCAAAGCCTGGTCACAGGCTCCTGGGTGGACCTGGCTTTGGGTGGACAGTGGGTGCGCGCGCAACTCACTTGGGCCAGCCCGCACCGCACCTTGTTCATGTTCATTTCGGGCAGTGGCATGGCGCACTCCATGTCGCGCCGCACCATGGACCGTCTGCGCTCCATGGGCCTGATACGGCTGGTGTCAGATGGTCGTGTCTTAGATAACGCGCTGGACGCCGTTGCCCAGACTGCTTTGCGCAATGACTCGGGTGGCGCAGGCGGATCTGCCTGATTTCTAGCCCCGGTTGGGCCTGTCCAAGCTCACGCAGTCGATAATGCAGGCTTTCCTTTCCAATATTTAGAAAATCGCAATGGCACAGTACGTATTCACCATGAACAAGGTCGGCAAAATCGTGCCGCCCAAACGTCAGATTCTCAAAGACGTTTCCTTGAGCTTTTTCCCTGGCGCCAAGATTGGCGTGCTGGGGGTGAATGGTTCAGGCAAATCGACCTTGCTCAAAATCATGGCCGGCCTGGATAAAGACATTCAGGGTGAAGCGACACCCATGCCCGGTTTGAATGTTGGCTACCTGCCGCAGGAGCCCAAGCTCAACAATGACCACACCGTGCGTGAGAGCGTGGAGGACGGCATGGGCGAGGTCTTTGCTGCCAAAGCCAAGCTGGAGGCTGTTTACACGGCCTATGGCGAGCCAGATGCTGACTTTGACGCCTTGGCGGCCGAACAGGCCCGCTTGGAATCGATCATTGCCGCGGCCGGAACCGATTCAGAGCATCAACTCGAAATTGCGGCAGACGCCCTTCGTTTGCCACCGTGGGATGCCAAGATTGGGGTGCTGTCGGGGGGTGAAAAACGCCGTGTAGCTCTGTGCCGCATGCTACTGTCCAAGCCCGATATGTTGTTGCTTGATGAACCCACCAATCACTTGGACGCCGAATCGGTGGACTGGTTGGAGCAATTTTTGCAGCGCTACCCCGGCACCGTGGTGGCTATCACCCACGACCGCTACTTTTTGGACAACGCCGCTGAGTGGATTTTGGAACTGGACCGTGGCCATGGCATCCCCTGGAAAGGCAATTACAGCTCGTGGTTGGACCAAAAGGGCGAACGCTTGGCCCAAGAGCAAAAGGGTGAAGAAGCCCGTGCCAAAGCCCTAAAGAAAGAATTGGAATGGTCGCGCCAAAACCCTAAAGCACGGCAGGCCAAAAGCAAGTCGCGTTTGGCGCGCTTTGAGGAGTTGTCGGACTTTGAATACCAAAAACGTGTAGAAACCAACGAAATTTTCATTCCGGTAGCGGAGCGACTGGGTACTCAGGTCATCGAGTTTCACAACGTTAGCAAGTCGTTTGGCGATCGCTTATTGATCGACAACCTGAACTTCACGATCCCCGCCGGTGCCATCGTCGGCATCATTGGTCCCAATGGCGCTGGTAAATCTACGTTGTTTAAGTTGATTGCAGGTCGTGAAAAGCCCGATACCGGTGAAGTGGTGATTGGCTCCACCGTCAAAATGGCGTTCGTAGACCAGCACCGCGATGATCTGGCCAACGAAAAGACGGTCTGGGAAGACGTGTCGGGTGGGCTGGATATTCTGAACGTTGGAAAATTTCAGATGGCTAGCCGCGCTTATTGCGGCCGCTTTAACTTCAACGGCGGCGACCAGCAAAAGCGCGTGGGCACTTTGTCGGGTGGTGAGCGAGGTCGTTTGCATTTGGCCAAGACGCTGATTGCCGGCGGCAATGTGCTGATGCTCGATGAGCCGTCCAATGACTTGGATGTAGAAACTTTGCGTGCTCTGGAAGATGCACTGCTGGAGTTCGCGGGCTCTGTGATGGTGATCAGCCATGACCGCTGGTTTCTGGACCGCATAGCTACGCACATCCTGGCCGCAGAAGGCGACAGCCAGTGGACCTTTTTTGACGGTAACTACCAAGAGTACGAAGCCGACAAGAAAAAGCGTTTGGGCGAAGAGGGCGCCAAGCCCAAACGAATGCGTTTCAAGGCACTCAAGTAAGTCAATCACTTTCACTTAGCTATGGCTCTGGTCCCGTCTTCGCCCAACGCTCCCGAAAACGCGCTTTACAAGGCTACGGTTTCTGAGGCAGCGGCGGGCGGATCGGTGCTCATGGCTACTTTAGTGGGTGCTGCAGTTACAGCGCTACGCGCCCGCGAGAAGTCGGCCCGTGATATTCGGGAGCGCGATGCCTTCGCCGCGTCAGCCAAGCTGTTGTTGTCGCATGAGCAGGATATGCGGTTGGCCTACCCCAGGGCCCTGCTCGCCGCTTTTTTAAATCCAGAGTTGCTCAAAGTGGACAAGCCATCGCGGGTGGCCGAAGTTAACTTCGATGAACTTGAGTTAATGGATGAAGTTCAGGTGCACAGCAGCGTGGTGATGGCCCGTGCCCAGCAAACTGCGTTGCTGGCCGCAGAGGTCAGTTTGGCTGAGCTCAATACCTTGATCTGTGGCGTCTTGGGTCTTAAATCCGTGCGCCCTGAGCGCAATCCCTTGCGTCCAGAGATTTATGTGAGCGCACTTAAAGAAGTCGTGGAGCAGCAAAATATTGCTGCCAGTGTTCAGCTCGAGTGGCTTGCTTCCATGAGCATTGCGCTTGGGCAGGAATTGCGCGAAATGTACACGGCACTATCCACCAAGCTCAAGGGTCGTGGGATCGTTGCTGCCGGCTATGTTGTGCGTCCCAATGTCGGCAGTGGTGCTCGCCGGGCACTATTTGACTTGATCGACGCGCCCACTCAACCGGCTCCGTCCACCACTCCGGTGGGCGCGTCAGCTCGGGCATCCTCCAAAGACTCTAGCGTTGCAGTACGGCAGGTAGACCCCACACTTCTAACCCTGGATAAGCTGAGAAGACTGTTGGCTGGAGAACTGGAAGCGGCAGCGCTGACTCCGGCGCCACTCCAACAGTTTGAACAACAGTTTGCGCAGCAGTTCGAAGGCGGGTTAAGCCCCCAAGCGCAAGCGCATACTGACTTTGACGCCACAGTTCCGGCGGCGCTTGAGGCATTGCAGGAGATGCGCCAGGTCGAGATGGTTGTGCAGAGGCTGGAGCAGCGCCAGCAGCAACCTCCGGCACACGGGGATGCCGGTAAGACCCATATTGTTTTCATGCGTAACGCTCTGCGCAGCGGGGCCCGGGGAATCGCGCAGGCTTTGAGTCTGGAAGTGGTCACGTTGATGATCGACAACATTGCACGGGATACGCGCCTGTTGGAGCCAGTCCAGGCTTTGGTGGCGCAGCTGGAGCCAGCTTACTTGCGCCTGTCGTTGATTGATGCCCGTTTGTTCACCGATAAATACCATCCTGCCCGGCTGCTACTGCAAGAGATTACCCACCGCAGCCTGGCGTATCGGTCGATTACGGCGACTGGATTCCAGGTTTTCAAAGACGAATTGGATGCTGCGTTGGAGCCTCTGCTGGAGTGTCCCATTGAGAGCGCATCACCCTTCGAGGCCGTGTTGGTTCAGCTACAAACCCAATGGCAGCGCGCGGCCAAGATTAGCGCACAGGCGCAGGAGGAAGCGGTGGAAATTTTGCAGCACGTTGAGCAACGCAATGTTCTCGCAGAGAAGATTGCCCGAGACATCATCTCGCACCGCGACGCAGCCAGTGTTCCTGCGGTCGTCATCGAATTTTTGTGCGGCCCCTGGGCGCATGTCGTGGCGCAGGCCCGTATTGCTACCGGTTCAGGGTCCAGCAATGCAGACAAATACCAGGCCCTGATATCGGCTTTGCTGTGGAGCACCCATCCTGAGCTGACACGCAAAAATATAGCCAAGTTGACGCGACTCGTCCCCTTGTTGCTCAGCACTCTGCGCGAGGGTCTCGATACGATCAAGTACCCTTCCATCAAGGCCACGGCATTTCTGGAGTCCCTGATGGGCTTGCATCAGCAGGCCTTCAGGGCAGGCGATCAAAGCGCTGGGGCCAAGTTATCCCATGAAGCCCCAGTGGTACCGCCATTGCGTACGCTACCGGTTTTGAACGATGACCCCTGGGTCGCACCTGAGGAAGCACGTGTATCCAATTTAGTAGCGCTGCAAGAGATGGATGCTGATGAAAAGCCCTTGGCATCTGCGTCGCCCATGGTGGCCGCTGCGGAAGCGGACGATGCCATTACTGTAGACGATCTACCTTTGGGGTCTTGGGTAGAGCTTCAGGTGGACGGGCAGTGGGTGCGGACACAATTGACTTGGGCCAGCCCGCACGGAACTTTGTATTTGTTTACCAGCGCAGTTGGTACCAGCCAGTCTATGACCCGTCGATCCAGGGACCGTCTGATCGCCGCGGGTAACTTGCGGGTTATATCTGGCGCGCCAGTGGTAGATGGAGCACTCAATGCGGTCGCGCAAATGGCACTGCGCAACAGTATGGATATCTCTTTATGACCTCTGTTATGTCGGCCAGCATAGCGCCCCAACCCAGTCGCCAACTCAAAGTACTGGTTGCTGAGGACAACATCATCAACCAACGCGTTGCCTTAGGTTTATTGAACCAGCTTGGACACACAGGCGTGCTGGTGAGTGATGGAGAGAAGGCGCTCAAATGCTTGACCCAACTGCAGTTTGATGCAGTGCTGATGGACGTGATGATGCCGCAGATGGATGGCTTGGAGGCTTTGGCTGCTATAAGGGCGCAAGAGGCATCCTCGGGTAAACATTTGCCGGTGCTGATGGCAACGTCCCACGACAATCCAGGCGATGGTGAGCGTTTTGAGCGCGCAGGCGCAGATGGGCATATAGCCAAACCCATCCACTTGCAAACGCTTCACACCGAACTAGAGCGCGTCATCCGTTTGCAGCGCTAGCCTACTGCCCGGCGCCCGGCGCGATTACAAAGGGTGTTCAGCGTAAAACTTTCCGCCGTGGTAGAGCAGCGGCGCGGCTCCGACGGTGTGGGTGCAGCGCTCCACTTCGCCTACGAAGATGACATGGTCACCCTCCTCGTACTGGCTGCGGTTAAAGCACTCGAAGCTGGCAACCACACCATTTAGCAGCGGGGCACCTGCCGCGCCAGACACAAAGGCTACCCCGGCAAACCGATCCGCATCCTTGCTCGCAAATTGCTGCGCCAAAGCCTGTTGATCGGCACTCAAAATATTGATCGCGTAATGGGAGCCAGCACTGAAAGCGGCCATGGAGCCCGCGGACTTTGCCAGGCTCCACAGGACCAGTGGGGGCGATAGCGACACCGAATTAAAAGAGTTCGCCGTGAGCCCGACCAGCGAGCCGCTGGCAGTGCGTGCAGTGACAATAGTGACGCCCGTGGCAAACATACCCAGAGCATGACGGAATTCACCAGTTGAAAAATTGGGTGCCATGGCACGTGAGGAAGAGGCGGTCATCGGCATGGTTGCAATTTAACTGAAATTTCAGGGTTGCACTCCTTCTAAGGTGACTAACCCGGCATCGCAAGGCGAGACTCTAAAATCATGCCATGAAATTATCCCGTGCTGCAGTTGTGAGCTTCATGGCTGTTGGCTTATGCACCTTGGCACAGGCTGCAGCGGGCGTGGCCAAGCCATGTGCAGACTATGCGCGGGTGGTGCCTAATTTAAAGAATGCGCAGTGTGAGCGCGTGGGCCTCGAAGACATGTTGGCGCGGTCCAACAAGGGCCGCACTCTGTGGGGCAAAGATGTTTCAGCGGACGATGCCCAACTGCACGTCATGGTGGTGGGTGGTATCCATGGGGATGAGATGTCGTCGGTGTCATTGGTGTTTCATTGGCTGACGCTGGCGCAAAACCCGCCTGCGGACACACCGCTACCCATTACCTGGCGCTTCATTCCTTCGCTCAATCCAGACGGACTTTTCTCAGTACCTGCCAAGCGTGTGAATGCTAACGGTGTGGATTTGAATCGAAACTTTCCGACTCCCAATTGGACACGTGACGCTCGCAGGTATTGGGAGGTTCGCACGCGCAAGGACCCTCGCCGCTGGCCAGGTAGCAGGCCGCTGTCTGAGCCCGAAAGCCAGTTTTTGTACCAGCAAATGGATCGCTTTAAGCCCAATTTGATTGTGAGTGTGCATGCCCCCTATGGGGTTCTGGATTTTGATGGCCCCGCAGTGCCGCCCAGCCGCCTGGGGCGTTTGTATCTTGACCAGGTCGGAATTTTCCCGGGGTCACTTGGGAACTTCGGTGGTGTGCACAAGGGGGTGCCCGTGGTCACCATTGAACTGCCCAGTGCTACGCGCACGCCCACCGATGCCGAAATGCGGCAGATGTGGCTGGATTTGTTGCGCTGGACGACCGAGCGATTGGGTACCCCAATCGCAAAGACGTTACCCTGATTACCTAGCAGGCTTTGGGGGGTGTTCGTTAGGGTCGCTTCATCGCCTGGGGTGTGGTAACTTGATCGCATGCAAAAAGTCAATGTAGCAATTGTGGGAGCAGGTGTTGGGGGCTTATGTGCTGCCATTCAGTTGCAAAAGGCGGGTCACGACTCCATCGTTATTTTGGAGCGCAGCCAGGAAGTGGGCGGCACTTGGCGCGATAACGACTACCCCGGCTGCGCCTGCGATGTGCCATCGCACTTGTATTCTTTTTCGTTTGAGCCCAATACCGAATGGACGCGACCCTATCCACAGCAGCGTGAGATTCAGAGCTACGTCCTGCGGGTGACCGAAAAATACGGATTGCGGCCAATCATCCGTTTTGGAGTGGAGGTGCAGGCTATGCGATGGCTTGCCGAACAGCAGCTGTGGCAGATCGATAGGGACGGACAAGCGCCGTTGTTCGCGCACCATGTGATCCTGGCGACCGGGCCTTTGAATAAGCCTGCCATCCCCAAGCTGCCAGGTTTGGCAGAGTTTGCTGGTCCCAGCTTTCACTCCAGCCAATGGCGCCACGATGTGGACCTGACAGGCAAGCGCGTGGCCGTGGTGGGCACGGGAGCCAGTGCCGTGCAGTTTGTGCCCGAGATCGCCCGCACGGCTGCGCAGATAACCGTTTTTCAGCGCACAGCCGCGTGGGTCTTGCCGCGTTGGGATCAGCCCTATGGTGCCTCGCGGCGCTGGGCCTATCGCTACGTGCCGGGCTTACAGCGCCTCAGTCGCTGGCGTGTGTACTGGTTCAATGAACTGGTAGGTACAGGCTTCATGGGTGCGCGCTGGATGCAAAATTTTCTGAGACGCTTGTCGGGCCACCACCTGCGTACGCAAGTGCACTCTGCCGGTATGCAAGCGGCGCTGACGCCTAATTTCAACCCCGGCTGCAAGCGTCTGCTGATTTCTAACACCTGGTTTCCTACCTTGCAGAAGCCCAATGTTCAACTGGTAACGCAGGCGGTGGCAGGCATCGCACGTAATGGCGTTGTGGGTGCGGACGGTATGGTCTACCCCTGTGATGTGATTATTTGGGGGACAGGTTTTAAGGCCACAGAATTTGTGGCGCCCATGAAAATTGTCGGTGAGGCAGCTGACGGTGCGCCTAGGGAGCTGGGCACGCAGTGGCAGTCCAAGCCCGCGGCCACGCGGCTGGGTATCACCGTGGCGGGGTTTCCGAATCTGTTTTTGCTAGTGGGTCCAAACACCGGCCTGGGGCACAACTCCATCATTTTTATGATTGAGTGCCAAGTAGATTACATCGTCCAGGCGCTCAACGCACTGAAGAGGAATGGCGCAACCACCTTGCGCCTGCGACCCGATGTGCAAAAGGACGATTACGCCCGCACCCAACTCAAAATGAAGGGCACGGTGTGGTCATCGGGTTGCCACAGCTGGTACCAAAACGCCAATGGCGACATCGATACGCTGTGGCCTGGCTACACCTGGGAATACTGGTTGAAGACTCGGCGCTTTTCTGCCACCGATTACTTGTAGCAGGGGTGCAACTGCTTAGTGCTGCAGGATTTTGCTCAAGAAATCTTTGGTGCGGGGCTGGCGGTTTTCAGGGTGGTTGAAGAACTCGTCTTTAGAGCAGTCTTCCAGAATATGGCCACCCACATCGATAAAGATCACACGACTGGCCACTTTGCGGGCAAAGCCCATTTCGTGGGTCACTACCATCATGGTCATGCCTTCCTTGGCCAGGTTCACCATCACGTCGAGCACCTCGCCGACCATTTCGGGGTCCAGGGCCGAAGTGGGTTCGTCAAACAGCATCACGATCGGGTCCATCGACAGCGCACGGGCAATTGCCACACGTTGTTGTTGACCACCGGATAGCTGGCCAGGGAATTTATCCTTGTGGGCCATCAGGCCGACGCGGTCCAGCATTTTCAGGCCCCGTACTTTGGCATCGTCTGCACTACGGCCCAACACCTTGATTTGCGCAATCGTCAGGTTTTCGGTCACGCTCAGGTGGGGGAACAACTCAAAATGCTGGAACACCATACCGACGCGGCTGCGCAACTTGGGCAGGTTGGTTTTAGGGTCGGTCACCGAGATGCCATCCACCACGATGTCACCTTTCTGAATAGGCTCCAGGGCATTCACGGTCTTGATGAGTGTCGATTTACCTGAGCCCGAGGGCCCGCACACCACCACCACATCCCCCTTGGTGATTACGGTGTTGCAATTGTTGAGCACCTGAACGGGTCCGTACCATTTGGAGATATTTTTAATTTCAATCATGGTCAAATTCCTGGAGACTGTATAGGTTGCAGACGGTACTTTTGCGAACGGCTTAGCGGATGATTTGAGTGCGGATCTGCACCTGGCGCACGACTATGGAGAGTCCGTAGCACATCAAGAAATAGACCACTGCGGCCAGCAGATAGGCCTCAATAGGACGACCAAACTGCTTGCCCGCAGTCTCGAAACCTTTGAGCATGTCGTAGGCACCGATGGCATACACCAAGGACGTGTCCTGAAACAGGATGATGGTCTGGGTCAAAAATACCGGCAGCATATTGCGAAAGGCTTGCGGCAAGATCACGATCTTCATGTTTTGCGCGTAGGACATGCCCATAGCCTGCCCGGCAAACACCTGCCCGCGCGGGATGGACTGAATACCAGCCCGCACAATCTCGGAAAAATACGCGGCCTCGAATGCAATGAAGGTGATTACCGCCGAGGTTTCCGCACCCAGCGGGCGGCCGATGGCAAACGGGATGATCAAAAAGAACCACAGCAGCACCATCACCAAAGGGATCGAGCGCATCACATTGACATAGATGGTGGCCGGAACGGCGAAAGGCTTTTTGCCTGACAAACGCATCAGCGCCAGCAGCGTTCCTAAAGCGATACCGCCAATGGTGGCTACCACCGTAAGCTGGACGCTGTACCAGAAGCCCTGCACTACAAACTTGCCGATAACGTCCCAGTTGTAAAACGAAAGATCGAGTCCGAACATACTAGTGTCCTCCGCCGACGCTGCCAGCTGCCACGAAACCAGGTACCTGCGTACGGTTCTCTATCCAGCTCATCACCCGGTTGATACCAAATGCCGAGATTGCATACAACACCGAAACCGCTAAGTACATCATCACGGGCTGGGAGGTTTCTTCGCCCGACTGGCGCGCAAAAAAGGTCAGCTCCATGATGGACACGGCAAAGGCCACAGACGAGTTTTTGACGATGTTCATGGACTCACTGGTCATGGGTGGAATGACCAGACGCAATGCCATGGGTAGCAACACATAGCGGTAAGTCTGCGCGGTGGTAAAGCCCACAGCCAGGCCCGCGTAGCGTTGTCCCCGCGGTAGGGCCTGAATGCCGGCGCGCACTTGTTCGGCCACGCGGGCCGAGGTAAAGAAGCCCAGCGCCAGCACCACCAGCACCACCGATGGCACCTTTTGAATCACGGGGAAAACCGCCGGTATGACGAAGTACCAAAGGAAAATCTGGACCAGCAGCGGGATGTTGCGGAACAATTCAACCCAGGCATTGCCCAAGCGCACCAGCCAGGGGCTGTTGGGCAGCGTGCGAAAGGTGCCAATCACCAAGCCTACCGACAGCGCAACCACCAAGGCCGACAACGAGACCACCAGTGTCTGCCCCCAGGCCGTAAGAATCCAGTCCAGATAAGTGATGTCCTGGCCCTTGCCAAAGCAGCCCACGATCTGGTCACCGGATGTGGTTTCCTTGCAAAAAATTTGCCAATCCCAAGTCATTGCGCGCTCTCCTCAAACACAAAAAAACCCCTGCGCGGGTTAGCTTCGCAGGGGTTGCAAGAAACACGCCATTTACTTTTTGGCGTAGTCTTCCATGGGTTTGTCGTTCAGATTAGCCCATGCAGCTTTGGTAGCCTCGCTAGCAGGCAAACCCACCCGGGTGTTCTTGGGAGGAATGGGGAACAAAAACCAGCGGTCGTAAATTTTGGCCAGCTCACCGGATTTTTGCAGCTCACGAATCGTGTCGTCCGCCACCTTTTTGAAAGCTGGATCATCCTTGCGCACCATGATGGCAATGGGTTCTACGCTCAGCACTTCTCCCACGATATGGAAGTCAGCCGGGTTCTTGGACGTAGCGATATTGCCGGCCAGAATTTGGCCATCCATAACAAAGGCTTCGGCGCGGCCCGATTCCAGCAGCAGGAAGCTGTCGGAGTGGTCCTTACCGTAGACTTCCTTGAAGTCGATACCGTTAGCGCGTTCATTCTTGCGCAAGGTTTGCACCGACGTCGTACCGGTGGTGGTGGCTACGTTTTTGCCGTCCAACTGCTTGATGGACGTGATACCCGAATTCGTTTTTACGGCAATACGCACTTCCTCCACATACGTGGTGTAGGCGAAGGCCACATCCTTTTGGCGGGTGGCATTGTTGGTGGTGGAGCCGCATTCGATATCGACCGTTCCGTTTTGTACCAAAGGAATCCGGTTTTGGGATGTGACGGGTTGAAACTTCACTTCCAGCTTTTGGCCCACGGCTTTTTCTACGTTGGCGATGATGCGCTGGCAAATGTCAACGTGGTAGCCCGCGTACTTACCTTCACCCAGCGTAAAGGACAAGGCGCCAGATGAATCGCGCACACCCATAGTGATGGTCTTGGACGCTTTGACTTTGGACAAAGTGTCAGTGGCTTGCGCAGAAGCAGTCAGTGGGAACAACAGGGCGCACACCGTGGTGGCGGCCAGAGAGAGCAATTGTTTTTTCATGTCAGATCCTCATAAAAAGCGAGAAAAATTCGTCGAACCCGCGGAAGTAATCCCCAGCACACGGCCCTGCACTGGACTATATCTGTGCATGCAATGATTATGCCCACGGGTTTGTACCGGGTCGATATGCGGACTTTGCATTGCCCCATACATGGCAAGATCACACACAACCGCAAATCCAGGAGACGTACATGCCACCCACGACCGTGACTTTGAGCACAACCCTCACCCCACCCCAAAGCGTCGGCCTGTCTGCTGAGCGCGTGAACCACCTGGTGCAGGTGCTTGAGCGCGAAGTGGCCCAAGCCCGCCTGCCCGGCGCGGTGGCGTTGATCGCCCGCCACGGCCAGGTGGTGCTACACCATGCGGTGGGCCAGCAAAATCCCGTAGACGGTTCGCCCATGGTGCTGGACAGTATCTTTCGCATCTACTCCATGACCAAACCTCTGGTGTCGGTGGCGGTGATGCAATTGATGGAGCGTGGTCAACTGTTGCTGAGCGACCCGGTAGCGCAGCATCTGCCCGAGTTTGCGAATGTGCCAGTGGCCACGCAAGTGGATGGCGAGACGGTGTTGCAAGCACCCAAGACCCAGCCCACCGTGCAAGACCTGCTGCGCCACACTGCGGGCTTGACCTATGAGATTCTGGGAAACGACCCCATTCAGACGCAGTACGCCAAAGCGCGCTTGGGTTCGCGCGAACATACCAACACCCAGTTTGCGCAGGCGCTGGCCCAGATTCCTTACCGTTTCGAGCCTGGCACCGTGTGGGAGTACAGCCGCGCAACCGACCTGCTAGGCGCGTTGGTGGAGCGTGTCAGCGGACAAACACTGGGCATGTTTTTGCACGCCAACATTTTGGCCCCGCTGGGTATGGTGGACACCACTTTTGCGGTACCCCCCGCGCAGCACCACCGCATTGCGGAGCCATTTGCCCACGACCCTGATGGCGGCGTGCCCCTGCGTCTGATGGATATCCGCAAGGCTCCACCTATGGAGGCGGGTGGGGCCGGGCTAGCCTCTACCGCCATGGACTACGCGCGTTTTCTGCAGTGTTTGTTGTCGGGGGGCGCTGCCCCCAATGGCCAAGCCATCTTGGGCCCCGCTACCGTGCGTTACATGACGGCGGACCACCTGGGCGGCATAGAGCCTTACCGTGCGGGCCGCTCCGGCGAGTTACTGCCGCCAGGCCATGGCTTTGGTCTGGGCTTTGCAGTGCGTACGCATGAAGGTATTGCGTCGATGGCGGGTAGCAAGGGTCTGTATTACTGGGGCGGTATCGCTGGTACCACCTTCTTTGTGGACCCCGCCAAAGACTTCTTCGCCATCCTGATGCTGCAGGCCCCCAACCAGCGCGACTACTACCGCCCGCTGTTTCGCAATCTGGTGTACGCGGCGCTGCTGGATTGAGCGTAGGCGGCCAAAACATCCCAAACCGTCTTACAGAGGCGTTTTGAGGCTGTTTGGGCCGATTTTTGGGTCAAATCGGCCTGTGGCCCAGGTATTTATTGCCTTGATAGCTATCAAAAGCGTAGCGCTGCTTTGGGCTATGCTCACCCGGCCCATCACATAAACTGTTTCTCCGCACTGAAAACCCCATGCTCACCGGCGACCTTAAAAGCAAAATCGACCAAATCTGGAACGCCTTCTGGTCCGGCGGCATCGCCAACCCCATTGAGGTGATCGAGCAGATCACCTACCTGCTCTTCCTGCGCCGCCTGGACGACCTGCACACCCTGGAAGAAAACAAGGCCACCCGGCTGAAGAAACCCATGGAGCGCCGCATCTTCCCCGAAGGTGCCGACACACGGGGTAGGGCGTATGACAGCCTGCGCTGGAGCCGCTTCAAGAACGAATCGCCCAGCGAGATGTTTGTCATCCTGGGCGAACACGTCTTCCCCTTCCTGCGCACCCTGGGCTCGGATGATTCGACGTATGCACACCACATGAAGGACGCCCGCTTCACCATCCCCACGCCCGCGCTGCTGGCCAAGGTGGTGGACCTGCTGGACGCCGTGCCCATGGAAGACCGCGACACCAAGGGCGACCTCTACGAATACATGCTGGGCAAGATCGCCAGCGCCGGGCAAAACGGCCAGTTCCGCACCCCGCGCCACATCATTCAATTGATGGTGGAAATGACCGCCCCCACGCCTCAAGACACCATTTGCGACCCAGCCAGTGGCACCTGCGGCTTCCTCGTGGCGGCGGGCGAATACCTGCGCGACGAGCACCCCACGCTGTTCCACGACGCCAAGCTCAACAAGCACTTCAACCACGCCATGTTCCATGGCTACGACTTTGACAACACCATGCTGCGCATCGGCAGCATGAACATGATGCTGCACGGCGTGGACAACCCCGCCATCACCTACCGCGACTCGCTGGGCCAGGAGCATGGCGCGGAAGAAGGCCGCTACAGCCTGGTGCTGGCCAACCCCCCGTTTGCCGGCAGCCTGGACTATGAAAACGTAGCCAAGGATTTGCTGCAGACCGTCAAGACCAAAAAGACCGAGTTGCTGTTTTTGGTCCTGTTCCTGCGCCTGCTCAAACCCGGTGGCCGCGCCGCAGTCATCGTGCCCGACGGCGTGCTCTTTGGCTCAAGCACCGCGCACAAGACGCTGCGCAAGATGCTGGTGGAAGACCAAAAGCTCGATGGCATCGTCAGCCTGCCTGGCGGCGTGTTCAAGCCCTACGCGGGTGTCAGCACTGCCA
>JANYEE010000204.1 GCA_025363275.1 Burkholderiales bacterium | reverse complement strand
CAAACACTTGCGCAGCACTTTTATTATGCCAATTAGGCGTCTAGCTCTTGAAGAACGAGCGTTGAAAGCTACCAAAGCGTAGCAATTGATCAACTTAAAATGCGATCAATAAATGGGAGATACGTTGAAAAATCTAATCGTCAATCGAGGCTCTACCTGCACGTCGGCCATTCAATCCAGTCAGGCCATTCAGTCGTGAGCCTCTACTCCCAACTGCAGACCGTCCGTAGCGAAGAGGACGTTAAAGACGCCTACATCAAAGCCTTGGGCCTGAAGGGGTACACCAAGGGCTTGATCGACATTCAGACGAATGAAATCTGGTTTGAAGCCAAGGACACAGGTCGCACATCCACCTACGCCATGTTCACGCAATTGCTGCATTACGTGCAGGTGGCGCTGAACAAGGGCGAAACCGTGCCGCCGTTTCTGGCCGTGATCGACACCGAAAAGGCCGCGCTCATGAAAAGCGCCGACGTGCTGCCCTTCCTCGCCAAGAAAACCATCAAGTGGGGCAAATCTGCCAGCCAGTACACGCAAGAGGCTTTGGACGAAATATCGGCCCACATTGGCACGCACTTTGTATCTTTCAAAATTTCGACGCACGAAGACGAGTTCATCAGTACCGTCAAGGTCGCTATCCAGTCCGGCGACATCATCCGCACGCAAATCACGCCGGACAACCTGAAGCAGGTGTTCGACAAATGGGTGGCCATGGTCGGGCGCGAAATCAATGGTGTGGCACAGGAAGACTACGCCCTGCTGTTCTTCGCGGACATCATGCACGACGGCAAGGCATCCACCCACGCCAATCTGCCCGCCGCGCTGCTGCACAAAGATGACGCGCCGGTGTTCAGCCTGGGCGGCAAGATGTTCGAGCTGGGCAACAAGGAGGGCTATCGCCAGTTTTGGGCGATTTACCACAAGCCGCCAAAATCCGAATACCGCGACTACTTGCTGGAGCGCCGTGACAGCCTGATTCCGCTGGACGAGCGCAGCTTCAAAGGCGCGTATTACACGCCGCTGCATGTGGTCGATAAGGCCTATGACAAGCTGACTGAGACGCTGGGCAAGAACTGGCAAAAAGACTACATCGTGTGGGACATGTGCTGCGGCGTTGGCAATCTGGAAGTCAAACACAGCAACCCGCGCAACATCTACATGAGTACGCTAGACCAGGCCGACATCGACGTGATGAAGGCCACCAAAACCTGCGTGGCGGCGCAGCGTTTTCAGTACGACTATCTGAATGACGACATTACGGATGGCGGCAAGATCGATTACAGCCTGAGCAACAAGGTGCCCGCGGCTTTGCGGGCGGCGATAGCGGCGGGCAGGAAGATATTGGTGCTAATCAATCCGCCGTATGCGGAGTCAACGAATCGCGGCAACACCGAAGTGAAGCTGGGCACAGAAAACAAAACGGGAGTGGCCACCACACGGGTTGGCGAAAGCATGACGGACTACGGCTACGCATCGCGAGAGCTGTTTGCTCAGTTCCTGGCGCGCATTGGCATCGAAATGCCCACTGCGACCATCGCGATGTTCAGCACCATGAAGTACATCAATGCGCCGAACTTTGAGAAGTTCAGGCAGGCGTGGAACGCCCAGTATCAGGGCGGGTTTGTGGTTCACAACCAAGCGTTTGATGGCTTGAGCGGTAAATTTCCTATCGGGTTTCTGATTTGGAAAACAGACCAAGCCGCTGTGATCAAAACACCGATTGCGGAAATATCGGTGGACGTGTTAGACAAGAACGCCCTTGCCATTGGCGAGAAAATTTATTGCAACGTGCCGAATACGCAGTTGCTTACGAACTGGATCGGCAGGCAAAAGTCAAATCAGGTTGACGCGCTACCGCTCATCAATGCCACCACACCAACGACAAAAACCGATGGTGTACGTCGCACAAAGTGGGCTGATGGGGCTATCGGTCACATCCTTATCGGTGGCAATGATCTACAGCACGCAGAGCAACAAACTGCCGTGTTCTCCTCTGTTCACAGCATCGGCCATGCGGGTGGTTTTTTCATCACCTCTGAAAACTTGCTGCAAGCAGTCGTCGTTTTCTCCGTGAGAAAACTTGTTCGCCCCACTTGGCTCAATGACCGCGACCAGTACTTGCAACCCAATGCGCCCCTGTCGGACGAATTCAAAACGGACTGCCTGATATGGACGCTGTTCAATCGCGGCAACCTCACCGCCGGTGCCAACGATTTGGAGTGGAACGGCAAAACGTGGTCGCTTGTCAACCACTTCATACCCTTCACAGAATCAGAAGTGGGCGCGCCGGATCGCTTTGAGTCCGACTTCATGGTGCAGTATTTGACAGACAGACCGCTCTCGCTTGAGGCGCGCGCCGTTTTGCTCG
>JANYEE010000195.1 GCA_025363275.1 Burkholderiales bacterium | reverse complement strand
GAGGGCGTGGGGCCGCGCTATTGCCCGAGTGTTGAAGACAAGATCAACCGCTTTGCCGACAAGGACAGTCACCAGATTTTTCTGGAGCCCGAAGGTCTGACGACCCACGAGTACTACCCCAACGGTATCAGCACCAGCTTGCCGTTTGATATTCAGTACGAACTGGTACGCAGCATGGCTGGGCTGGAGAACGCGCATATCCTGCGCCCGGGCTACGCCATTGAGTACGACTACTTTGACCCTCGCAGCCTCAAAAGCAGCTTTGAGACGCGCCAGATCGACGGCCTGTTTTTCGCTGGGCAGATTAATGGAACGACCGGTTACGAAGAGGCTGCAGCCCAAGGACTGTTTGCCGGGCTGAACGCAGCATTGCAAGCCAAGGGCGAAGCCGCCTGGACGCCGGGCCGTGACGAAGCCTATCTCGGCGTGCTGGTAGACGACCTGATTACCAAGGGCGTGACCGAGCCCTACCGCATGTTTACCAGCCGCGCAGAGTTCCGCCTGCAGCTGCGCGAAGACAATGCCGACGCCCGCCTGACCGAGACCGGCCGCAAACTGGGCCTGGTGGACGATGCGCGCTGGGATGCTTTTAGCCGTAAGCGAGATGCTGTGTCAGTCGAAACAGAGCGCCTGCGCAGCATTTGGGTTAGCCCCAAGAATCTGGCCCAGGCCGAGGCCGAGCGCGTGCTGGGCAAAGCCATGGAACACGAATACAACCTGGCCGACCTGCTGCGCCGCCCGGATGTGAGCTATGCCGGGCTGATGTCTTTGGATGGTGGTCGCTTTGCCAATGCGCAATTGCCGGTGGCTGTTTCACGTGAAACAAATGACGGTACTGCTGCCGAACAAGATGCCGTGACTCGCCAGAATGTGTTTGTGGCCAGTGTGGTGGAGCAGGTGGAGATTGCCGCCAAATACTCCGGCTACATCGACCGCCAAAAAGATGAAGTGCTGCGTGCCGCCCACTACGAGAACTTGGCGCTTCCGGCTGAGCTGGACTATTTGCAAGTCACGGCACTGAGCATTGAGGCGCGCCAGCGCCTGAGCAAGCAGCGCCCGGAAACGCTGGGCCAGGCTTCGCGTATGTCGGGTATCACGCCCGCCACGATTTCCTTGCTGATGATTCATTTGAAAAAAGGCAACTTTCGCGGTTTTGCCGAGAAGGCTGTCGCCTGATGGCGGATCATAGGAATCTGCGCGCTGATCTTGAGCGCGCCTTGCCGGCCTTGGGTCTGTCGTTGAGCGAGGCCCAAGTGGCGGCGCTGATGGAGTACCTGGCCCTGATCCAGAAGTGGACCAAGGTGTACAACCTAACTGCCGTGCGTGACCCGGCCGAAATGCTGACGCACCACTTGCTGGACAGTCTGGCGGTGATCAATCCGCTGCGCCAGCAGTTGGCTGCGCTGGCGCCGACCGAGGCGCGTCGGCGTTTGTTGGATGTGGGCTCGGGTGCCGGACTTCCTGGCATTGTGATTGCCATTTGTTGTCCTGAGATCGTTGTGGATTGTGTGGATACGGTGGCCAAGAAGGCGGCGTTTATCCAGCAGGTGGCTGTGACGCTGAAGCTGCCGAACTTACGCGGCGTGCATGCGCGGGTGGAAAACCTGACTGACAAGTACGACGTGATCAGCTCGCGGGCGTTCGCGTCTTTAGTGGATTTCACCAGTTGGTCGGCGCAGGCATTGGCGGAGCAGGGCGTGTGGATGGGCATGAAGGGCAAGCACCCGGCGGATGAGATGGCGGCCTTGCCTTCCTCGGTGCAAGTGTTTCACGTGGAACAACTGGTAGTGCCGGGGCTGGATGCTGAGCGGTGCATTGTGTGGATGCGCTCTGTCTCGGCTTAACTTCCGGTTGATCCCCTAAATTGTTTCTGGATCAGGCGGGTTGGGTACTCTCCGCAGCGAATGTCCCCCGGCCCGTGAGGGGCCTCCTCCTTGATTTCGCTCCAGAGAGCACCCAACCCACCTGATCGTGCGCGATGTTGGCAAGTCAGTGATTCCCCAATTTGCGTTTGCTCACCAGCTCTCAAGCGGGCGGAGCGGGCTATGTGTTTTGCGCAGGTCAAGGAGGAGGGGCCTTCAAGGCCCCGGGGGACACGGAGCAAAACGCGTAGCCCGCACCGGCAGCGGGCGAAAACAACTGACACCCCAAGATTCCAACGTAAACTAACCCACCCCCCAACTTCCCCAAGAAACTGAAAGACCCCATGCTCGGCGTCACTGACTACGGCACTTTTGTCGTCACCATCATCGTGTTTCTGCTGATTCCTGGCCCCGGTAATCTGGCGCTGATCACGTCCACCAGCAAGGGTGGCATCGCAGGTGGTTTGGGGGCAACTTTCGGCGTCATCCTCGGGGACCAGGTTTTGATGTGGTCGGCGGTGGCCGGTGTGGCAGCGCTTTTGGCGGCTTACCCCGATGCCTTCCAAGCCGTGCAGTGGTTCGGTGCTGCCTACCTGGCGTACTTGGGTGTGCGGATGCTGCTGGCCCAACCCGGCGCCGCGCCGGTGCTCAATATCAAGGCTGGCCACTACCTGCGCCAGGCCATGGCCATCACCTTGCTTAATCCCAAGGCCATTTTGTTTTACATGGCCTTCTTTCCGCTGTTTGTGGACCCGGCCCAGCAACAAGGTTTGCTGACCTATGGCTTCATGGCCGCCACCATTGCTGTGCTCACGTTTCTGTACGGCCTCACCTCCGTGCTGCTGACGCATTTTTTGGCCGAACGCATTCGCGCCAATCCCAAAATTTCTCAAGGGCTGGAAAAACTGGCCGGTGTGTTTTTGATCGGCTTTGGGGTGAAGCTGGCGCTGCAGCGCTAGGCTTTTTTCCAGGCAATCCTCCAGACTATTCAACAGGGTAGGGAAGCGCAAGGCATGGCCAAAATTTTCTGTATCGCCAACCAAAAAGGTGGCGTGGGCAAGACCACTACCACCGTCAACCTGGCCGCTGGGCTGGCCAAAGTCGGCCAGCGGGTGCTGATGATTGACCTGGACCCGCAGGGCAATGCCACCATGGGTTCGGGCGTAGACAAGCGCCAGCTCGAACTCACGGTGTACGACGTGCTGTTGGAATCCGCCTCCATTGCCGAGGTGCGCACCCAGAGCGACAAGCTCAAAGCGGGTGGCTGCAGCTACGACATTCTGGGCGCCAACCGCGAACTGGCCGGTGCCGAGGTCGAGCTGGTGGAAGTCGAGCGCCGCGAGAAGCGCCTCAAACGCGCTATCGCCGCAGTGGACCATGAATACGATTTTGTACTGATCGACTGCCCCCCAAGTTTGAGCATGCTGACGCTGAACGGTCTGTGCTGTGCCCACGGCGTTATCGTGCCCATGCAGTGCGAATACTTTGCGCTGGAAGGCCTGACCGATCTGGTCAACACCATCAAACAGGTCAAGGCCAACCTGAACGATGATTTGCAAATCATTGGCCTGCTGCGCGTGATGTTTGACCCGCGCATCACCTTGCAGCAACAGGTGAGCGACCAGCTCAAGGGCCACTTTGGCGACAAGGTGTTTGACACCGTTATTCCACGCAATGTGCGCCTGGCCGAAGCGCCCAGTTATGGCGTGCCCGGTGTGGTGTTTGATCCGGCCTCTAAAGGCGCGCAGGCCTTCGTGGCCTTCGCCAAAGAGATGGTGGGGCGGATTGAGGCCATGTAGCCGTTTTGAGGCACAGTTTTATGCCAAATCGGTCTGTGGCCCTAGTAAAACCTGCCTCGGTAGCTCCTAATTTCATAGCACATGACTCCTGAAACCTCTTCTGCACCACCCCGCGTCTTGCTACTGCCCGGCTGGCAAAACTCAGGGGCCACGCACTGGCAAAGCCGCTGGGAGGCGCTGCAAACGGCGCCCTTTGAGTTCGTGCGTGTGGAGCAATCCGACTGGATGCGTCCGCTGCGTGGCGACTGGATGATTCAACTGGAAGAGGCCGTGCTGGCCGCGCCCGGCGCGGTGTTGCTGGTGGCGCACAGCCTTGGCTGCATGCTGACGGCAGCGTGGGCTGAACATTCGCAAAACACCCACCGCGTCGTCGGCGCGCTGCTAGTCGCTCCGGGCGACCCAGAGCGCGAAGAGCTGCGTGCGGTGCTGAAAAGCTGGGCACCGATTGTGCGCACACCGCTACCGTTCAACAGCATTTTGTTGGGCAGCGAGAACGACCCCTACTGCGACTTTGCGCGTGCGCAAAGCTTTGCACAAAGCTGGGGTAGCCAGTTTGTGAATACCGGCGCGCGCGGCCATATCAATGCTGAATCGGGTCTGGGCGATTGGCCCGAGGGCCTGCGCTATTTAGAACAACTCCAGCGCAATGCACTGCGCAACAAGGAATAAGAACATGGTCACCAAAAAACCCAAAGGACTGGGCATGGGCTTGGAGGCGCTGCTGGGCCCCAAGGTCAAGGACGCAGCACCGGTCCGCGCTGAGCCGGCCGACCCCGGCCCGCCGACATCGCTGTTGCTCACCGACATGGTGGCCGGCGTCTACCAGCCGCGCACCCGCATGGACGAGGGCGCTTTGTACGAGCTCGCGGAGTCCATCAAAGCCCAGGGCATCATGCAACCGATTCTGGTGCGCCAACTGGACGAGGCGGACGCAGCCAAGCACATCGGCGATGGCAAGAAGCGCGCGATCTATGAAATCATCGCCGGCGAACGCCGCTTCCGCGCAGCCAAGCTAGCCGGGCTGGAGCGTGTGCCCGTGCTGGTGCGCGACGTGCCCAACGAGGCGGCGGCGGCGATGGCGCTGATTGAGAACATCCAGCGTGAAGACCTGAACCCGCTGGAAGAAGCCCAAGGCCTGCAACGCCTGATCAAAGAGTTTGGCCTGACGCACGAAACTGCCGCTCAGGCCGTGGGCCGTTCGCGCAGCGCGGCCAGTAATTTGCTTCGTCTTTTGAACCTGGCCGACCCGGTGCAGACCATGCTGATGGCGGGTGATATTGATATGGGCCACGCCCGCGCCTTGCTGGCTCTGGACCGCGGTATGCAGATCACAGCGGCTACCCAGATAGCCACCAAGAAAATGTCGGTGCGTGAGGCCGAAAGTCTGGTTAAAAAGTTGAGCGCTGAGTTTTCGCTGACGCCGCAAAAGCCGACCAAGGAAAAGTCGCGTGACCTCAAACGGGTGGAAGAAGAACTCTCCGACCTGCTGATGGCGCAGGTGGAAGTACAGATCAAGAAGCGCGTAAAACGCCAAGGCCGCATGGAAGAAATGGGCGAGGTGGTGATTCAGTTTGGCTCGATGGACGAGCTCAATGGCCTGATTGACCGACTGCGCGGCGGATGATTTTTGGTGGTGGCAATCAACGGGTTGAGGCCCGATTCAGGGAGTAAAGAAGAATGGCGTACGACTACGGTTCAGATTCAAAAACATTTGACGTTGCAAACCCCTACAAGCTGCAAAACCGTCTGCATTTCGTAGCGGCTTCTGCGCTGCTGGTGGCCGGGCTCTACAGCCTGTGGCAAACCCGCAGTCTGGTGCAAGCGGAAGCCGGTGCACGCTGGGTCGCGCCTCTGGTGTGCAGTGTGGGCTTGTTGGTGGCAGGCCTGTGGCTGGCTGCTGTGGCGGCCAGCCGTTTGCGGTTCTTTTTCGGGCGCGGGCGTCCCGTTTCTTTGGCACCGGAGTTGGCTACCGGCACCTATGGCAGCTCCCGCGCTGCAGACGCTTTGAAAGAAACCATGCGCCACGGAGCGCTCACCTACCCGGAGCCGCAGGGCGCACTCGAGGGGCTGTTGTATGACCGCATTCCCCACCTGATCACCGCGCCCCTGGCACTGCAGCACCAGGCCAAAAGTCACTTTTTCAATCTGGTGGCGTTATCGGCCACGCTGGCGAGTTTTGTCTTTGCGTGGGGCTTATTTGGCGACCCTGCCTCACGCCCGTGGGTGAGTTTGATTTACGGCGTGTTTGGCGTTTTCTTCTTGTTGCGTCCGGTCAATGATGACAACTCTGCGCCGATTGGCACCACACCGATTGTCTTTTTGATTTTGGCGGCCGTACTGGCCCCGGTCGTGCTCAATGCCATTGGCTCCAAGTTGCCGCCTTTAGGGGGTTACAGCATGCATATGCAAGTCTTTGCGCTGCTGTTCGGTGCGCTGGCTGTCGTTGCGCTGGCCTTGGCGGCCACCTTGGCGCAGGTAACGCCACCCCCGCAGACGCGTACCAGCTCGGAACTCACCCGTGTCAACCTGCAGGCGCCTCCGGCGACTTTGGTCGATGAGCTGGAGCGCGTCATGCAGGAGCAGTGGACAGAGCGAGTACCCAATCGCCGTTACAGCCGCCTGGAGCCCCTGACCCCGCTGACCGAAAAAAGCGGTAGCTTTAGTGGCGAGTTGCTAGAGGAGTCGCAGCCCGTGCCGCGCGCCGGCATGGTGGTGACCGATTTTCAAAGTGCGCTTTCTGCCAACACACACCGCTGGTTGGTGCTGTCGGATCTGCTGTGCACTGTCATGTTGATCGCTGCGTCCATCATGGTGGTGGCGTTTATCAGCGCGTTTGACCCGCGCGCCCCACTGGCAGGATCGGCCATGAGCCTGGTGGGTAGTGCGTTGATTTTTGGCATGGTGGCGCGTTTTGGTTTGCGTAATGCGGCACTGTTGTGGGGCAGATTTGATTTCACGTCCGAGATCACGTGGGTAGAAATGCAAGGCACTTACCAAGTCAGCCGTATCGGCACCGGTAACCAGTTAAGTAGCCAGATGCAAACGCAAAGCGATATCGTGCGTGTGGAGTCGATGACGCTGCGCGTCTGGCGGGCACGGTTGGAGTCTGTGGTGTTTGGCAAAGACAATTCGCGCCAAGTCACTGCGCTGTTCTCTACGGATACCGAGGCAAAAGTCCTGCTGGAGCGCCTGGTGCATTTTGGCAAGGGTCAAAGTGTGATCGCCGCGCCTCAAGCAGTAGAAGACCAACGACGGCTGGCCCAAATTGGCCAAAGCAGCCAGGCGTTGGCTGCAGCGGTGGGCGTATCAGCCGTACCAGCGGCTGGGTTGCTGGCGCAGGCGTCGGTATCCACAGCGCCCACGGTTGCGTTGGCCGCCGCTATGAAATTTTGCACGGCTTGCGGCGCCAAAGCGCCCGTTGAGGCGCGCTTTTGTCCGGCGTGTGGGAGTGCAATCGGAGCGTAGGCAAGGGCGCGTTGCGCTTCACCCTTGCCCCAAGCTGGCGGCTAGCGTAAAGTTGCTACGGTCGCGCTTTTGCAATTCCCTGGAGCCTCGTCATGTCTCTTTGCACACCGTCACGCCGATCGCTTTTGAACGCATGTGTGCTTTGCGCCTACACCGCAGTACTGAGCCCTGGCCATGCCCAAACCAAAGCCCCGACCCAAGTTACCACCCCCCCTAAAACCCAACTGTGGATGGACGTATCCACCGGTGGCATGGCGGGTATGCCTGAGCTGGAGATTCCGGGCATGGGAGGATTAATGGGCGGAATTATGGGTGCGTTGGGGGGTAAGGGAAAAGACGGCGGTGGCAAGACCGGGACCCACTACTACGGGGCGGCGCGTACACCGCACATGATGCCACCGCGCATTCTGGACGTGGCACTGTGGAACAGTTTGAAGCCTGCGGTTGATGCGGTGCAAAACCTGCCAGCAGGTCTGCGCATGGGAGACAGCCTGCCCCTGATGCCTGTTCAACTGGAGACGGTCAGTCAACAGCGCGAACCCGGCGAAGTGCCGCGCGATGTAGAGCCGCCCAAGGGCCGCTTACTAATGTACTGGGGCTGCGGCAGCACGGTGCGGGCAGGCCAGCCGCGCATCCTGGATTTCAGCAAACTCAGCGCTGGCAATATGCAGGCCTTTGGCACGGCCTTCTCGGGCCACTTTGCACCCGACCGTGGCGCCAAGGTCAAGAACGGCTATGCCGTTTTCCCGAATGAGCGCGATCAAAAGTCAATTCCCAAAGGAGGTTCTTTGGCGGGCGAATACCGCGTCAGTGGTGACGGCATTCCTGCCTCGTTTAAATTCTCACTCGGCCCCGAGCAGGATGTCATGCCTGCCATCACCCTGCAAAGCGCCGGCGCACTGCAAGACAGCATTGCGCTGAGCTGGGGTAACGTAGACAATGCGCGCGCTTACTACTTGCACGCCATGTCAACACAGGGCAACGACATCATTTTGTGGTCTAGCAGCGAGAACGGCGATTCCGGTATGGGTCTGTTTGATTACCTGTCCAATGCCACGATCGAGCGCTGGACCAAAGAGCGGGTGTTATTGCACTCCAGCGTCAACCAATGCAACATTCCCAAAGGCATTCTGGCCGGGCAGGGCAAGGCAGCAGGTGACAAAGACAGTGCTGCTTTTTTGCGAATGATTGCCTACGGTGGCGAATACAACGTGGTCTACCCCCCGCGCCCCACCGACCCCAAGGTGGCCTGGGACCCAGAGTGGTCGGTGCGCTTGCGCCTGAAATCTCACACTATGGCCCTGTTGGGGCAAGACATGGGCGGCATGGGTGGGAATTCCGAGCGTAACAACATAGCAAGCCCCAAAGAGGAAGAGGTACAGCCTGCGCAGGCGCCGAATCCCCTCAACCTGCTGCGCGGCCTGTTTGGCAAGTAGGGCGGGCTGCGTTTGCTCCGAGCCTGGCCTTTACCCGCACTGCTGGTCTGGGCCGCGGCATGGTGCGCATACCTGGCACTGAAGGCCTGGGACGCGTCGCCACTGCTGGCGTTAGTGCTGCCCAGCTTGGGTGGCGTAGGCGCCAGTGTGCTGGGCAATAGCGGGTGGCGCCGACTGATGATTGGGGCAGGTTTTCCGCTGTCCTTGGCCGTGTCGGGCGCTGCCAGCATACCGGCTTGGGCTTGGTTGGTTCCACTGGGTTTGCTGATACTGGTGTATCCGCTCAAAGCCTGGCGCGATGCGCCGATTTTCCCTACCCCGCCAGACGCGTTGCAAGCGCTGGCTCAGCATGCCCCGCTGTCCGACGGTGCCCGTGTGCTGGATGCTGGCTGCGGCGCAGGCCACGGGCTGCGCGGGTTGCGCCATGCGTATCCGCAAGCCGAGTTGCATGGCCTGGAGTGGAGCTGGCCGCTGCGCGCCTGGAGCGCTTTGGTGTGTCCCTGGGCACGCGTGCGCCAGGGCGATATGTGGGCCACAGACTGGTCGGGCTACGCACTGGTGTATTTGTTCCAGCGGCCCGAGAGCATGCCGCGGGCACTGGCCAAAGCCCGAGCCGAGCTGGCCGCGGGCACTTGGCTGGTCAGCCTTGAATTTGAAGCCCTGGGCGTGCAAGCCCATGCCCACTACACTACGCCAAGTGGCAGAATGGTGTGGATATACCGAGCGCCTTTATCCAAGGTCTCCAACGTCCCTAACGCTGAACCCCGGCCAGGCCCGTGAGCCCGACCCCAGGAGAATGAACATGACCGCTGCCGTCCCTGCCCCGAGCGCTTTGGCTACTGGCTTGGTGAACGCTGACAAGTCTTACGCTTACAAAGTCATTCTGTTCGCCATCGCTACGCTAGCAGACCAGCGCGACTCAGACACGGAAAGCCATTTAATTCGGGTGCAGCACTACACCCGTTTGCTGGCGCAGCAGCTCACCACCAACCCTGAGTTTGCCGACACACTCACGCCCGTGGGCATCGAGCAGTTGATAGACAGTATTCCGCTGTACGACCTGGGTACTGTGGGCGTGCCAGACCGTGTATTGCTCAAACCTGGTCGATTAACGACGGACGAACTGGCCATCATGCGCACCCACCCCAAGGTCGGGTTTGATGCACTGGTGCGTGCGGAAAAAACCCTAGGCCAGACCGCGAGCTGGCTGACCGTGGCCAAAGAGCTGGTGCTCTCGCACCAGGAGAAGTGGGATGGCACCGGTTACCCGCAGGGCCTGATGGGCAACCAGATTCCTGCGTCTGCGCGCATCGTGGCGCTGGCTGATGTGTACGACGCATTGATTTCCAACAAGGTTTACAAAGACGGTGTGCCGCACGACGCTGCCGTAGGCATTATCTTCAGCGAACGCGGCGCTCACTTCGACCCCGATGTGGTGGACGCCTTCATGACCGTACATGAGAAATTTGCCGACATTGCCCAGCACCATGCAGATACCGATGCCGACATGCAGCGCAAGATTGAATACATGGCCAACGCTATTGCCGAGCAGGCTGTTCTGTAGCACTTCAAGCCTGTGCCATTTCGCATGGGTACTTACCCGCGGTTTGGCACAGCGCTAAAAACTGTTGTGGTAACCCGGGTAGAGAACTGATAGGCTGAGGGACTTGCCCAACGTGCGTATAAGGCGTTGCGGTTGACAGCCCCACTTCAGGTCGGGTGCGTTGGACTATCGGACCCGGGCTCAACATGCTGATCAAATATTCAGGACTTAGCCGCATTGGAAGGCTGGCCAACGCACTGGCCAATGCACTTATTGCAGCGTCCGTCCTTATTTTTGCGCTGCATGCAGCCAATGCTTGGTTCGAAGTTAGGGCTGAAAAAATCGGACAGATGGATTCGATAGCGTCGTTGATGAAACGAACCCTGGACACCTATCTTGTGTCCAAGCAGGCAGGTTTACAGTCTTTGGTAGATACCTTAGACGATGCGGGCGGCTTGCGCGACCTCCCCAAGGTCCAGAGACTGTTGTCGGACTACAAGTCGCACCGCGAAGAAATCAGCCAGGCGTTTATCAGTGACTTGAATGGGCAATTACTGGCGTCGTCGGTCACAACAGAACTTCGGGGCTTGCCTTTTATTGGCGACCAACCTTCTTTCAAGACGTTTTTGCGGGAGTACCCCAACGAGACCCATCTGTATGTCGGACAGCCACAGCTTGGAAAGTTACAAGGCACATGGAATGTTTCATTGCGGCTTTTTTTGCGTGACCGGGAGGGCAAGCCCTTTGCGGTGCTGTCGGATGTAATCCGTTCGGAAACACTGGCTTCGTTTTGGTCGGATGCTGTCTCGGGCACACCAGTCAGTGTGGGTGTGCTGCGGGACGATGGCTACCTGTTGGGAAGGTATCCTGTGCCAGCCTTCGCCAATTTGGCGGATGTGTATGGCAAGCCTAGAAGCGGTGCTCTGGCGCAGCATCTGCAAGCCGCCCACCATCCCACGCAGGGCGTGGTCGAAGGCTTCAATACGATTGCCGGAGGAGAAAACTATCTCAATTACTATCGCAGACTCGACAAATTCCCGTTGACCGTTTTCGCGGCGCAGCCAGTAGCGAATATGCAGATCGCATGGCTTTATTCGCTTGCGCCCGCATTCGTCGTACTGTTACTGATTGCGATTGCCGCCAAGATAGCCGCCTGGCGGGTGGTTAGTCTCGACTTGCAAATGACCCGGCAGCGGTTATCGTCCGAGGCTGAACTGAGGCGCAGCGAAGAAGAGCAGCGCTTTTTGGTAGACCGTCTAATGACGGGGCTGGTGATTCATGACCGGGCGGGTGTTGTCATTCGTTGTAATGTGCGCGCCACGGAGCTGCTGGGCCTGAGTCTGGAGCAAATGACAGGAAAGGCCCTGATCGACCCCAGTTGGCGTTTTCTCCGGCATGACGCCAGCGACATGCCAATTACTGAATACCCAGTGGCCCTGGTGTTGTCCACTCAGGCGCCCGTAATCGACTATTTGGTGGGCGTTGTAAAGCCCGAAACTAAGCAGGTGACATGGCTTCTGTGTCGTGCCGACCCTTGGTTTGATGACACGATGCCCTTAACTAAAATTGTCGTGACCTTCGTTGACATCACATCCCGACGCGATCTGGAGGTGACTGTCAAAGACAAGGATGAACGCTTCAAGGCACTGTTTGAAAACAGCATGGATGCCGTCTTGATGACGGCAACCGATGGACGGATTTTGGCGGTGAACCGCGCGGGCTGCGCACTCTTTGGCAAATCAGAGTCTGAGATCGTTGCGGGAGGGCGCTCCGGCATCGTGGACATGACCGACCCCCGACTCCCCGACCTGATCAGTAAGCGCTCTCAAAACAACAGCGCTATCGGACTACTGACCATGAAGCGGGGTGATGGAAGTCACTTCACCGCCGAAATTAGTTCCAGCGTTTATAAAAGCAGCAACGGCGATGAGTACAGCAGCATGGTGGTGCGCGACATCACCGAGCGGCTACAAAGCCAGCTGAAGCTGGAAAGCGCTTACGCCGAAATGCGCAAAGCCAATGAAACCCTGGATGAGATGGCACACTTTGATGCTCTGACGCACTTGCCTAACCGCGTATTGCTGGCCGACCGGCTCCAGCAGGCTATCTTGCATGCCACGCGTCGCGAAAAATCAGTGGGTGTGGCCTTTCTGGATCTGGATGGTTTCAAAGAAATCAACGACAAATACGGCCATGCGGTGGGTGACAAGTTGCTGATTTCTCTGGCTACGCGCTTGCGTTTGACGCTGCGCGAGGGCGATACGCTGTCGCGTTTTGGGGGGGACGAATTCGTAGCGGTGCTAACCGATTTAAACGACCAAGGCGACCTGGAACCGTTTCTCAAACGCCTGCTGGCGGTTGCGTCGGAGCGCATCATGATCGAAGACATAAGCCTGCAGGTGTCTGCAAGTATTGGCGTCACCACGTTTCCGCACGACGGGTCGTCGCCTGAGCAACTGCTGCGCCATGCCGATCAGGCCATGTACAACGCCAAACAGGCGGGTAAAAACCGTTTCCATTTGTTTGATGTAGCAAGCGACGCTGCCGCGCGCTCACATCGCGAACGCCTGGAGCACGTGGTTGATGGCATGCGGCAGCAGCAATTTGTGCTGTTTTATCAGCCGCAGGTCAATATGCGCAGTGGTGAGGTCGTTGGGATGGAAGCTTTGATTCGGTGGAACCTGCCGTCGCAAGGCGTGTTGGGCCCCGGCCTCTTCTTGCCGGTGATCGAGGATGATCCTCTGGCCATAGCATTTGGCGATATGGTTTTAAACATGGCCATGCAGCAGCTTTCTGGTTGGCAGCAAACGGGTCATCGTTTCAAATTGAGTGTAAATTTGTTTAACCAACAGATCCAGGACCCAGCGTTTCCCGCGCGGTTGAAATCCATGATGGATCACTACCCTGAGCTTTTGCCCAATAGCCTCAAACTGGAAATCGTGGAGACCCATGCCCTGACCGATATCGCTATGGTGTCGTCCCATATGCGCCAGTGCATTGGCATGGGTGTGAACTTTGCAGTCGACGACTTTGGCACCGGTTACTCCTCGCTGACTTACCTGAAGAAGTTACCGGCCCAACAGCTCAAAATCGACCAAACTTTTGTGCGCGACATGCTCACCAACCACGAGGACATGGCCATCGTGCAAGGCGTGGTCAGTCTTGCCAGCGCATTTGACAGAGAAGTCATTGCTGAAGGCGTTGAAACCGTAGAGCAAGCCAGGATCTTGATTCAACTCGGCTGCGATAACGCCCAAGGCTTTGGGATTGCCAAGCCCATGCCAGCCGATGTGCTGGACGTATGGTTGCGTGAATGGGCCCACCGACAGCCTTGGGTCTAACGCAAACACGCGCTGCTTGGTCGCAGATGGCGGGAGCATCAATCTGCCTTCTCATATCGGTACCCCACTCCGTAGACGGAAGCAACGGAGTGGCCAACCACCTGGGCGGCATCGAGTTTGCGGCGGATATTCTTGATGTGGCTATCGATGGCGCGGTCGCTGACGTCGCGCAGATCATCGTGTACGTGGTCGAGCAACTCGGATCGTGAGAAAACCCGCTCGGGCCGCGACAGCATCAGGCGCAACAGGCGAAACTCCACCCTTGTTAAAGGTAGCGCCTGGTCTTGCCAGGCGATGGTACGGCTGAGGTCGCGCAGCTCCAGTACGCAGCGGCTGGGTGGTAATGCGCTGGCCGTGGTGCCAGCACCCAATCCACCGTGCGCCCGGCGGAGTAAGGCCTTGATGCGCGCCACTACCTCGCGTGGGCTAAAGGGCTTGCACACGTAGTCATCGGCCCCGGTTTCCAGGCCCAGTAGGCGGTCAATTTCGTCCACACGCGCCGTTACCATGATGATCGGTACGCTGGAGAAGGCTCGCACCTGCTGGCACACAGCAATGCCATCCTGGCCGGGCAGCATCAAATCCAGCACTACCAAGACGGGCTGTAGCGCGCGCACCATGCCAACAGCTTGCAAGCCATTGCCACACACCGTGGTGGTGTAGTGGTGCATGTGCAGGTAGTTGGTCAACATATCGGCGATGGGGCCATCGTCTTCCACCACCAGAATATGGCCCGCCATACTCATAGCGGGCTGCGCTTGCCGTTTACAGGTAGACGCACGGTCACGCGCAGGCCGCCCAGGTCCGCGTGGCTTGCGTGAACGCTGCCGCCGTGCGCTTGCGCGATCGAGCGCACGATGGCAAGACCCAGGCCACTGCCGCCATGTGCGCTGCGCTGGCGCGCGCGGTCCGCACGAAACAGCGGCTCAAACAGTGCCTTCAAATCTTCGTTGTTGACGCCTGGTTTGCTGTCCTCCACTGTCAGCACCACGGTGGTACCCTCGCTGCGCCAGTGCATTGCGATTCGGCCTGGCGCGTCGGTGTAACGCAGGCTGTTGGTGATCAGGTTGGCTAGCAGTTGTTCGATACGGCCAAAGTCCCATTGCACGGGCAGGGGTGTGCCATCGCGTACGGGCAGGCTTAAGTCCAGACCGCGCTTGGCTGCAGGCTCTGTAAAGCTCTGCGCCACGCGCCATAGCCAGGCGTGGGCGTCACCCTCGGTCAGCGTGCAGCGCAATGCGCCCATGTCTGCCACCGACACGGTGTGCAGGTCATCCACCAGGCGGCCCAGTTGCAGTACTTCGCCTTGCAGGCGACGCATGACCTCTTGGGTGGCCTGACGGGCACCGTCCTCAATAGCTTCCATCTCGCCGCGCAGTACAGCGAGCGGTGTGCGCAGCTCGTGCGAGATTTGCGCTATCCACATACGCCGCGCATTTTCTAGGCGGTCCAGTTCCTGGCCCATGTGGTTGACATCGTCGACCAGTTGGGCAATCTCAAGTGCCCCACTGGGCTGCAGCGTCGGAGCGCCGCGCCCACGGGCCATAGCCCGCGTAGCTTTTTGCAGCGCTACCAGCGGGCGGCTCCAATGCCCGGCCAGCCACCAGGCTGCCAAAATCGACAGACCGATCGCCGCCAAGGCTGCCCACACCAACCTGCGGGTCTGTAGTTGTAAAAACCGGGCGTCCAGCCCTTCGGGCTCGGGTTCTTGCATGAGTTCTGCAAATGCGACTTCAACACCGCCGACCTTGATGGCGCGCACCGTGCGCGGCCGCTCAGCCGGATGGGGGCGCCCTGCCAACGCTTGGCCCTGGCGGTCGCGGATGATGAGCCGCTCGCCCAGGCTGTCTCGCGGCGAAGGCGGCGGCGGTCGGTTGGGTGGGCCTCCCTCTGGGCCGCGCCTTGGCCTACCCGGGCGGCCATTGAACGTGTCCATGATGCTGCGCATCGGTTCGGGTTCATCGCGCAGCCACTGTAGTTGGGGGTCGTTAACCGAGCGCTGCTCCAGCACGGCCACCAGACGCATCAGTTGTTCATCGTCACGCGCTTGCAAATAGTCTCTGAAGCCATTACGTAAATTGAGTGCACTCAGCGTACCGACCACCACCACGGCCAGCACCACGGCTGCTGCCATCAGCAGGGATAGTTGGTGGGCAAGCCGGAGGCGAGGCAGTTGCATGCAAGCATCTTAGGGGGTTTGAAACCCATCTGACAGAGTACCCAGGAAGGCCACGACATCGGCGATTTCAGCCTCGGTTAAAACCGGACCCTGGACGCGTGGACGATTGAAAGGTGCCTTGGTGGTTTCCAAATTGGCACGGTACTGCGCTGGTAAATCATTGGCCAGGCCCGTGGAGCCGTACCAACGCTGGGGGTTGCTGTTGCGGGTGGAATAAAAGCGAACCACTTCAGCCAGGTTGTTGAAAAACCCGTTGTGCATATAGGCCGGGCGCTCAGCCACATTACGCAGCGTCGGCATACGAAATTTGCCGCAGAAGTCGTTGATGGTCACGCCCGGTGCCGCGTTGGCTGGCAGTGTGGGCGCCGTACGCTCGGGGCCACATAAGCCCAAGTCGTAAAAGGCAGGATTGGCATTGCGGGGGATCGAGGTGTTGCGCGGAATGCCAGTGGCGTAGTAGGTGAACTCAGAGAACAAAGAGTCTTCTGGTTTGCCGCTGCCGGGGTTCATCAAATGGCAGCCCGCACAGTTGGCGCGCTTGGGGTCTTGGAATAAGGCCATGCCACGGGCCTGCTGCGTCGTAAACTGCGCGCGGCCACGCACCACGGCATCGTATTTGGAGCTGAAGGGCTGCAGTGCCGCAGTTTCAAACGCCGCAATAGCTACACCGATCTGCGTAAAGGCGGTATCGGTGTTGGCGAACACATTAGGTCCAAATTCCGCGCGAAACTGGGCTGCGTAAGGCGCTGCCATGATTTTTTCGATAACAGCCTGGCGGGTGGGATTATTCATTTCCAGGGGGTTGAGTAGCGGCCCCAGGGCCTGCAGTGCCAGTGTGTCAGCGCGGCCATCCCAGAAGTGACCGCCCTGGGCTTCGGTCTCGCCGTCGGTGGTTACAAATTGCAACGCACCCACCGAACCCGCATAACTATTGGTCATGGCATTGCGCAAGCCTAAAGCCGTAGGCGTACTGCCCTGGGCGACACCAATGCGCGCGCCATGGTTGCCCGCAAAGCCTTGGTTGGCCTGGTGGCAGGCCACGCAGGCGGTACCCCGGGGTTCTGACAAGTTGGGGTCATTGAATATCGATTGACCCAGCCGCGCCCGACTGGTCAGGGTGGGCGTGGATGGAGGAGGTGGGGGCGGCGTTGGCACGCTGCGTGGCGGCGGCGGGTTGGCAGGCGCAGGCGCGGCCGCAGCGACTGAAGGGTCTGCAGCCGCCATATTAGAGGTGCTGTCACCGCCACCGCAGCCGGTGAGCAGCTGCACGGCGCAGGCTACGGTAAGACCGGCTAAAGTAGAAAGCGTGAAACGGGGTGCCATGGTGCGTCTCCCAAAACAGGCCGGAATGACCTGGTTGGAGTGCACTGTGGCGTGCAAATGTGGAGCAAATATGGAGTGGGTTTTGTAGCGCTAGCGCTTCCAGCCGCTGGCCCGTGCGGCGCGCTCTGCATCCGCATTCAGCGCGTCACCCTTAATTTGCTGGTCCACCGCATCCAGCACCGCGCGGGGTAGGGCACTGCCCGCCTGGCGTAGGGTTGTCGCCGGCGTTGCCTCGGTACGGGCCAGTTGCTGCACCGCCCATTGGCCCTGTGTCTGGCAGGCTAGGCCAGCCACTTGGCCGGTGCTGAAGGTGCGGCAATACTGCCCGCGCTTGTCGACAAAACTTAAGTGCACAGCGACGGACGTGGCACTGCTGTTGTCGCTGGCCAGTTGGGTGGAGAGCGACTTTTCAATCGCGCCGCCGGCCACCAGCTGGCCGTCTTGCAAGCCAAGATCGCCCCCCTTGCCACCACGCTCACTTTGTAATTGGCTGCCCATCAAGACGCCCAGCACCACGCTGGCCGCCATGCCGCCCCACTGGGCCCAGCTGGAGAAGGACCGCCGTGGCGAAGCCTGTCCTTGAGCCTGGGCCTGGGCAGCTTTGCGCTGCGTTTTGGCGCGCCGTGCGCTGGCCAGATCGACCACAGGTGCTGGGGCTGATGTGGGTTCAGACACCGCGCTTGATACGTGCAGCAGTTGGCTCAAGCGGTCCGGTACGGGCTCGTCCAGTACCGGCGTAAAGGCGGCGGCCAATCGCTGGTTTTGCCGAGTTAAAGCAGCCACACGTTCCTGCAAGGAGGTGTTCTCAAGCAGCTCAGCCTGCAATTGCGCACGGGCCTCACTCCCCAACTCTCCATCGACAAATGCCATCAGGTTGCTATCGTTCCAGGCGGTCATAGGCGTTCTCCGGTGGGGCCGGCCAGCAGGGCCTGCAGGGTTTCGCGTGCGCGCGCCAACCGGCTGGTCAGGGTACCAATAGGAATACCCAACACATCCGCGGCCTCCTTGTAGGGTAGGCCCTCAACCAGCACCAGGCCCACTACGGCGCGCTGTTCGTCATTGAGCTGGGCCACGGCCTTGCGCACCGCGATCGCGTCCATCTGCGCTTCGTTGGGGGAGACGCCCACGTTTTCGCCGGCCTCTTCTTCAACAAAGGTTTGTTGACGCCGCGCGCGGGCACGGCTTTCGTCTATCCAGGCGTTTTGCATGATTCGAAACATCCAACTGTCGAGCCGGGTGCCGGGCTGCCACTGGTGGGAGTGGGTTAGCGCACGTTCCACGGCAATTTGCACCAGGTCATCGGCATCTTCAGAATTGCGCGCGAGTGTGCGTCCAAACCGCCGCAAACGCGGCAGCAGGGCGGCGATGTCATCGCGCACAGTCGGTGAGAGATCAGCCATCTATTTGAGGTACAACGGATGAGAGAGGGATTTTCTTCCCTGGGTCGTTCGTTATCATCGCATGAACATGTTTTTTACTTCCCGCGCATGCCTGGGCTGCGTACTGATGTGTGTTTTGTCCATTCCGGCGCAGGCCCAACTCGGTGGGCCGCGCCTGAACCTGCCGGGTTTGTCCAATCTGCCCGGGTTGGGCCGCTTGCCGCTACAGCCCGCGCTAGATGGCGCCATGAGCGCAGTCCCTTTGCAGCAGTTGCGCCTGACCACCGTGCGCGACCTGCTGCGCAAGCATTCCGATCTTATCGAGGCCGACCCCCATGGCGAGCCCGTGCGCCGCGCCGAACTGGTACTGGTGTCACCCGCTCCGGAAGTGGTGCAGGCGGCGCAGGCTTTGGGCTTTGTGGTGTTGCGTGAAGAAAACCTCCCGGAGCTGGACTTGCGCCAGGTGGTGTTGCGGGTGCCGCCCGGCCAGACCACCGCGCGCGCACTGGTGGCGCTGCGCCAGACCCAACCTTCGGTGGACGCGGACTACAACCACATCTACACCGCAAGCGGTATGGCTGAGCCGGATACTGTTCGCGCGTCTGCAGTGCTTGCGCCACGCGCAGGGTCCAACCCCGCCCCAGCGCCAACCACCGCGCTGCGCGTGGGGCTGGTGGACAGTGGCGTAGAGGCCCAACATGCCGCGCTGCGCGGCACTACGGTGCGTCCTTGGGGCTGTCAGGGTAAGTCCAACCCCAGCGAGCACGGCACGGCAGTCGCATCGCTAATGCGGGTGTCGGGCGCCGCTTTGTATGCGGCTGATGTTTACTGTGGTCAGCCGGCCGGTGGCGCAGCCGAAGACGTGGCCAGTGCGCTGGCGTGGATGGCCCGAGAGCGGGTGCCGGTGATCAATATCAGCCTGGTAGGGCCAGCCAACCGCTTGCTTGAGCGTAGTGTGCAGGCGCTGGTCCGAAAAGGCCATTTGGTAGTCGCTGCCGTGGGCAATGATGGACCGGCTGCACCGCCGCTCTACCCCGCGTCCTACGCGGGGGTGGTGGGTGTGACTGGTGTCTCGGGCAGCCAGCGGGTTTTGCCCGAGGCGGCCCAGGGCCCACAGGTGATGTTTGCCGCTCTGGGTGTGCAGCGCGATGCCGCGCAGATGGGGGGCGGTACCACCAGTGTGCGGGGTACCTCGTTTGCTTCGCCGCGGGTAGCGGCGGTGCTGTCCCAACAGTTACCAGAGCCCGATGTAGCAGCGGCGCAGGCTGCAGTGGCACGCCTGGCCGCAACGGCAAAAGACTTGGGTGCGGTCGGGCGCGACCCTATTTACGGTTGGGGTCTGGTGGACGCCGACAAGCTCTGACCAAGGTGGCGCGCAACCGGTTGCAATTGTTTACAACTGGACGGGGAATAAATCAGCTTCGGGCTTCGTTGTCTTATTTGTAGGGGCCAGATTGGCTGGCTCTGCAAACTCTGAAGGAGCTCTCATCATGATCAATCGTCAAACTCTGGTTCGTAGTCTTATTACTTCTGCGGTGTTGTCTGCCGTGGTGGCTGTGGCGCCTGCCCACGCAGGTTTGCTGGGCGGAGGTGTGGGTGGCGGCGCCGTCGGCGGCCTTGCCGGTGGTTTCGGCACTGGCGGCATGAACGTCAATGGCATGGGTGCCGGCCAAGGTTCTATCTCGCAAAACACCCCCACGTTGTTGCCCCGCAGTGAGCGCGCATTGCAATCCGCCCGCCAGGTAACGGCCGAGGGCGAGACTGCCGGCCAGGGCACCCTCAGTAAAGGCAGCACTGCGGCCAAAGGCAATGCGATGGGCGCTGCCCAATCCGCCAGCGAGGCACCTGCCGCAACCAGCCAAGCCAGTGGTCAAGCCATGGGCCAGGCGTCGGGTCAGGCAAGCAACCAGGGTGTTGTCGAGCGGCGCGGTGTGTTCAACGGCACGGCCGATGCAAAGGCTGGGTTGCTCTCGAGCGTAAATCGCAACAGCAGCGCATCCGCTACCCCGACAGGAACGCCTTCAACGGCTCCGACCGCTCCACCAGCTACCGCGTCCGCGTCCAAGCCGAATGCCCAGTTCGTGGGAAGCGGTTCCGGCTCGGCCCAGGCAACGCGTGACAGCGCGCAAGTCCGTGGAGATGCATCGGCCCAAGGTTCTGTGAGCCGTTAACTAAATACCGATCCGGCAGGCCAGATGCGCGTCTGGCCCTTCAGCGACTCCCAGGAGTCGCTTTTTTGCCATTTAAGAGCCAAATCGCCCGGTAGCCCAGGTAAAGCTTGCCTGCACAGCTATTGATTTAATAGCAGCCTGTTTTATTTGTGCAGCAGTGATACTGCATGGTGCGCCACATGGTCGGCCATAAAAGTCGACACAAAGTAGTAGCCATGGTCGTAGCCCGCATGGCGGCGCAGGTTCAGTGGCTGGCCTACCGCGCTGCAGGCCGCTTCTAGCAAATGCGGGTGCAATTGCTCGGCCAGAAACTTGTCTCCCAAGCCCTGGTCGATCAGGATGCCTTGGGGAAACGGTGCCTGGGTTTGGCGTGCCATCAGCGCAGAGGCGTCGTGCGCTTGCCATGTGGCGGAGTCGTCACCCAGATAGCCTGCAAACGCTTTCCGCCCCCATGGGCATTGGGTGGGTGCGCAGATGGGCGCGAACGCAGACACTGAGCGAAACAGATCCGGGTATTTGAGTGCCAGCGTCAGCGCGCCGTGCCCGCCCATAGAGTGGCCGGTGATGCCCAGTCGGCCACCGTCTACCGGCAGGTGCTGTGAGACGGTAGGCAGCAGCTCTTGCACCAGATAGCTTTCCATGCGGTAGTGCGAGGCCCAGGGGGCTTGGACGGCGTCCACATAAAAGCCTGCCGCTAAGCCAAAGTCCCATGCATCGGCTTCACCCGGGATGTTGGCACCGCGGGGGCTGGTGTCGGGTGCGATCAGGGCCAAGCCATGCTCAGCGGCATAGCGCTGGGCGCCGCCTTTGGTCATGAACGTTTCTTCGTTGCAGGTCAGCCCCGCCAGGTAGACCAGCGCGGGAACACGCCCTTGCTGCGCTTGCGCTGGCAAAAACACCGATAACCGCATCGGCAGACCGATGGTGGTGGACGCGTGCTGGTAAAAGCGCTGCACGCCGCCAAAGCAGGGGTGTTCACTGGTCAGCTGAAGCGGTGAAGATGGCATGATGCTATGAAATGTATAGCTGTCTAGGCAGGTTTCACCTGGGCCAGCGGCTGATTCGGCTCAAATTTGTCAATAAATGACGACGCCGCGGATGGATTCGCCGCTTTTCATCAAATCAAAGCCTTTGTTGATATCTTCCAGTGGCATGGTGTGCGTGATCAGGTCGTCGATGTTGATTTTGCCTTCCATGTACCAGTCCACGATCTTGGGCACATCCGTGCGGCCACGTGCGCCGCCAAACGCCGACCCTTCCCACTTGCGGCCCGTGACCAGCTGGAACGGGCGTGTGCTGATTTCGGCACCCGCTTCGGCCACACCGATGATGATGCTGCGGCCCCAGCCCTTGTGCGTGCACTCCAGCGCCTGGCGCATTACCTGCGTATTGCCAATGCACTCAAAGCTGTAATCGGCGCCGCCATCGGTCAGTTGCACAATCGCGTCTACCACGTTCGGAACCTCTTTGGGATTGATGAAGTGCGTCATCCCGAACTTGCGTGCCATGGCCTGGCGCTCGGGGTTGATGTCCACGCCAATGATCTTGTCGGCGCCCACCATCTTCGCGCCTTGGATCACGTTCAGGCCGATGCCGCCCAGACCAAAGACGACGACGTTGGCGCCCGCTTCCACCTTGGCGGTAAACAGCACAGCGCCGATGCCCGTGGTCACGCCGCAGCCGATGTAGCAAACCTTGTCGAACGGCGCGTCTTCGCGGATCTTTGCCAGGCTGATTTCGGGGGCCACCGTGTAGTTGCTGAACGTGGACGTACCCATGTAATGGAAGATCGGCTTGCCGTCCAGGCTGAAGCGGCTGGTGGCGTCGGGCATCAGGCCTTTGCCTTGTGTGCCGCGAATCAACTGGCACAAATTGGTCTTGCGCGAGAGGCAAAACTTGCAGGTGCGGCACTCGGGGGTGTACAGCGGAATCACGTGGTCACCCCTTTTTAGTGTGGTCACGCCGGGGCCAACATCCACCACAATGCCTGCGCCTTCATGGCCCAGGATGGCGGGGAAGATGCCCTCGGGGTCGGCGCCGCTCAGGGTGTAGTAATCGGTGTGGCAAATGCCAGTGGCTTTGATTTCCACCAGCACCTCGCCAAACTTGGGGCCCTCCAGGTCCACGGTCTCGATGGTCAGGGGGGAGCCTGCTTTCCAGGCGACTGCAGCTTTGGTTTTCATAACTGCGCAGTTTACGATAGGGCCATCAACCCCGCTTCCTCAGGAGTATTTTTATGGCTAACCGCCTCACCCAAATTGCAACCCGTACCGGCGACAACGGCACTACCGGCCTGGGTGACAACACCCGCGTTTCTAAAAACAGCCTGCGCGTCCACGCCATGGGCGAGGTTGACGAGCTCAATTCCCACATCGGCGTGCTGCTCTGCGAAGTGATGCCCGACGCAGTGCGCAGCCTGCTGGTAGAGATTCAGCATCAGCTCTTTAACTTGGGCGGAGAACTATCGATTCCTGGTTACGAGTTACTCAAAGCCGAGGCCGTGGCGGGCCTGGATGCTGCACTGGAGGAGCACAACGCCACGCTGCCGCGCCTGCAGGAATTTATTTTGCCGGCTGGCACCCGTACCGCCTCGCTGGCCCATGTGTGCCGCACGGTGGCGCGCCGCGCTGAGCGGGCCGTGGTGGCGCTGGGCAATGAAGAGGCTTTGAAGGACACACCGCGCCAGTACCTCAATCGCCTGTCGGATTTGATGTTTGTGCTGTCGCGCGTGTTAAACCGCCACCGCACCGATGGCACAGTGGGCGACGATGTGTACTGGAAAAGCGAGCGCATGGCCCAGGCCGGTTCCAGCACCTAGTCTGTTGGTTACAGGCCAGTCTTGAGCTGCGTGTAAAACCAGCGTCCCAGGCTGTCTTGGGCACCCAGCCAGATTTGAAAGCTGGTGATGGGCGTGGTTGGCGCTGGCAGGAACACCGAAGTCGCCATCGGGCCCGCCAACGTAAAGTCACGGATCACTGCGGGGCTGTTGGCTACCAAGCGCACGCTGCGCACTTGCATGTCGGGATTGGCATCGGCCCAGGAGCGCCAACTCAGCAGCAGGTCGCCATTGATGGTGGCCAGGCTTAAGGGGGTGTCCGGCTTGGGGAAAAGGCCAGTGCTTAGGTCCGTGGCCAGCTTGGACCGGAGGTAGGTGTTGAAGGTCTCTGGAACGCCGGTGGGCGGCGTGATGGTGGCGATATACAGCGCCCCGAGTGCGGCATCCTGGCTGCCAATCCAGCCAGGGGTTTGCTGCAGCAGGGTGTCGCTGAGCTCTCCGGTGGCCACGAGGGTGGGCGCCGCAGGCGACACACACAAATCGCGGGTCAAGCAAGGCACCAGGCGCACGCCATAGCCACTGGGTACCTGCACCGTAGCACTGTTCAACACAACGCTGGCTCCATCTAGCGCAGGTGCCACCAATTGCAAGCCGTTGCTTGCGGCTGGACCACCCGCGGGCACCGAGCCATCCAGATTCAACCGTAACTGGGCCACCTGCTGAATGCGCACGGTACCGCTGCGGCCATTGCCCAACAGGGTCCACTTCACCGGCTTTGCCGTATCGTTGCCCAGCGTCTCATTCAGTACACCCACTGCCTGGCCCGCGCCGTTGATGACCAATGCGGCTGACTGGAACCTGGTGCAGCCTTTGGTTGGAATGGGGTCGTCGACACAGCCCAGCAGGCTCCATCGGCCCAATTGCAAGTTACTGGCGGCATAGGCTGCCAGCAGGTCTGCCATCGCGGTTTTGCTGCGGCCATCTTGTTGGGTGTAGACCCCCAGCACAGCAGTTGTGAATGTGGCGCTGTTGGCGCCTTGCACAATCTGGTTGTTGATGTTGGCAGTGAGCGCGTCGATGGTGGGCAGGCTTAGCAGACTCGCTTTGTGGGGGCTGGTGGCTACTTTCAATGTCGATGTAATGGCTTTGGCTACACTGCCCGTGGCGCCCAATAGCAGCTCTGCGCGCGCGGTGGCCAGGTCCATCACCACCTCGACGGTACCGGGTGTCAAAAACTTGTTGCTCAGCTGTACGATGTCGCGCCCGCCGTTGTCTTTGACCACCTGGATGCGGGTGCCGTCCAGCACTGCATCTACTGTCAGGCGGTTGGCCAGGAAGCTGGTGTCCGCCAACAGATCCAGCGTTTTGGAATTGGTGACCTTGGTATCGGTGATGTTGGTGGCAAGCACTGCCTTGAGCTGGTCAGACGCACTGGTCAGCGCAGTAGCGGTGCTCAGAAGCGGCACATTACTGGCGGCCAGCGCAGGCTGTGCAAACACGGTGCGGGGCGCAGCGCCTACCACCAGGCCCACCAAGGCTTCCGAAATGGGCGTGATGTGCGCCACCAGGGGCAGCGTGTTGCTGATCAGTGCCGTGTGAAGAACTACGGGGAGGCCCGATCCATCCACGCCCGCAGCCTGAATCAGCAGGGGTAAGGGCGTTTTGTCGGCAGCCAGCACCAGGCGGTAGGAGCCATCGGCGGTGCTGCCGCGCAGGCTGGTCACGCGAGTGCCCGCAGCGTCCAGTAGCGTGACCGGGCTGCCCTTGGCATCTATGACCCGAATGGCCGCGCCCAACAAGGGGGCGCCCGCTGCGGCAACGCCGGTGACGACAGCGGAACCACTTAACGTGAGTACGGTAGGAATGGGAGTGGCGGGCGTAACCGGCGCAGTGGTACCCGTGTCACCCCCACCGCCGCCGCCACAGGCGCTCAACAAGGCCGACAGCAAAGCGGCAAGCGCGAGCGCCACTACACTCCAATTGGATTTCTTCATCATCGAAACAGTATCGCCAAGTGCCCGGTGAAGCAAACCCGTGAACAGGAAGGAAAAGCGTTGTCAATTCGGGCGACCGGTCGGTACCGGTTCTGGGTACAAACGGGAAGACTATGACTTTTCACCACACGATATCGCGCCGCCTGGCTGCTCTGAGCCTCGTGCTGCTGGCCAGCGCGCTCGGCGCTTGCGGCGGCGGTGGCGGTAGTTCCCCACCGACGCCACCCGCCACGCCAGACGGATTCCCGCTGCAGGCGGCTTGGAAGGCGCGCACGCTGGCCGGTAGCACCGAAGAATTCATCCTGTCCGGGTCTTGCAACGGTTCCGTAGTTTTAACCGCGGGAGTGCCGGTTGCTGCTGACTTTGAAGGCGTCACTGGTTTTCAGGCCACGCAGTCCAGCCAGGCCACACTCAGCGATTGCGCCCCCGCCACGCTCAACACCTGGGGTAGCATTTATGTGGATGCCAGCTACGGTTTGGTCGGCGCCGTCATCACCGG